>NZ_JBQFOU010000002.1:0-513376 GCF_056533845.1 Ruegeria sp. F5 | reverse complement strand
CGTTCAGCCAGAAAAGGTCGCTCATGTCACCGCTCCGTTTTCCAACTCGTGAATCACGCAGCGCAGCCGAAATCAATGCATCCTGACCCTAACGCATGCGGTTTGTTGCATGCCTTTTACTAGTGGGGGATTGTTATGGCGAGAAAAGCCAAAAAAGCGACAAAGTTCATTGTTCCAGTCGATGAAACTCGGGCTAAAGAAACATTTGGGTTTGGAGACAATTCGAACGAAGTCGATAAGCTAATTAACGTTGGGGGAACCAGTACGCCAGATTGGTATCATCTAGGGGCTGACTACGACTGTTTTAGCGGTACTCAAGCCGAGCAATATATCTTCGCCGTCGCTAACGGAGAAGTTTATGAAGTTGGCCTCGACGACGGAAGTGGTGGCGGATTTGGAAATTACGTAATTCTCAAACACACATTGCCAAGCCAAGAGACGGTTTATTCTTTCTACGCTCATATGGAAGATGCGCCCTTGGTAAGCAAAGGCGATTTCGTGGACATAGGCGACACGCTTGGTCTCGTAGGTAATACGGGAACGGGTACCGATGAGCATCTGCACTTTGAATTGCGTTTTGACCAACCCAATTTTACTCAAGGAGGTATATACAGCGGTGCCTACGATACCCAGTCCCAGTTCGACCAAGGTGTAAATCTGGGAATCCTATTTGATCCGGATGAGTTTGTGAGAACTTACTCATCCACTGCTGCACTTATGAAGGATTTCGCTCCAAAAGGCGGCGTGGACGTCAACTTGCCGAAGCAGGGACCACGGCAAATTTTAGATTTCGATGACCTCTTTATCTTCAATACAACCAACTTGATCTACGATGGTTTTGGATATTTTGGAGATATTGACCAAGCGATCCAAGGGTTTGATTTCGACAATCTTTTTGCAATCCATGCTCCATCATACTTCGATCAGGGAGCTGGTTATGTCACTGGCAACACTTCTGGTGATTGGGTTGCATTCAATGGTGGAGGTCTTCCCGGTTCGATCACGAATGACGGTGGCTTTGATCTAGACAGGGCTTCTTTTACATCAGCTTGGAACAATGATCTTGAGCTAACGATAACCAGCTATGATCTTATCAATGGTTCGTATGTTGAGCGCGGAAACGAAACGATTATTCTCGATACTGATGGTGAAATCGATTTCGTTTTTGGGAACGATTTTAAAGATGTTGAACGAATTGAGTTTGTATCATCTGGCGGCACGAACGACCCCGACCTTAACGGCTTCGGAACTCAGTTTGCGATGGATGACGTCTTCATTTTTGTTTGACAGTGTTTTGAGAGGGGCGCACCCGCTCCTCTCATTTGCACAACTCACGACCAAGTCAGCGAAGCACGTTTGGTGAGACATGATTTGCTGCCATTCTATTTAGCCGTTTAATATCAGTCGATTGAATGGAATGATGGATGCTTGGTCTGCCGTTTGATGGCTCCCAGATACTCCGTGTAACTCGAACAGAGAGGTAGAACCTGATCTCCGGCAGAGGTCTGAAAAAAGTCGTTATGTGACGCCACCTACTCGGGAGCCCATTGCTGGAGCGCTTACCTTCCGAAATCTTGTAGGAGAAGCCGTTTCATGGTAGAAACGATTGGTCATTTAGTTTTCCATATCGATTTAGGGTCGCCCAGATCGCTGTTTAGGACGGCTCTCTTGGAGCAGGACTGCATCGCCATGAGTTTAGAAGAAGAGATTCTGACTGAGGTGGCAAAGGACATGACGCCGAGTGCCTATTCGCTTTCGAGAATAATCTTGGGAGACGAAGCCGATGGTCACCGAGATCTTTACTACCCCGGTTACAGGAACTTAGTAATTTGGACTGCCTTAAACTCAGATTTTGTCGACGCAGTGCTAAAATTGCTTGTAGAAAAAAAGATTTATGCCCTCCCAACAGCCCCATTTGTCGTTAAGATGGACGGAGCTTTTCTTGAACTACCTGTCGCAGAGGCTCTTAAGGATTATAGCTCCAGAACATGGCTTCCAGTTGTGTTTTCAACAAAGGACAATCCTGATGCAGAAAGATCATTGTCACCTGATGCAGAGAAGGGTTTTTGGTCTCTATTCGATAGCGTTGCAGTTGTTAAGATAAAGGATTGAGAAATTAGATGGTAAGCATAATCTTTCATTTCTTAATCGGCAAAATCTCACTTATTTAGTCAGCGGATGACCGTTTCCAAGTGCGCTTTGAGCGACTGGAAGCCAAAAGTAAAATGATTAGATCGTTTATTGATACAACAACATTTATTATTTACGATAATATTGATGTTTCAAAATACGGAAGAGATTTTGATGAAATACTGAAGGAAAACCCAGCAGTAAAGGGCGCGGACTTCACTCCTATATTTAATGCGCTAACTGAGCGAGATGTAAAAGTCAGACTACACGAACAATACCATTATTGGCAGGGTCTTCGTTTGCCGTTTGTTTATGCCTACGCCAATGAGTGTTTTAGGCAAGGTTGGCTGGCCTTTCGGGATTTGTCTAACGCTGATGTAAATTGGAAGAATTGGGTTGCATCAAGTTTCAGTTTTACACTTTTTGAGCGTTTAGATCGGGAGTACGTTCTTGTTGGGAATTCAGACAAATCTTTCAGTATCAGATGTAGTTCTGACTGTGAGGCGGAAAGGCGCTGTGTTTTTTCGGCGAAGGAGCTACTGGAGTGCGCAGCATCAGTATTCGACTGGCAGAAGTTTTGTGAGCAAAGCTCTCAGCAGCCGGATGACCCGCTTGTGTTCAGAAGATGGCGAAAACGGAACCCGGCATATTTCAAGGTCTTGGATTTTCTTACCGACGTCACAGACAGCAGTTCCATGATTCTAAAAGTTATTTTGCCATTGATTAACGCTGCTTTTCACACAAGCCTCCCGGAAAGAGCATTTTGTGATCTTTTGAATAGATTTACTTTTGAGCTTGAGGATGAGTTAATTCTTCTGGAAGATCAATTTGCAGGAGAAAACCCGTACAAGTTCCGGGACACACTTCAGTCTTGGCTGAAAGACTTGGATTACGATGTTGTGTTTCCCATGTATCCTGAGAAGATTAATCTCGAAGAAGAGTGCTATTACTTTTTGGAGCCCGAAGTTTTCTTGGGTGGAAGTTACGCTGGACTAGGATCGTCGGCGGCGCACCCAATACTATCGGAGGCATCAAGAGACTGGCAAGAGTTGGCGACTCGGGATTCGGTCCTCGCGGCCTGCATTGATTTTCCGGGCTTAATTCCAGAAGGGATGTCCAAGTCGTACGCCAATATGCAGCATCCAGACGTTCGGGTGGCGACTTTATTCTTCCCAAGCGGCGAAACGTTATCTTACCCATTGGGAAACTTTGATCCTAGAGGGGCCTTTGGCGGAGTCGATTCTCCCTCTTTGAGTGACAGTGAGGCAAGAGGCGTCATGCTGGACTTAATCGTTTTGTTGAGTGCGCTTAAGGGTGTTGTAAGTCCAGGGTTGGCGGATTCAATTCGTCGCTGCCATCATGTTGATTGCCAATACTTCGCAGCTAACTTTTGCAGTTCATACCCATTTGTTCCAAAGGATTACAGAGAATGCATGTTTCCAGAGAAGTTAACGCGAATGGCTAACATTGCTACAGGGGGAAATTAGAATGTCGGATTACACGATGTTGTTAGACTTTGGTTCTGAAACAGAGCAAATTATCCAAGAAATACTTGATTCTTTGAGTGGCGATTTGATTGACGAAGTTGAAATTGAACGAAAGATCAAAACAAGCGACGGTCTTGCGGGAGAGCCAATCACTATATCCACACTAGTTATCGGTTCTACAGTGGTGATTTCCGCCGCATTAAGGGTGCTGGAGCGATATATGGAGACTAGGCGTCAGGAAGGTCAAATGAAAATCGTTGTTGAAGGCTTCGACAAAAATCCCGAGTTAGGGCAGGCTCTAGCTAACCTAGCAGCTTCGCACGCTTCAATATCTGTCTCACATGGGTATGCGAAAGAGGCGTGGAGCCAGAGTGATAGTTGACAATTTTCGTAATAATTTATTGTCAATCGTATAAAATTCAGGTCACGTTTAGAAAACCGCAGCGTGATAAAACCATGCCTAGTACAGGTTTCTGTTTCGTCGCTAGATCGACTTTCGAGTTTCACCATAGCCGTTGGCATATTATCAAGAGAACCCAAAGAGGACGAAAGCAGGTCAGACCAACTTAGAATTTGGGCAATCGAAGTTCTTAATAAACACTAAAATTAATCCCTTAAGCGAAGATGCCGCAAGGGAACTGCTAACTATAACAATTTTAGGTAATCCTTTGGGAAGTTCTTGCAAATTTGTGCGGGCGAAATAGTTGCCCTTCCTGAAGAACCCGAAGAATATTCTACAGAAGAACCAATATAGATCTTACAACGATCTATGTGGCTCGTGGTGAGAGGTGACACAAAGGGGGGCACTGAGAGAAGTTGCTTGCTTGAGATGGCGAGAAAAATCAGTTACTTATGCGGTGCCAGTTGGCGGAAAAATTCAGTGTGGGGGCGCCACTTCAATTCTCAGACTTGTATTGCGTTTGACGCTAAGTGGGTCCGACCCGTTCTAGGGCTTGGGGACAAGCGCGCTGATTTTGGGCCGTCTAAGAGCTGTTACTGGCACGAGTTGCAATATGCGGAAAAGCTACTCTTCCGATGAAACGACCACTTGATTGTGGCGAATTGACGATTCTCGTACAGCCTCACGGATTTGATCAATATCCTTGTTCGGATTTGCCAAGTCTATGCGAATTAGGTCCAACTCGGTTCGATAAATCCGGTTTGAACGCCACTTGCGCTCAAATCCACCAAAGCCACCTACGAAGGTCAAAAGTGCGGCACAAACTGACAGAACCGTGATAACCGTGTCTTTGTGTGTCGCCCAGCCATTTGGAAAGGTGCTCTGGGAAAGCGTTGCGACAATTATTCCGAGCGCCCCGGCAACGCCAAAGGCGGCGTGATACGCCGCGCTCCAAGTTTGCTGCCGGTGTCGGCCTTTTTCCTGGCGTCGTCGACAAAGCGAACAATCGCGTCCTGAAATGGATCATTTTCGATAGGCTGCACTCTATTGATTTTACTCTAATCTAAGGGTTTGAGCACACTAGTAACGTGAAAACAACGCTGGAGCAGTTCAAGCGCTAGCCTGACCTTCACCCTCGCGCCACCACCAACGCCGGCTTCTTCGGGAACGACCGAATATCAAACCACTTGAAGCACGTGCCATCGGCGTTGCGCTTGTCGCCCATCATAAGATGTGCACCCGTCGTCCTGTGCCGGATCAGCGCCGCTCTGAACGTCCGCAGGTCAATCAGCCACCGGCTATCAATCACCCGCCCGTCTGGCCTTGCATGGCCATTACCAATTCGGAAAACGCGTAAATTTAGGCTGCTCAAACCGTTTGGTTTATCGCCCGCAACACCTTAAAAAACCCTGCAGATGACATTAGCCAGATGTTTGCCCTAGTCTGACACTAGCCGCGGCCATGAGTGCTGCGTAGACATATCGCCGGGATTGCCACACCGAAGGTTGGTATCATGCAGGAGCTTCAAGTCCAGTCAGTCCGTTCCCGTTGGCGCGTAATCTTGTCGCTTCTGTCGGGCCCGATACTGTTTTTCCTTGTTCAGTCGCTTGATCCACCGCCCGGAATGTCCGATGCGGGCTGGACGTTGCTGGCCTTGTTGGCGTGGATGGTTGCATGGTGGCTCAGTGAGGCCATACCTCTGGCCGCAACGGCATTACTGCCGGTTGTCGTCATGCCGCTCGCCGGAGTTGCCGAGATTACTACGGTCACGCAGGCCTATGGCCATCCCCTCATATTCCTGTTTTTGGGTGGGTTCATGCTTGCCATGGCGATTGAAGCTGTCGGCCTTCACAGGCGGATCGCGCTGGCAATTGTTTCAAGGGCCGGTACGGGGCCACGCAATCTGACCCTGGGCTTCATGATTGCCACCGCATTTCTTTCGATGTGGATCACGAATACGGCGGCAACAATCATGATGTATGCCGTTGCACTGTCCGTCATCGATTTCATCAAAAGCAAAGTTGCAGGCTCGGATGAACTGCGCCGATTTTCCGTTGGCCTGATGCTTGCGGTGGCCTACAGCGCATCGATTGGCGGAATGGCCACTTTAATCGGATCGCCCGTCAATGCTTTGCTGGCGACAATCATGTCCGGTGAATACGGCATTACGGTCGAGTTCGTTGACTGGCTGATGATCGGTCTACCGGTGACAATGGTCATGTTGTTTATTGCCTGGGCCTTGTTGTGCTTTGTCTTGTTTCGGTGCGAGGGCCTGGTGGATAACGACCTTGCCGACGCGGTGCGCATTGAACGGGAACGGCTTCCGCCCATGGGCCGTGCGGAAAAGACCGTTGCAGCGGTCTTTGGTCTGGCCGCAACCGGCTGGATTTTCGGGGACCAGATTACGCATTTCACCGGGTTGCCAATCACGGATACCGGCGTCGCATTGATCGCAGCTTTGTTGCTTTTCGCGACCCCGGTAAATGCAGATATGACGAAATTCGCGCTGGATTGGGAAACCGCTGTGAAATTGCCGTGGAACGTATTGATCCTGATCGGAGGCGGGCTGGCGGTGGCTTTGGCGTTTCAAATCACCGGGCTGGCGGATTGGATCGGAGAACAGGTGTCAGCAATAGACATCACGGTTTTCGCCATGGTGTTTCTGGTCGTTGCGATGATGGTCTTTCTGACCGAGATCATGTCAAACCCAGCCTCGGCCGCAACGATACTTCCGGTGGTTTCCGCCGTTGCCGTCGGGTTCGGTTGGAGCCCGCTTTTATTGGCAGTGCCAGCCGCGCTTGCAGCCAATATGTCTTTCATGATGCCAGTAGCGACCGCCCCAAATGCGATCGTGTTTTCGAACCCTGATCTTAAAATCACCGATATGGCGCGGGCGGGGTTTTGGCTCAATTTGTGCGGCATTGCCCTGTGCACTCTGATGGTTCATTTCGTCTATCAACCCGTTTTGGGTTGGTAGCACTTCAGGTATTTTGCGGCCTAGTTTCAGGATGCGTTTTTAGAATATAGCGGTTGCTACGAGGAAGACTTTGAGCCTGCCAAACAAAACCTCGATATGGTTTCGCCGCTTGTATCCGCGTTTTTCGTATTTGACTGAGCGCTAAACACGTCCAAATCCAAACATAGACAACCGGGCAACGTTTGGCGAAACAACGCCCCAAGACAGATATGTGTAGATGTGGTAATGCTTTAGCATTGTCCCAATACCCTCGAGATCGAATTGATTGGTCGGGAAGCACCTATGGCGCATTTGTTCAAAGTTATTCTTGGAATTGTCATCTGCGCAGTGGTATTGACCATTCTTTTCTTCTGGCTGTGGGCCGTACCCAGTGTCGAGAACCAGCCGATTGCGACGGATGCCGAAACCATCGCGCGAGGGAAATATCTGACCGCAGCAGGCGACTGCACGTCTTGTCATACCCCCGAAGGCGGAGCAGCGTTCGCAGGCGGGCTCAGGATTGATACCCCGTTCGGCGGAATTTACTCCGCGAACATCACCCCGTCGGAAGAAGGCATCAAAGGCATGAGCTCGGCCGAGTTCTACCAAGTCCTCGCTTTTGGCTCGTACAAGACCTTTCAGCCCCTCTATCCTGCAATGCCCTATCCATCGTACCACCTGGTGACGCGCCAAGATTCCGATGCGATGCTTGCGTATCTGATGACCCTGACGCCGGTCGACAAAAGCGTTCCGAAAAACGAACTGCGCTTTCCCTTCAATATTCGACAGCTTGTACTTTTTTGGAATGTGCTCTTTGCGAAGCGGGGAACATATGAACCCGACGCGTCCCGGGACGCGGTCTGGAACCGGGGTGCCTATCTGGTCGAAGGTCTGGGCCATTGCGGTGCCTGCCACACGCCGCATAACACCTTTGGTGCCGCTGAGCGTAGACGGGCGCTGGCCGGGGCACCGCTTGCAGATTATGAAGCCCCCGATATTCGGCCCGAGGCTCTGAAACAGCGCGGCTGGACCGCGGAATATCTGACCGAATTCTTCAAAACGGGCAAAGGACCCAAAGGAACTGCATTCAAGGAAATGTATCTGGTGGTTAAGAATTCATTGTCGCAGTTGACCGATGAAGATCGGATCGCCATGGCAACCTATCTTCTGGATCTGCCATCAGCCCCAAGGGTTAACGACAACGTCGCTTTGGCCGCTGCGGATGCCGAGACCGCAGCTTCATTTCCCGAGGGGCGGGCATTGTATTTGAACAATTGTTCGATGTGCCATGGCCCGCGCGGCAAGGGTGTGAAAGATGGGGCGCCGCCACTGGCGGGCAACTCTACGCTGGCGCAGGTTGGGGGCCGCAACATGCTCTATGCAATCGTTAATGGCTTTCCCGAACCCAGATCCGTACCCAATTCCAGCCCGATGCCTGCCTTCAAGGACCGTATGACACCGGCGCAGATCGTGGAGTTGGCTAATTTCCTGCGATACGCCTTTGCGGCTGAAACACCAGACCTGCCCAAATTTACCGAAGCCGATATTGAGGCAATACTGAATTAGGTCGCGGCGGCTCAGAACGGGAAAAGTGGATTTTGACATGAGTGATGATGAAGACAAGCAGGGCAAGCGCGGTACCGACCTTACGCGGCGCAGCGTGTTGACGGGCGGTGCCGGCATTGCCACTGGCACGGCGGCTGGTTTGGTTGCCGGGCTCGGGGCTGAGGGCGCGGCGGCCGGCCCCCTACAACGCCCCTGGGCAACCGAATTGGGCGATCCGGTCGGAACAAATCCCTATGGCCACCCGTCATCCTATGAACACAAAGTGATCCGTCGCCCGACCCCATCCCAGCATGCACCAAAGGGGTATGTCCCGCCGATGAACGAATCCTCCTGGACCGGCACGCCGCTACAGGATCTGCGCGGGATCGTCACCCCCAACGGGTTGTTTTATGAACGATCCCACGGCGGGTATGCCGACATGGATCCGGCAAAGCACAAAGTGGTCATTCACGGGCTTGTCGATCGCAACCTTGAACTCAGCATGGAGGATCTGCGCCGCTTTCCCACTGTCACCGCGTTCAGGTTTCTTGAGTGTTCCGGCAACAGCGATCTGACTTGGGGCAAAGCAACCTATGGCGGGCAGGAAACGTCTCCATATCTAACCGCGCAGGACATTCACGGCCTCCTCAGCTGCGCAGAATGGACCGGCGTGCGGCTGTCCGACCTTTTGCGAGATGCCGGGGCTGATACTGAAACGGCCAAGTGGCTGATCGTCGAAGGCGCGGATTCCGGAGCATTGGCACGCAGCCTTCCGATGGCACGGGCTTTGGACGATTGCATCCTGGCTTTTGCGCAAAATGGAGAAATGCTGCGCCCCGAACAGGGGTATCCGGTTCGGTTGCTGGTTCCGGGTTGCGAAGGCAATCTGAACATCAAATGGGTGCAGCGGATAGAGGTGACTGACCAACCCCTGTTTGCGACATTTGAAACCGGTCAATACACCGATCTGCTGAAATCCGGCAGGGCGCGGATATCTTCGCTGGTGATGGAGGCCAAATCGATCATCACCTTCCCATCAGGCGGCCAGTCCCTGCCGGAAAAAGGGTTCTACCAGATCCGGGGCATCGCTTGGTCTGGACGCGGGAAGATTTCGCACGTGGATGTGTCACTGGATGGTGGGCGAAACTGGACCCAAGCGCAGCTGTCAGAGCCGGTGATGTCGAAATGCCTGACCGAATTCACCCTGCCCTGGAGATGGGACGGCAGCGAGACACTGTTAATGAGCCGAGCCACGGACGAAACCGGCTATACGCAACCCTTCGTTCAGCAACTTGTCGAAGCACGCGGCAAGTTTTCGACCTACCACAACAACGGCATCCAAACGTGGCGGGTCGAAAGCAATGGTGAGGTGTATAATGCGACGGGTTAGCCTGATTTTCTTTGCCGCTCTGCTGTCAACAGCCTCTGCGCCGGCTGTTGCGCAGACCGCCGATTGCAGTGATCGCCCCTTGTGTCTTGGCCAGACAATCTCCGAGGCAGATCTGGAGGTTTGGTCCCTTAGCGTTTTCCCCGATGGCACCGGGCTTCCCGATGGAACGGGCAATGCCGAAGAGGGCGGCCAGATATACAGGGAAAAGTGTTCCGCCTGTCATGGCGAAAAAGGCGTTGGCGTGAAGGTTCTGCTGGATCGCGGTGCGTTTCCCACCCTCGTCGGTTCGGAACCGCCTTTGACCGATACCGAACAACAGCCCGCGCAAACTGTGGGCAGCTACTGGCCGTATGCTACAACCTTCTTTGATTACGTCCGCCGTGCAATGCCTTTTGCGACGGCCCATTCCCTCAGCGACAATGAAGTCTACGCGATTACTGCGTACATCCTGGTCCTGAACGACATCCTACCCGCCGGCGCAACCCTGGATCGCGACAGCATGTTGCAAGTGACAATGCCGAACATAGATGGCTTCATTTGCGATGCCCGCCCAGACGTGTTCGCGCCGCGCTGCATGTCGAACTGTGCAATACCTGGCGACGCTGGCGTTTTGATCGGATCGGGAGAGAATTATGGCAAACCGGTTCCGATAACAGATTGCATGGTTCGATAACGGTCTTGCAGGTTTTGTTCTGTGACTTGCGGACAGGTGCTATCGAAGTCTTCAAGGAGCACCTCGATGTTAACTGTGTTCCGAAATCCAGGCGCGACGATGCTTTTGGAGAAGAATGGTACCAACTGTTTTTTTGATGAAACGGAAGGCGATAAACTCGACGCTAACAAGCTGGCCTTGGCGAAACCGTAGCTACGGGTAGACCAAAGGCTGTAATCTAAGAGGAGTTATTGAAACAGGCTTGCAGCCAACAATTGACGCCGATTCAGGTGTCGGGTCTTCGCTGGACCGCAGCGGTGGTCTGGGCATAGACTTGTGGCGACATCATTTCCGAGACGTAACTGAACGACGCTCAGATGATTTGTGACAATGCCATCCAAATGCGAACGGGTTGGGGAGGCCGATTATGAACGTGAAACAAATTTTTGCATGCATTCTCTTGGCAACTTCATTGCTTGGACAGGGTGCTTCAGCAGTCTATTCCGAGAGCTTCTCGTTAACCGGCCAGTACGAAGGACGATATGCCTGCGACAGTACCACAGCTGGCGTTCCATCAAGCTGGTCGGACCCTATGCGGGCAGCGATAGTTCAGGACGGCGAACGCATTTTCATCGACCTGCGCTATACCGACAAACAAGAACTTGGTGCTGAGTATTCCTTGTACGTCGGCTCAATAATGACAAACACCACCGGCGATCTGATCAGCGGGTATTTCGAAGCTTGTGGCGGCACTTTCCCTTCGAAAGAGCTGGCCCGCTTTTTTCCTGCATCAACCACCACCACACCGTTCAGCCTGTCGGTTACAAGTGTCTGGGCCTCGGATCAGGTGCCAAATATTCCAGGTTTGACAGTTCAGACTTGCATTTGGAGCCTGAAACGCGTGTCAACGGAAACGCCTGACATACGGTCCTGTAGCGCGAATTGACAGTAAAAAGATATTTTATTTTAAGGGGTTAATAAAGAATCTGGAGTGTTCAGGTAAAAACCCTTCCTTCCCCTGTTGTCGCCACGAGAGGTCAATGAAACTCAGGAAACAATACTCTCGATAAATTTGAGCCAGTTCGAATCAATTTATCAATTCTGTGTCCTGCTCGTTTTGGGGGCGATGCCTCGTGTTTTGTGCGGTGGATGCGGTTTTGGGGAGTATCACCTTGGTTTCGGGTGGTTGTTCGGAACGACAGAACCACCAAAGTTTGACCACAGCAAAAGTACGTGCGATCCCGAGTCCAGATTCCTTTGCTGCAGTGATCAGCAAGGCGTTTTTTGTTTGACGCCTCGCGCGTGCGCACGCGTGGAATGGGGCTACTAAGGCGCTCCGATTGGATGAACGATGGGCGGCCAGGTGGGGTGAGCAAACCGGTGGGCGCGGCAACCCAAATTAACCGCCTTCCTCAGTCTGAAACACATTGTATTCATGACTTTGTCGCATTAGTGATTTCTCAGGCCCGACGGCGGGTCAAGGCGCTTTGCCCGCGTGGTGGAATGGTAGACACAGGAGACTTAAAATCTCCAGGCGGAAACGCCGTGCCGGTTCGAGTCCGGCCGCGGGTACCAAGTTTTTTCGCAGAGTTGGATTTGGATTCCAGCGCCTCGGCCACGCGGCGTCGTGCCTCAAGGTTGCAACTAGACCGGATACCCCAATTCAGTAATCAGGCGCCAGATGTCTCGGTTTGCGGCTGACAGTTGTTCGACCACGGCCTCGATCTCGTGTATCGCGTCGTCGTCTACCGTGTCTTCCCGGCCAAGTTTGATGTCGGTTTTGCGGTCCGAGATGCGCATCAGGATGGTCTTTGGGTTCCCGCTTTCTTTGTCGAACGAGTAGATGCAGTGATTGAATTTGTTCCGGATGCCGGACAGTTTGCTAAGGCGGTGCGTGTGCTTCAGGATCGGATCCCGTATCTCGGCCGGGCGGCCATCCATTTTGGCCAGACGTTCAACAAGATCAATCCTGGCTCTGGTCGTGTTCAGAGTCAGGAAAATGATTACGGCGACATCTTTGGACGTCCCGCTCAGGCCGGCAATCAGGTGGATCAGCAGGCTTTCGGTGTTGGTCCACATATAGTTCAACTTGCCGACCAGAAGGATCAGGCGGTCGAACCGGGCTTCGAAAGGATCAGTCAATTGAAATCTGCGCGTCGTTTGGCGCGACCTCGAAATAGAAATGGGCCGCGGCGGTGCGATTGCTGACCCCGATCTTGCCCACCACGTTATGCATGTGCAGCTTGACCGTGTGCTCGGTGATACCCAGCCGCGAGGCAATGACCTTGTTGCTTTCGCCCTGAGAGACAAGACGCAGAACCTGCTTTTCCCGGCGCGTCAGTTTGGCGTACAGGCTTTGCAGTTTCGGACTGTCGGCGCGGGGCGATGCAGGGGTGGGCGCAGGCCCGATTGCATGGGGGATGGGTTTGGACACGGCGTTGGCGAGGAAGCAGGGCAGATACAGTTCCTCATGCATCAGCAATCTGAGTATCGCCCGCCACACATCCGGCGCGACGTTCATGGGAAGGTAACCAATGTCGCCGAATTGACCCCGATCCCAGTTCTCGAAAAGGATACGGGCCGATTCTTCCTTGCGGTAGGCAAAGGCCATGCACCCGGACGCGGCATTGCGGATATAATCGTTCGGGCGGGTCAGAAGATCATCCAGCAGGAGTTGATCGACCACCATGACGCTGCCGCCCGCCGCAGGGGTTTCAGCCAGCGCGTCGAGCGTTTCGTGCCGCAGGGCCTGAACACCGAACTCACTGTGAACACTTCTTAGGGTTTGATTCGAGTAGAATAATTCCTTGCCAATAAAATTGATCGAGAAGTCTTCGTAACCGGCACTTTGGGATTGAGAATTACTCATTACAGGGCCACTCATTATTATTCTCTCCGGTAAAAATTGAGACAATAATTGTTTCGTTAATTAAGCTGAGGTTTAGTGCGGTGAAAGGGTAGTGTATTCAATTAAATAGTGCTCAGACTATACCTGAAAGTAGAATTTCCATCAATAAGGCAAATGCAAATCGACGCCTTGTATAGAACTTTCGTTTAGGTAATTGGGGCAATTTTGTGCCTAAATTGCGGAAACAATTGGATTTCTTTTTTCGACCGGGAAGCTGCGAGGAGTCCGTGCGAAACTCCCCGTGAGCAAGTTTTCAGCACTTAAAATATATATAAAACAGTAGTTTAACCTCATTAGTACTTTCAGGCAGCTAGGCGGCGGCTGGTGCCCCTGCAACCATGGCAGGGCTTCAATTCAGGAAGCTTCAAGATCCTTACGTGCCCGCGCACTGCCTATTCTGGCTCAACCAAAAGCGGTCGCGAATTCGGCTAAGCCGAGAAAGGAGGTGGGCACGACACATAACAGACGACCGCATCCAGCGCAGTTCAGCGACTGAATGTGGAGTTTTTTGTTTCCAACACGCCGAATACCGCTTTGTAGATGAATGGCGGTCTGGCGTATCAGTGATGGATTATTGTTATGAGACGCAATACAAATAATACCAATGTTACGACCGTCGACGAAATTAATGTCGAAAACCTCTCCGCAGAACTTGATACCGACGTGGAAATCGCAGAAGCGACGATTGACGCGGACCTGACGGCTCAACAGCAGCAGCAGGATCAGAACGTCGAAAGTTCGAACGATCAGGCACAGGATCAGGGTCAGGATCAGGGCCAAGAACAAGGCCAGGATCAGGGCCAAGAACAAGGCCAGGATCAGGGTCAGGACCAAGGTCAGGATCAGGACCAGTCTCAGACGCTGGATGCCGGTGACGACAGCAACGACAACTCGAACAACAACGCCATCAATATCGACTTTGGAGGCGGCGAGTGGATTCCGCGCGATGACGATCAGGTCGATCTGGACCTGGGCGATGACGCGACCGTTGGTGACGTGATCAGCGCTGGTGGCGATCTGGATTACGATCCCGGCGACGACATGAACCTGGACATTTCAATGGATGGTGCCGGGACGGCGATGTCATCAGTCAACAACCAGGTGAACAGCCTGGATGACAACGACTCGCTCGAGTCTGCGTCAGTGTCGAATGATGGTACATTTACCCAGAACGGCGACGCACATGGCGGCAACGCCCATGCGGAAGAAGGCATCGGTTCCAATGCTAATGGCGGCGACTCCGGTTACGGCGGCACCAGCTATGGCGGTGATGCAAGCTCGGCGACCAGTGGCGGTCATGCACATGCTCTGGGCGGTCATACCGGTAGCGCAGACGCGGCCTCGACCGGCGGTTACGGCGGTTCCACAGGTGACGCGAATAACTCCAGCATGGGTGTAGGCACCTCGACTGCAGCATCCGACGGTGACAGCTCTGGTGGTTATGGTGGAGACGCGGATAACTCGTCTTCGGCCAGCAACTCCGGTTCTGCGGACGCCAACGGTCAGGGCACTGGCGGTGCTGGCGGCAGCGCGGACTCGTTCGGTCTGGGCCTTGGCCTTGGTCTGTCGGGTGCAGGCGCGTATGGCGACGCTGATGGCGGCGACAGCGACTCTGACTCCAACGGCAACGGCAACGGCAACGCGACCAACGACACGAGTGCCGATGGTGCGGACGGTGGCGACGGTAGTGCATCGTCAGACAACTCGGCATCGAACTCCGGCGACGCAGACACTGAAGCCAATGACGCGACCGCGGGAAGCAATGACGCGGACGGTACTGCATCCAGCGCGGCAGACAGCTCTGCTGACGGCGACGGCGGCGACGGAACCGGTGGTGATGGAACCGGCGGTGACGGAACCGGTGGCGACGGAACTGGCGGTGACGGCACCGGCGGTGCTGGCGAAGGCGGTTTCGCGGCTCTGGTCGAAGCGGCAATCATGGCCCTGCAGGAAGAGCTAGGCATGGTTGATGCCGAAGCCGGTGAAGGCGGTGACGGCAACGGCGGCGACGGAAACGGCGGCGACGGTTCTGGCGGAGACGGCGACGGCGGCGATGGTTCCGGCGGTGACGGTTCCGGCGGTACGGCTGACTCGGATGCCGATGCGCAGGCGGTTGGCGATCAGTCCGCAAGCGGACCTGACATCGACCAGACCTCGGGCGACGTGAACGGATCGGCCGACAACTCGCAAGCGACCGATGGTAGCGGTGGTGCCGGCGGCTCGAACGATGCCGACGGTGCGGCAAACGGTACTGGCACCGGTACGGCGGCGGCCGACGGTGACGGTGGTGCCGGTGGCACGACCACGCCGACAGCAACCTCGTCCGGTAGCGGTGCGGGATCTGCCGATGCGGCCAATACTGCCGGCGGCGGCGGTGCTGCTGATGTCATGGGTGACTCCGACAATACTGGTGCGGCAGACTCCCTGGCCGAAGCCATTGCGGGTTACGGCGGTGCGGGTAGCTCGGACAACGACGCGACCTCGACCGGGTCCGGCGACGCGACCGGCGCGGCAAGCTCGGGCGCAGGTGGTGCCGGTGGTGCATCTGCTGCAACCGGCGGAACCAGTGGCGCGGCAACCGGTTCGGCGATGTCCGGCGACACCATGGGTGGCACGATCACCGGTGGTAGCGCGGCTGGCGCCTATTCGGGCGACGGCGGAGCCGGCGGTAACGGCGGCGCATGGGGTTCGAACAACGGTGGCGATGGTATCGTGACCGGCGAGTCCTACGCTTCGGCAGCAGCCGTTGTCGATACATCGGCGTTCAACCAGTCGATCGTCATGGGTGCCAACGTGCTTGGTAACTCGGTCGACACGACCATGGTTGGCGGTTCGATGACGTCGTCCTACGCAAGCGACGACACCGACGCGTAAACAGTAAAACGGGGCTCGCAATTTCGGGCCCCGTGATTTTAACGATAACGCCGGGGCCGTAATCTGCGGCCTCGGTCAAGTGAACCCAAAGCGGAAATTCCAGCCGGTGCGGGTGTAAAGGATGACCGATATGGCCCTTGACAGTATTACCGAGAAGATTGCCCATTTTATTGGAACTTTTGAGTTAACCACTGAACAGGCCCGTTTGCGGGATCAGTACGAAGAGTTCACGGCCATGCGGCGCAAAGCCGAGCTTGATGAACTTGAAGACCCCATCAAAATCAATGTCAAAGCCAAGCTCGAACTTGCTCCGGGCGATTACAAGCCACTTCCTTACAAATTCGACGCGCCGCCCGCAGATATTCCGCTGCCGCCGGCCCCGTTTGGCCCCATTCAGGAAGCCGCGATTTACCTTGATGGCGTCCCGCTGTCCGAACGGTTCGTTCCCGAGTCTATCTTCGGGGGCCCTGATATAAACTTCGAGGTGCTCTTCATTCGTCCGGAAATCGAACCCTTGGGTTCAGCCGTGACCGTCACCCTGCAAAAGCTGTTCCTGCGCGACAATGATACCGTAGGCGAGGGCGACTTCCGCGATACCGAGGCGCTCATGGCCGAGGGCGAAGCGTTTCTGGATACCGCCCTGTCCCTGCATGCCTTTGCTGCGCCATCCTTCAGCCTCGCGGATTACGCATCCGTCGATGCTGTAAAGGAACTGGCCGAGCAGATGCAGAACCCGATGACCTCGGATATCGAGGGCGTCACCATTCACCAGTTCCACGGCCAAGATGCGCTTGGCATCATTGTAAACGGCGAATATGTGGACGAAGCCCCGGTTTGGAAGGATCTGCTGCCCGAGTATCATCAGCCCGATGAAACAGAGGAAGCCGAAGCCGAGTACGAGGCGCAGTTTCCTGACGAATGGGATCAGTCGAAAGATCCGGATTTTGATGAAGGGCATACGGTAATCGCTGGCGGAAATCTGGCGATCAACGCGATCTCGACCACCGTTGCATGGGTCGATGCACCGTATATCGCGGTTGGCGGACAGTCGATCAGCCTGACAATGATCAGCCAGGTAGCGGCTGTATCGGATTGGGACGAGGGCGTGCCGGGAACCGAAAGCGGCACCAACGTCATTCAATCCTCCGAGATTGTGGTCGAGGCAAAAGAAGCGTCCTGGCTGGACGGCGGCACAGAGCAGCCCGCCTTCATAATGGTGGACTGGGTCCATGGCGATATGGTCGTCGCAAACTTCATCAGCCAGCTGATCGACGCGACGGATATGGACCACATCCAGACGGAAATCTCGGCCTCGTCCACGCTGTACGCACTGGGTGACAACGAGATGGTCAATGTGACCGACATCATTCAGCTTGGCAGCTACTACGACCTGATCATGATCGGTGGGGATATGATTTCGGTCGATGTTCTGCAGCAGAGCATCGCCTTGATGGATGACGATATCATTACGGGGGTCATCCCCGCCACTCACGAAGACGGCGACGACGAAAACCTTGTGATGAATGACGCCTCGATCACCACGATGGGCGAGGATACGCACGAGGATCTCGGTGACAACATCTCGAATGCGATGTCGCTGCAAGAGATGGATATGGAAGCGCTGGAAGAGGCGTTGCTGAATGATCCGATGTTTGCCGGGATGGAGCAGATGCGGGTCCTGAAGATCGATGGCGACCTGATGCAGGTCAATATCATGGAACAGGTCACGATGATGCTGGATCAGGACGATGTGCATCTGTCCGGGCCCAACGCCGCCGAAACCGACGTGGTCGCTGGCAGCAACGCCATTCTGAATTCCGCTGACATCACCAAGTTCGGCGTGGATTCAGTGGTCATGACCGGCGAGGGCGAGTATTCCGATCTGCTGCTGCATCAGGCCAGCCTGATTGACATGCCGGACAATGAAGAAATCGCGGAACTGACCAATGAAGCGATTGCCATGATCATGGAAGAGGCGTCCGGCGGGCAAATGGAGGCTGGAACAGCTCCGCAACTGACGCCAACGGAAGAGTTCAGTACCGAAGACGGCCTGCAATCCATGCTGGCCTGATTTTTCCCATGTTTTTACGAGTGACCAGAAGGTTAGTAGATGTCGATTATGTTTTCGTCGCGCCGTACCTTATATGCCAGCCCTCTGGATCGGCACGGTGGCACTGGCCCGCTGAAGCCTGAAGCAGGCGACCGGGCGGCGCGCCCGAAGTCGGGCACCAAAGGCGCAGCGCGCCTGAGTCTGACCGAGGAGATGCGCGTGCTTGAATCGGATGAAAGACAGGCGGCGAAAGCGGCGGCGGAACAAAAGCCGTCTGTGCATTCAAAGGAGGATACTACCCGGCCACGGAACTCCCAAGACACGTCAGACCAGCAGACAACGCGTGCCGTTCCTCCCCAACGGCGCGCACAGCCGCAGCCCGCGCAAGATAAAGACCCTGCGGGCGGTGGCGCAGGGGTGGCCGATGGCGATGACCTCGGTCCCGAACCCGCCAAGGATGCCACAGCGCGCACGACCCCCTCAGCGCCCGCATCCGGCGGTGATCGCATAGGCACCACGATTGAGGCCAAAGCAAACGAGCCACTGATGCGGGCCAAGTCCGGCGGCGGTGGCGGGAATGGGCCACCCCAAACTTTCCACAAGCGCACCCCGCCCGAGGATTTTCAGCAAACGCTGAAAACCTCGATGCGGGCGATCTGGCGCAACCTGGCGTTCGTTTTGGTGCTGACCTGCGCAACCAACATCCTGATCCTAGCGATCCCGATCTATCTGTTCCAGATCAGCGACCGGGTGCTGACCAGCCGGTCGCTGGACACGCTGATCATGCTGACAGCGATTGTTGCAGGGGCGGTGATTTTCCAATCCGCCTTTGACGCGATCCGGCGGTTCATGCTGATGCGGACAGGGGTCGAGGTTGCCGCGCGCCTTGGCGCACCAGTGCTCAGCGCCGCCGCCCATGCCTCGCTGCATGGAAGCGGGCGCGAGTATCAGACGCTGGGCGATCTGCAGCAGGTGCGCGGTTTTCTGGTGTCGGGCACGCTGATTTCTTTTCTGGACGTCCCGTTCGCACCGATGTTCATCCTGATGATCTTTCTGGTGCACCCGCAATTGGGCATGATCGTTGTGGTCACGGCGCTGCTGCTGATGACTATCGCGCTGATTAACCAGAAGATGACCGCCAAGCCTTTCTCCGAGGCGAACCGGGCGCAGTCCATGGCGAACCAGCATCTGGATTCGATGGCGCGCAACAGCCAGATCATCAACGCGCTTGCCATGATCCCCGAGGCCGTGCGGATCTGGGGCCGCGACACCGCGCAGTCCCTGACCTGGCAGGTGCGGGCGCAGGACCGCAATGTCGTTTTTGCCGCTATCTCACGCGCGATACGCCTGCTGACCCAGATCGGCATTCTGGGCTGGGGCGCGTTTCTGGCCCTGCAGGGTGAGATCACCGGCGGCATGGTCATTGCCGCATCGATCATTGCCGGGCGCGCCTTTGCGCCGATCGAAGGCTCCATCGAAGGGTGGAACGCCTTCCTGATGACACGCGGGGCCTACAGCCGGATCAACGCGCTGCTGTCGAGCTCGGCCCTGCAGTTCGAAAAACTGCGCCTGCCGCGCCCCGAAGGCCGGGTCGATGTGGAACGGCTGCTTTATGTTCCGGGCGGCACCAAGCGCGTTGTGCTGAACGGGATTAGCTTCTCGCTCAATCCAGGCGAGACGCTGGCGATCATCGGAAATTCCGGCGCGGGCAAAACCACGCTGGGTAAGACGCTGGTGGGCTCGATCCTGCCAACCTCGGGCAGCGTGCGGCTGGACCTCATGGACATCCGCAACTGGGATCCGCGCCAGTTCGGGGAAAGCATCGGATACCTGCCGCAGGACGTGCAATTATTTCCCGGCACCATCAAGGACAACATCGGACGCATGCGCGCGGACGCGACGGATGAGCAAATCCATGATGCCGCCGTGCTGGCCGATGTGCACAACATGATCGCAACTCTGCCACAGGGCTACGAGACGGTGGTGGCCGCCGATGGCTCACCCCTGTCTGGTGGTCAGAAACAGCGCATCGCCTTGGCGCGCGCTTTCTTCGGGAACCCGCGGATGGTGGTGCTGGACGAGCCGAACTCGAACCTCGATGTGGCGGGCGACAAGGCGCTGGCCCGTGCCATTGAACAGGCGCGGGAAAGCAAGATCACCGTCGTGGTGATCACGCAGAAACCGACGCTGCTGAGCGTGGTGGACAAAATCATGCTGCTAACCGACGGGCGCGTGGCGCTGTTCGGACAGCGTGAGCAGGTTCTGCAGCAGTTGGCTGCATCTCGCAAACAGCCCGGAATTGAAGGCCAGCAGGGGGGCTGACCATGAACGATCTTGTACCCGTAGACGACTCTGCCAAGGATCCCACCGTTTGGTATGCCGAGGTTCCACGCTCGATCAACCGGCTGATTGTGATCGGCATGGTGATGCTAGTGGTCTGTTTCGGTGGCTTCGGCGTCTGGTCCTTCAGCGCGCCGCTTGCGGCGGCTGTGATTGCGCAGGGCAGCTTTGTGGCCACCGGGCGCAACAAGATCGTGCAGCACCTCGAAGGCGGCATCATCGAAGAGATCAAGGTCATGGAAGGCCAGACCGTGACCGCTGGCGAAGTTCTGATGACGCTGGACCAGACCTCGGCCGAGGCGAATGAGCGCGAGCTTTTCATCCGTCAGGCGCGACTGCAGGCGATGACCGAACGCCTTCTGGCCGAATATCGCGAACAGGACAAGCTGAGCTTTTCCGCCAACCTGATCGAAGCGTCGGAAGATGTTGAGGTGATGACAATCCTCGACGGGCAAAAGCTGAGCTTTGAGCTGTCGCGCAAGACGTTGCTGAATGACGTGGCCCTGCTGGAACGCAATATGGAAGCGCTGAAAATCCGCGCCAGCGGGTTCGAGGCGCAACTGGCCAGCATGGTGCGGCGCGCAGAGATTTTGCAGGAAGAATACGATACGAAAAAGTCTCTATTCGATAAGGGTTTGGTGCGCAAGGGCGACCTGAACACCATCCGCCGCGTTCAGGCCGAAGCCGAAGGCCAGCACGCCCGGTTGCAGGCTGAGACAGCGGAAATCAACCAGATGCTTCTGAAATACGAAGAACAGATTGCACGCACCAAGGCCGCCTATCGCGAGGCCGCGCTGGACGAGTTGGGCGTGATCGAAGCCGATCTGGAAAGTGTCCGCGAGAAATCGCGGCAGGCGCGCAGCGTTCTGGCCCGCGCCGTTGTGCGCGCTCCGGTCACCGGCACGGTTGTCCGGCTGCACTATCACACCCCCGGCGGCGTGATTGAAACCGGCGAACCCATCGCTGAGATACTGCCCGCCGACGCCCCGCTGATTATCGAGGCGCAAATCCCCCGCACCGAAATCGACAGCGTCGCAACGGGGCAGGAGGCCACGGTGCGGCTGGTCGCTCTGAACCAGCGGACCACACCGGTTCTGCAGGGCGAGGTGTTCTATATCTCGGCGGACGCGCTGCTAGAGGATACAACGGGCGTGCCGCAAGAGGTCTATCTGGCCCGTATCTCTCTGACCCCGGACGAGCTGGGGCGTGTGCGAGGGTTCATTCCGACGCCTGGCATGCCGGCTGAGATCATGATCCAGACCGAAGAACGCACCTTTGCCGCCTATATCGCCAAGCCGGTGACAGACAGCATGTCCCGCGCGTTCCGCGAGCACTAGGTCAACCAATCATGGCTGCCTGATCTGACCCATATCAAGGTGGGTCACATTCGAATTGCGTAATATGGCGGAAGAACTCCAATCAACAGGATGACCGGCCATGATACGCCTTGCCGCCACATTGTATTCTCTGATCGCGACCGCTTTGGCCGGATCCGCCGTTATCGCGGTGCTGTCCATCGGGATGGTCTCGGTCGCGGCCATCGTCTCAGCTGCGGCGGTCGGTGCTGTTGTCGCCGCACCCGCATCGTGGCTGGTTGCCAGACGCCTGTATCAGGGCGCGGCGTGATCAGATCGTTTTGCGTTTGATTTGAATCGAAATGCGCTGCCTCTCCCTTCAGTCGAACCGCATTTCGATCAGTCTGTTTCAGATAAAACGCAAAACGCCTTAGGCGTTCAGGAAGGTTCTGACGGCGGCTTCAAACTCGCGGGGTTTTTCGGCGTGCAGCCAATGCCCCGCACCGGGGATCTTGGCAAAACGCGCGCTGGGAAACAGCGCGCGGATTTTGGCGCGGTGCTCCGGCAGCACGTAGTCCGAGCTTGCACCTGACAGGAACAATGTCGGTCCATCCCACGCGCCTTCAAGGTCGGGAAAGCCCATGATCTTGGGCATTTCCGCCGCCAGTACATCCAGATTGAGCAACCACCGCTTGCCGGGAATATCCAGCGACTGGGTAAAGAAGCTTTGCAGCGCCGCTTCGACGCCCAGCCCGGCCAGTTGCTGTTCCACATCCGACCGTCGCGAGACGCCCGAGAAATCCACGGCTTTCATCGCGTCGATGAACTGAATCTGGCTGTGGCCGTATGTCACCGGCGCGATGTCGGCGACGACCAGCTTGCGCAGCAGATCACCGTGCTGCAGGGCCAGCGTTATCGCGGCCTTGCCGCCCATCGAATGGCCCAGCACGTCCGCCGTCCCGCCGAAATGCCGGATCACCTCGGCCAGATCCTCGGCCATTTGCGGATAGGTGTGCTGATCTGTCCAGATGCTGAACGCGTGATTGCGCATCCCCACGGCGATCACCCGCCGTTCATCCGACAGACGTTTCGCAATCACCCCCCAGTTCCGGGCCGAGCCATAAAGGCCGTGCGCAATGACCAAAGGGGGATTTTCGGTGGGTTCACCGTGAACAATCGTGTGCAGCATGGTCGGGTGATAACCGGCACAGCGCGAAACGACCAGCCCCATTGTTTGCGGCCCCCGTGACGGGTAGATTGCCCGTTCAGGAGGGTCCAATGTCGCAGGACACAGATATTCAGAGCCGGATTGCCGAAACGATCGCGCTGCTGCGCGCAAAGCTGGGCGTGCGGGACAAGACCCTGACGGCCTCGGTCCGGCATGCAAAACGCCGTCTGCCGCGCCGGATCTACAAGAAAGCGATGGTTCTGGCGCAGGCCGAGCAGATGGCCGCCCATCCCAAGTTGCGGCTTGTTCTGGACAACCCGAAACTGATCCAGGCCTCGGAAGAGGTGCAGGCGCATCTGACCGCGATCAATCTGGCGGATCGCCGATGGGGCTGGTTTCTGGGGCTGCTGGGCGGGCTGGCGTTCAACCTGCTGGCCCTTGCCGCCCTGTTTCTGATCGTCCTGTTGTGGCGCGGATTTCTGTGACCGCCCACGCGAAGACCCACAAAAAAACGGCGCCGCTAGGGCGCCGTTTTCATTTTATTCAAACCGCTTACAGGTTCGGATAGATCGGGAAGCGCGCGCAAAGCTCGGCGACTTCGGCCTTGACCTTGGCTTCGACCGCGCTGTTGCCGTCTTCGCCATTGGCGGCCAGACCGTCGACAACTTCGATGATCCAGTCAGCGATCTGGCGGAACTCGGTCTCGCCAAAGCCGCGGGTGGTCCCGGCGGGGGAACCCAGACGGATGCCCGAGGTGATGGTCGGCTTCTCGGGATCAAACGGCACGCCATTCTTGTTGCAGGTGATATGCGCCCGGCCCAAAGCCTTTTCGGTCGCGTTGCCCTTGACGCCTTTGGGGCGCAGGTCGACCAGCACCACATGGGTGTCGGTGCCGTGGGTCACGGTGTCCAGACCGCCCTTGATCAGCTGGTCCGACAGCGCCTGCGCGTTGGTCACGACCTGCTTGATATAGTCCTTGAACTCGGGGCGCAGCGCCTCGCCAAAGGCCACGGCCTTGCCGGCGATCACATGCATCAGCGGGCCGCCCTGAATGCCGGGGAAGATCGCCGAATTCACTTTCTTGGCGATAGTTTCATCATTGGTCAGGATCATACCCCCACGCGGACCGCGCAGGGTCTTGTGCGTGGTGGTCGTCGCCACATGCGCATGCGGGAAGGGCGAGGGGTGTTCGCCCGCCGCCACCAGACCGGCGAAATGCGCCATGTCCACGTGCAGATAGGCACCGACCATATCGGCAATCTCGCGCATGCGGGCAAAGTCGATCTGGCGCGGGATGGCCGAGCCGCCTGCGATGATCAGCTTGGGGTTATGTTCCTTAGCCAGCGCCTCGACCTGATCATAATCCAGCATGTTGTCCTGCTTGCGGACGCCGTACTGTACCGCGTGGAACCATTTGCCCGACTGGTTGGGCTTTGCGCCGTGGGTCAGGTGGCCGCCTGCGTCAAGCGACATGCCCAGTATGGTATCGCCGGGCTGGATCAGCGCCTGAAACACACCCTGGTTGGCCTGGCTCCCTGAGTTGGGCTGAACGTTGGCGAACTCACAGCCGAACAGCTGCTTGGCGCGGTCAATCGCCAGATTCTCGGCGATATCGACGAACTGGCAACCGCCATAGTAGCGGCGGCCGGGATAGCCCTCGGCGTATTTGTTGGTCATCACCGAGCCCTGCGCCTCCATCACGGCGGCAGAGACGATGTTTTCCGAGGCGATCAGCTCGATCTCGTCGCGCTGACGGCCCAGCTCGGATGTGATCGAGCCAAACAGCTCGGGGTCACGATCCGCTAGGGACTGGGTGAAGAAACCGGTATCACGAAGGTTGGCGTTCATAGTGGCTCCACAGGACTGGGGTTTATCTGGCGGATTTCCTATCGGAAACATGCCCGGGGTAACAGCCGTAAAGCGACGAAATGGCCCTCTGTGGCGTCAAGACTGGCCTATTGGGGAAAGGTATGTTTGTTTCGGAACCAAATGTGCAGGACCGGAAACCGGAAAACATGATCAAGAGAATCGCCTTTCTTGCGAGCGATGCCAAGGTGGCGCAATCGGCCCGCGACGATCTGGTTGCCAGATATGGCAACGCCGCCCCAAGGGACGCGGATGTCGTGGTCGCTTTGGGCGGCGACGGCTTCATGCTGCACACAATGCAAAACACGCAGCATCTGGATACACCGGTCTATGGCATGAACCGGGGCACCATCGGCTTCCTAATGAACGAATACCACCAGGACGATCTGATGGACCGGCTGGCAGATGCCGAGGAAGAGGTCATCAACCCGCTGGCTATGCGTGCGATGGACCACTCGGGCGCACTGCACGAGGCGCTGGCGATCAACGAAGTATCCCTGCTGCGGGCAGGGCCGCAGGCCGCGCGGTTGAAGATCAGCGTGGATGACCGGGTGCGCATGGGAGAACTGGTCTGTGACGGGGCGCTGCTGTCCACGGCGGCGGGTTCGACGGCGTATAATTATTCGGCCCACGGCCCCATTTTGCCGATCGGTTCGGACGTTCTGGCGCTGACGCCGATTGCGGCCTTTCGCCCGCGACGGTGGCGCGGCGCGTTGCTGCCCAAGATCGCAAAAGTGCGGTTCGACGTGCTGGACGCGGACAAGCGCCCTGTCATCGTTGCCGCCGATTCCATTGCGTTCCCCGATATCGATTGGGTCGAAATCAGATCCGAGCCAGCGATCACCCACAGGATACTTTTTGATCCGGGTCACGGGCTGGAAGAGCGTCTGATCTCGGAACAATTCACATAATTTTCAGTTGTTTTGCGAAATTCTTTTGGCTTGTGTGAACCAGTTCACACGAAACTGCCCGGCCTTACGGTACGGTTAACTTGCCCGGAGAACACGCCAAGGTGGGAGTGAGTGGCCACCAACGGTGTTTTCGAACGATTGCGCAGTTTTCGCGCTGGCGAGGGTGGGTGGTGCTACGCTCGTCATCAGAAATCCGGGAATATTTTAGTAGCTGGGCCCCGGGCAAGTTACCCCGGGGTCTATTTTATTCTGGTATCGCCTGAGCTTCCATTTGCTCCCACAGGGAATCGCACATCCGCCCAACGCGCGCCTCGATCGCGGCGGCGGCGTCCACGGCCAGATCCTCGCGCCAGCGTCTTGCTGCGATTTGCACATTTATCGGCTGTGGGCCGCCCGGCAAACTGGCCAGCCGGGCAGGGACGCAGGCGGCAGGCAGGCCGAGGAAGTTCATCGCATAAGAATAGACCGCACAGCCCAGAACCTCATGCACGCCTTCTGCGCCTTCCGTATCGCGGTCGGGCTTGAAGAAAGGTTGCGGCAGGAACGGGGACAGGACCAGAGGGTAGTCTTGCATGAACAGCGACCACTCGCGCGCATAATGGCTGCGTTTGGCCAGCATCTGCACCAGCTCTTTTTCCACGATAGGCGGGAATTCCTGAAAATAGACGCCAAAGATATCCTGAATGGTCTGCGACCCGGCGGCCTCGATATCGCTTTGCATCAGGGTCAGGACCTCGCCCATCAAGGCGCGATAGCCGTTGCGCCCGCATTCGAACACATCAGGCGGGTCGATCTCTTCGACCAGATAGCCCGCATCGGTCAGCGCGTCGCGGGCCGTATCAAGCGCCTTTTCGACCTCAGGGTGCAGGGCGTAGCCGTATGTGTTTTTCGTGAAGGCCACTTTGAGCGGGCCGTCCGGATCCTCACCCCGCCACGGCAGCGGTATGTGGAACGGGTCGCGCGGGTCGGGTGCGATGAGGCTGGGCATCGACAGATGCAGATCACCAGCCGACCGGGTGAGCAGCCCTTGCACCGACATGGATTGGGCCAGAATTCCGCGTTCAGCGGTCTGGCTTGGGTTCCAGGCGGGAACGCGCCCCAGGCCCGGTTTGATGGTCACGGCCCCGTTGGCCGCCGCCGGAAACCGCAGGCTGCCACCAATATCGTTGCCATGCGCCAGCGCCCCGATGCCCGTCATCACCGCCGCACCGGCCCCGCCCGAGGACCCGCCGGCCGAGATATGCCGCCCCCAGGGGTTGTGCGTGCGTCCATAAAGCGGATTGTCGGTATCGGCCCGAAACGAAAACTCGGGCGTGTTGGTGCGCCCGATCACGATGGCCCCGGCCTTTTGAAGGTTGGACACAACAGGCGCGTCATCCGGGGCGATCAGGTCTTTCAACGCAACCACTCCGTTGGTGGTTGCGTGGCCCTTTTGGTCCACATTGACCTTGATCGTGACGGGAACGCCATGCAGCGGGCCGGTTTGAGCGCCCTTTGCGCGGGCCGCGTCCAGCGCGCGTGCGCGATCCAGCGCCTCGGTACTCAGGTCCTCGACCACCGCGTTCAGGGCGGGGTTCACCTGATGCATCCGGGTGAGTGCGCTTTCAACGGCGTCCTCGGCGCTCAGGTCGCCACTGCGTGTCAGTGCCGTCAGGTCCGCGGCGCCAAGGCGCCAAATGTCGCTATCTGCCATGTGCCCTCTCTGTCTTACGGTGACAGTAGGGGGGCTGTTTCAGGTTGCAAGCAAAAGCGCGGTCTGGGCGGCCAAAGACCGCCCGCGACCTGTTATTGCGCATATCCGATGGTTTGCAGGGCTGATTTGACCTCATCCAGAATAGAGGGGTCGTCAATCGTACCGGGCACCTTGTAGTCTTTGCCGTCCGCAATCGACACCATCGTCCCGCGCAGAATCTTGCCCGAGCGTGTCTTTGGCAGACGATCGACCACAACCGCAAGTTTGAATGCCGCGACCGGGCCGATCTTTTCGCGCACCATTTTCACGACTTCCTGCACAACCTCGCCATGATCGCGCGCGGCACCCGCGTTCAGGCACAGGAACCCGACCGGCATCTGGCCCTTGAGCTGATCCGAAACGCCAATCACCGCGCATTCGGCCACGTCGGGGTGGGCGGTCAGCACCTCTTCCATGCCGCCGGTGGACAGGCGGTGGCCTGCGACGTTGATGACATCGTCGGTGCGCGCCATGATGTAAAGGTATCCGTCCTCGTCGATCATGCCCGCATCGCCGGTCTCGTAATAGCCGGGGAAATGGTCCAGATACGACTTTTTGAACCGCTCTTCGGCGTTCCACAGCGTTGGCAATGTGCCCGGTGGCAGCGGCAGTTTGATGGCAATGGCACCCAGTTCGCCGGACTTCATCGGATGGCCGCCTTCATCCAGAATCTGAACGTCATATCCGGGCATCGGCTTGGCGGGCGAGCCCAGCTTGATCGGCAATTCCTCGATCCCCAGCGGGTTTCCGGCGATGGCCCAGCCGGTTTCGGTCTGCCACCAGTGGTCAATGACCGGAATCTCCAGCGCGTTCTGCGCCCAGATGATGGTGTCTGGGTCGGCACGCTCGCCCGCAAGATACAGGGCCTTCAGGCCGGACAGGTCATATTTCGCCATCATCTCGGCATTGGGGTCCTCGCGCTTGACGGCGCGGATGGCGGTGGGCGCGGTGAAGAAGCTTTTGACGTTGTGCTCCGAGATCACGCGCCAGAAGGTGCCCGCGTCCGGAGTGCCGACCGGTTTGCCTTCGAACACGATGGTGGCGTTGCCGTGGATCAGCGGCGCATAGCAGATATAGGAATGCCCCACGACCCAGCCGACATCAGAGGCCGCCCAGAACACATCGCCCGGATCGACGTTGTAGATGTTTTTCATCGACCAATTCAGCGCCACCAGATGGCCTGCGGTGGGGCGGACAACGCCCTTGGGTGACCCGGTGGTGCCCGAGGTATAGAGGATATAGGCCGGATCATTGCCGTTGACGGGCACGCATTCCGCCGGTTCCACGCCATACTGGAACCCATGCCAGTTGAAATCGCGCCCCTCGATCAGTTGGGCGACTTCCTGTTCGCGCTGGAAGATCACGCAGAAATCGGGCTTGTGCGCGGCCAGTTCAATCGCGCCGTCCAGCAGAGGTTTATAGTGCACCACGCGACCCGGCTCCATCCCGCACGAGGCGGCGATGATCGCCTTGGGTTTGGCATCGTCGATCCGCACCGCCAGTTCGTTGCTGGCGAAACCGCCAAACACAACGGAATGCACGGCCCCCAGACGGGCACAGGCCAGCATCGCCTCGAGCGCTTCGGGGATCATCGGCATGTAGATGATGACACGGTCGCCTTTTTCGATCCCTTTGGCCCGCAAGGCACCGGCAAGGTTGGCAACGCGGTTGCGCAGCTCGACGTACGAGATTTCGCGTTTGGTATGCGTGATCGGGCTGTCATAGATGATGGCCGTCTGTTCGCCACGCCCGTTTTCCACGTGGCGGTCGACGGCGTTCCAGCACGTGTTGACCTGCGCGTCGCTGAACCATTCGTATAATGGGGCGTTGTCATCGAACAGGGCTTTGCTGGGGGCTTTGACCCAATCGATCCCTTTGGCGGCGTCCATCCAGAACGCCTCGGGGTCGGATTTCCAGCTGTCGTACACGTCCTGATATGCCATCATATTCTCCTCCGAAACTCCTCGGGCATGTTGTTAGGGATACTGAAGGCAGGCCACAAGCAACTCGAGTGACGGCGCGTCAGTTTATCGCAAATTCTTTGCAAGACGGCTGAAATCGGCCTGCAAATTTTTGCAAAACCCTTTTCTTGATGAGGTTTTGCGGCGCCTGTTTGCCAATTTTGCAAAATTGCAAACTTACCGATGCAAAAACGGAGCTGCCCGAGAATCGGATCAGTTGGCGGTTTTGGCATAGCGGGGCAGATCGTCCTGGATATTGAGCCAGCGCATATGCTCGGCATGAAACACGTGGAACCGGGGCGGCAGGCTGCCTGGGTCTTCCAGGGTTGCCGTATAGAGGTGAATATTCACCGCATCCCGCGCATTGCGATATGCCATTTGCGTGCCGCAGGTGCCGCAGAACAGCCGTTCGACATGACCGGAAGACCGGTAGATTTTCGGCGGATCACCCTGCCATTTGACCGCCTCGTGCGGCAGGCCAAAAAAGGCCGTCACAGGCGATGCACAGTTGCGGCGGCAATCGGCGCAATGGCAATAGCAGCTCCACGCCACATCACCATCGCTTTCCCAATGTATCGCCTTGCAGTGACAATGCCCCTTCATGCCGACCTCCCACAAAAGGCGGCCAGTCGAAGGGGCCGCCCGCCTTAACCGTAATGCGCGACCGGGGTTCCGGCAATGGCCGCCATGTTGAGCAAGCCCCGCGCGGTGATCGACGGTGTCACGATATGCGCCTTGTTGCCCATACCCATCAAAATCGGGCCAACCTCGATCCCGTCGGCTTTCATCTTCAGGATGTTGCGGACACCGCTGGCCGCATCCGCATGGGCGAAGATCAGCACGTTAGCCGCACCGGACAGACGGGACGCCGGGAAAATGCGATCCCGCAATTCGGGGTCCAGCGCAGCATCCAGGTTCATTTCCCCCTCGTAAACAAAGTCGCGCGGTTTCTGATCCAGAATGTCCAGCGCCGCACGCAGACGTTTGCCGGAGCCTTCGGCCTGATTGCCGAATTGCGATTGCGAGCAGAAGGCGATCTTGGGTTCAAGTCCGAACCGCCGCACGTGCCGTGCCGCGCCGATCGTGGATTCGGCCAGTTCCTCGGGCGTTGGCAGTTGCCTGACATGCGTGTCCGCGATGAACAGGGGGCCGTCTTCCAGAATCATCAGCGACAAGGCCCCGTGCGGGCGTAGATCGCCATCTTGCAGCACCTGTTCAACGTAGTTCAGGTGCCAGCGGTATTCGCCGAAGGTGCCGCAGATCATGCTGTCAGCCTCGCCCCGATGCACCATGATCGCGCCAATGGCGGTCGTGTTCGTGCGCATGATCGCCTTGGCCAGATCAGGCGTCACGCCCCGGCGCTGCATGATCTGGTGGTACGAGCTCCAGTAATCGTAATACCGTGGGTCGTTTTCCGGGTTCACGATCTGGCAATCCGTGCCGGGCCGGAAGGTCAGGCCCAATCTTTCGCAGCGCGCTTCGATCACCTCGGGCCGCCCGATGAGGATCGGTGTTTCGGTGGTTTCCTCCAGAACGGCCTGCGCGGCCCGCAGAACACGTTCGTCCTCGCCCTCGGCAAACACGATCCGGCGCGAGGCGACGGCTGCGGCCTCGAACACCGGGCGCATCAGCAGTGCGGATTTGAAGACGGTCTGGTTCAGCTTTTCCTTGTAAACCTCCATGTCCTCGATCGGCCGTTTCGCCACGCCACTGTCCATCGCAGCCTTTGCCACGGCCGAGGACACCACACCGACCAGTCGCGGGTCGAAGGGTTTGGGGATCAGATAGTCCGGGCCAAAGGTCAGCTGTTCGCCCTTGTAAGCTGCCGCGGCTTCGGCGCTGGTTGTGGCGCGGGCCATTTCGGCGATGCCGTGCACGCAGGCGATCTGCATTTCGTCGTTGATCTCGGTCGCACCCACATCCAGCGCGCCCCGGAAGATGAAGGGGAAGCACAGAACGTTGTTGACCTGATTTGGAAAATCGCTGCGCCCGGTGGCGATGATCGCATCCGGGGCCACCGCGCGCGCCGCATCCGGCAGGATCTCCGGCGTCGGGTTGGCCAGCGCGAAGATGATCGGGCGGCTGGCCATTTTCTCCACCATCTCCGGTTTCAGAACGTTCGGGCCGCTGAGGCCAAGGAACAGGTCGGCGTCGCCGATCACGTCATCCAGCGTGCGCAGGTCGGATTTCTGTGCGAACTGGTCCTTGTGCGGGTTCATGTCCTCTTCCCTGCCTTCGTAGACAAGCCCGTGAATGTCACACAGCCAGATATTCTCGCGCTTCACGCCCAGTTTGACCAACATGGACAGGCAGGCGATCCCGGCCGCCCCGCCACCGGTCGACACGATTTTGATGTCTTCGAATTTCTTGCCCGCAACGTGCAGCGCGTTCTTTGCGGCTGCGCCGACCACGATGGCGGTGCCGTGCTGATCATCGTGAAACACCGGAATGTTCATGCGCTCGCGGCACAGCTTTTCTACGGTAAAACAATCAGGTGCCTTGATATCTTCAAGATTGATCGCACCAAAGGTGGGTTCCAGCGAACAGACGATATCGGCCAGCTTTTCGGGGTCTGGCTGGTTGACCTCGATATCGAAGCAATCAATGCCGGCGAATTTCTTGAACAGGACGGCCTTACCCTCCATCACCGGTTTCGAGGCCAGCGCGCCGATATTGCCAAGGCCCAGAACCGCCGTGCCGTTGGACACCACCGCAACCAGATTGCCGCGCGCGGTGTAGCGTTCGGCATTCGACGCGTCTGCCTTGATCTCCAGACTCGCCTCGGCCACGCCGGGCGAATAGGCACGGGCCAGATCGCGGCCATTGGCCATCGGCTTTGTGGCCTTGATCTCAAGCTTTCCGGGCTTTGGATAGGCATGATAGTCAAGCGCGGCCTGTCGCAGGTTTGGTGTGTCCGGCATCGGCGATTCAGCTCCCTTAAGAAATTCGGTTTAGTGCTAAACGGTTTTTCCCTATTTGGCTACGCTACGTCACTTTTGACCGTCCGGACGTATCGCAGCAGCCTGTGGTTGATTTTTGTCGCAAAATTTTTACATTGCCAGCTTCCTGAAAATCTGGACCGCATACCAGCGATAAGAACCAGCATGGCGAACAACACTGAAATCCAGACCGCGAACGGTCTGCACGAAACGGCACATGGATCAGCATGGCCCCGCTATGCCGTCTGGGCGGCGGTCCTGCTGATCGCGCTGCTTCTGAGTGCGGTGATCCTGTGGCCCATCCAGGCCTCGGCGCTCAACCAGGAGGGCGGGCCGTTTGAGACCGTGTCAGCCGCCGGGCTGTTCATAGCGGGGTTGGTGGCGCTCTATCGGTTTCCGGGACTAAACCGCTTGTATATCGGGCTTGTCTGCCTGTTGCTGGCGGAAAGAGAGCTGGAGGCCGAGGTCTATGCCACCGACAGCCTGCCGTTCTTTGTGCTCAACGGTCTGGACACCCTGCTGGATATGACCGTCGTGCGGATTGTACTGGCGCTGCTGGTTGTTGGCGGGTTTCTGTGGCACGGGGTTCCCAATGCATGGCGAGCGGTCAGGCTGCGGGCTCCGTTCCTCAAGGTTTTTGTGATTGCCGGAATGTCGGCGGTGATTGCGCAACTGCTGGAAGAGGTTTCCGGTTTCTACGTCGCCGACCTGTCGACAACGATGTTGACGCGGCTTTTCGTTCTGGAAGAAACGCTCGAGATGCTCTTTTCGATTGGCATTTTGGCCTCGGTTCTGATCGGATGGCCGAAATCGCAGATCGACGAGACAGGTCATGAGCCAGACACCGCAGACACGCGCTGAAATTCGCCTGCCCACGCAGGAGCTTCGCGACGACATCCCGTTTTACACCAGGGTGCTGGGGATGCAGATGGACATGATCTATCCGGCGGATGATCCCCGGGTCGGTGTGTTTTCGGGCCATGGTTTGCGGCTGCGCATCGAAAAAGACGCGCCCGAGACGCCGGGAACCCTGCGTATACTGACAGACAACCCGGATGACTTCGCCGGTGGCAAACGCGTTCTTGTGGCCCCAAACGGCACCCGGATCGAGATTGAAGAGCGGGATCCGCCGCTGGTTATGCCCGAAACCGTGCATTCCTTCGTGGTACGCAGGCTCAAGGATCAGGCCCCCTGGATCATCGGGCGGGCCGGGATGCATTACCGCGATCTGGTCCCCGACAGGCTGGGCGGGTCGATCATCGCCAGCCATATCCGCATTCCCGACGGGGGCCCGGTGCCCGACATGGTGCATTTCCACAAGGTCGGGTTTCAGTTGATCTTCTGCATCCACGGCTGGGTCGATGTGGTCTACGAGGATCAGGGCGACAAGATGCGCCTGACCGCTGGCGATTGCTTTATCCAGCCGCCGGAAATCCGGCATCGCGTGCTCGAGGCCTCGGACAATGTGCAGGTGATAGAAATCGGGGTTCCGGCCGAGCATGTCACCGAGATCGATCATGAGATGGCATTGCCTACGCCAAACTTCCGTCCGGACCGGGAATGGCAGGGGCAACGGTTCGTTTACAATCAGGCAAAAGATGCCGACTGGGGACCGTTCCGTTTGCCGGGCTATGTCTGCCGCGATACGACGATTGCCGAAAACACAAAAGGCGTCGCCGGGGTTCAAGTGGTGCGCCGGGGGCAGGGCGATCCGGTCTGGGCCATCCATGACACCGATATCCACTTCTCCTTCGTCATGGGCGGCGAAGTCACGCTTGAGGGCGAAGGCCGCGATCCGTACCGGCTTGAGCAGGGGGATGCGTTCGTGATTCCACCGGGCATGCGCACCCGTCTGGCCGACCCGTCGGACGATATCGAACTGCTTGAGGTGACTTTGCCCGGCACCTTCAACACCACCCTCGGCTAGGCCAAAAACACCGGCGCTGGGGCTTCAACTCCCCCTTCGGTTTCCGGTAAGGTGAATTCTTCTGACCAGACGATCAAAAATCGGGGAATCGCCATGTCGCTTAAAGATGCAGCCTTGAAGGTCCGCGAAAACGCCCATGCGCCGTATTCCAACTTCAAGGTGGGTGCTGCGATCCGGTCGGGCTCTGGAACGGTTTACATCGGGTGCAACGTCGAAAACGTGGCCTACCCCGAAGGCACCTGCGCTGAGGCCGGTGCAATTGCCGCCATGGTCGCCGCAGGCGAGACGGAACTGTCCGAGATCTATGTTGTCGCCCAAAGCCCGCAACCGGTGCCGCCCTGCGGTGGCTGCCGTCAGAAACTGGCCGAGTTTGGCGCGCGCGAGGTAAAGGTGACGCTGGCCACCATCGATGGGGCCGAGTTGGAAACGACCATCGGGCAGTTGCTGCCCGGTGCCTTTGACGCGTCGCACATGAAGGATGCCTGACCCATGGACGCCCGTTCGATCATTGCCAAGCTGCGACGGAATGAGGTGCCAACCAGCGACGAGCTGATCTGGTTCGCGCAGGGTCTGGCCGACAGCAGCATCAGCGACGCGCAGGCCGGGGCCTTCGCCATGGCGGTCTGCATGGGCGGGCTGGGCGCTCAGGGGCGCGCCGATCTGACGGTGGCCATGCGTGACAGTGGTGATGTGCTGAACTGGGACGTGGATGGCCCGGTGATCGACAAACACTCGACCGGTGGCGTTGGCGACTGCGTCAGCCTTGTGCTGGCTCCGGCTTTGGCGGAATGCGGTGCGTATGTGCCGATGATCTCGGGGCGGGGGCTGGGGCACACTGGCGGTACGCTGGACAAGCTCGAGGCGATTCCCGGCGTCAGCACCCAGATCGGGCAGGACCGGCTGGCGCAGATCATGCGGGACCACGGTGCGGCCATTGTCGGCGCGACCGGTCAGATCGCGCCTGCCGATAAGCGGCTTTATGCGGTGCGTGATGTGACGGCGACGGTTGAAAGCCTGGATCTGATCACGGCCTCGATCCTGTCCAAGAAACTGGCTGCCAGCCCGGATGCGCTGGTGCTGGACGTCAAGGTCGGCAGCGGGGCCTTCATGAAAACCATCGACGACGCCCGTAAGCTGGCCACGGCCCTGACCGAGACGGCAAATGCCGCTGGCTGCCGGACCTCGGCGGTAATCACCGACATGAACCAGCCTTTGGCCCCGGCCTTGGGCAACGCGCTGGAAGTGGCCGAGGTGATGAAGGTTCTGACCGGCGCGCATGCATCACCCCTGGCGGCAATCTCTGCCGAGTTGGGCGGGGTTTTGCTGGTCGATGCCGGGATGTGCGACACGGTGGAAGAGGGCAGCGCCAGGATCGCCGAAGTGATCCGCGATGGCCGCGCCGCCGAGCGGTTCGATCGCATGATGGCCGCAGTCGGCGGCCCCGTGCAATTCGTCGAAACCTGGGCGCGCTTCCTGCCCGAGGCCAATGTCATTCAGGAGGTTCCGGCCCCGAAGGATGGCTTCGTGACAGCAATAGATGGTGAGGCTTTGGGCCTTGCAGTGGTCGCGCTGGGCGGCGGGCGTCAGGTTGAAAGCGATGAAATCGACCCAGCCGTGGGTCTGTCGGATATCGTGCGGCTGGGCGATCGGGTGGCAAAAGGCGCGCCTTTGGCCGTTGTCCACGCGGCCCGGGAAGACGCCGCGCGCCGGGCGGCAGACAACGTTCTGGCCGCGATCCGGGTCGAGGATGCCCGGGCAGAGGTGCCGGACCTTGTGCATGAAAGGATCAGGGCATGACCCGCGCCTTTCTGGTCGTCATGGACTCGGTCGGGATCGGCGGCGCGCCGGATTCAGACCGGTTCTTCAATGGCGAGACCCCGGACACAGGGGCCAACACACTGGCCCATATCGCTCAAGCCTGCGCTGAAGGCCGGGCCGAGGATGGGCGATCCGGGCCTCTGCATATGCCAAATCTGGTTGCGCTGGGGCTGGGGGCTGCGGCCCGTCTGGCCTCGGGCGCGGACACACCGGGTCTGGGCGCGGACGCCACCGGGTTGTGGGGCTGCGCGCGGGAACATTCGGCGGGCAAAGACACGCCCTCGGGCCATTGGGAATTGGCCGGGTTGCCGGTTCCGTGGGACTGGCACTATTTCCCGGACACGACACCTGCCTTTCCCGCCGATCTCAGCCGTGCCGCCGCCGAAGCTGCGGGCACCGAGGGCATTCTGGGCGACTGCCACGCCTCGGGCACTGCAATCATCGCCGAATTGGGGGCCGAGCATATGCGGACCGGCTGGCCGATCTGCTACACCTCAGCCGACAGCGTGTTCCAGATCGCCGCGCATGAGGAAAGCTTTGGCCTTGACCGTTTGCTGGACCTGTGCCGCGCGCTGGCGCCGCGCCTGCACGAGATGAAAGTGGGCCGGGTCATTGCGCGGCCCTTCGTCGGCAGCCCCGAGCAAGGCTTCACCCGCACCACCAACCGCAAGGATTTCGCCATCCTGCCGCCTGCACCCGTCCTGACCAACTGGGCGCAGGAAGCCGGGCGGCGGGTGCATGCGGTGGGAAAAATCGGTGACATCTTCTCGATGCAGGGGATCGACACGCTGCGCAAAGGCTCGGATACCGATCTGATGCGCCACCTGTCCGATCTGGTCGATGAGGCCGAAGAGGGCAGTCTGACTTTCGCTAATTTCGTCGAGTTCGACAGTCTTTATGGCCACCGCCGCGACATCAGCGGTTATGCAAGCGCGCTGGAGTGGTTTGACCGCGAAATCGGCGGGGTCCTGTCGCGCCTGCGCCCCGGAGACCTGATGCTGCTGACCGCCGATCACGGCAACGACCCAAGCTGGACGGGCACCGATCACACCCGCGAACAGGTTCCGGTGCTGGTCGCAGGGCAGGGCGCGGGTCAGATCGGCCAGATCGATTTCGCCGACATCGCCGCCACCATCGCCCACCATCTGAACATTCCGGCGCAAGGACCGGGGAAGAGTTTCCTATGACCGTCGCAGACCTGCCAAAGATCGAACTGCACCTGCACCACGAAGGCGCGGCCCCACCCGCCTTTATCCGGCAGTTGGCCCATGAAAAGCGCATCGACCTGAGCGGTATCTTCAAGCCAGACGGCAGCTATGACTTCCGCGATTTTGCCCATTTCCTCAGCGTGTACGAAGCCGCCTGCGAGGTGTTGAAATCGCCCGAGGATTTCCGCCGCCTGACGCTGGCGATCCTGGAAGAAAGCGCGGCAAACGGGGTGGTCTATTCCGAAACCTTCCTAAGCCCGGATTTCTGCGGCGGCGGGGACCTGCACGCCTGGCGCGACTACCTGTCAGCCATTCAGGACGCCTCCGAGGAGGCTGAACAGAAATACGACATCACCCTGCGCGGCGTCGTCACCTGCGTCCGGCATTTCGGCCCGGAACAGGCCAAACGCAGCGCATTTTGCGCGGCGGAAACCGCCGGAGACTGGATCACCGGGTTCGGCATGGGCGGCAACGAATCCGTAGGCACGCAGGGCGATTACAAATGGGCCTTCGACTGCGCCCGCGAGGCCGGCCTGCGCCTGACCACCCATGCCGGAGAGTTCGGCGGCCCCGACAGCGTGCGCGATGCCGTCCGTGATCTGGGCGTCGAACGGATCGGCCATGGCGTGCGCGCCATCGAAGACCCCGATCTGGTGCATGAACTGGTCGACCGCGACATCACGCTCGAGGTCTGTCCGGGCTCGAACGTGGTTCTGGGCCTGTTCCCCGATTTCGCCGCGCATCCGATTGCGCGTTTGCGCGATGCGGGCGTCAAGGTCACGGTGTCCACCGATGATCCGCCGTTTTTCCACACGACCCTGCGGCGCGAATATGAGATGTTGAACGCGGCCTTCGGCTGGGACGCCGAAGATTTCGCGGCCCTGAACCAGATGGCCCTGAACGCCGCCTTTTGCGATGAAGACACCCGCGCGCGGGTCAAGAAAAGACTGGAGACATCATGAGCGAACACCTGACCGTCGTCGATCACCCGTTGGTGCAGCACAAACTGACGCTCATGCGGGATAAGGGTACCTCGACCGCCGGGTTCCGGCAGTTGCTGCGCGAGATCACGCTGCTGCTGGCCTATGAGGTCACGCGCGAGTTGAAACTGACCACCCGCCATATCGAAACCCCGATGGAGGAGATGGACGCCCCCATTCTGGCCGGTAAGAAACTGGCGCTGGTGTCGATCCTGCGGGCGGGGAACGGGATGCTGGATGGCGTGCTGGAACTTATCCCCTCGGCCCGTGTCGGGTTTGTCGGTCTCTACCGCGACGAGGAAACGCTGAAACCGGTGCAGTATTACTTCAAGGCCCCCGAGGGGCTGAAGGACCGTCTGGTCATCGCCGTCGATCCGATGCTGGCCACCGGCAACAGTTCAGCCGCCGCGATTGATCTGCTGAAAGAGGCCGGGGCGACCGACATTCGATTCCTCTGCCTGCTGGCCGCACCCGAAGGTGTTGCCCGCATGAAAGAGGCACACCCGGATGTACATATCGTCACCGCCTCGCTGGACCGCGAGTTGAATTCGAAGGGCTATATCATGCCGGGGCTGGGCGACGCAGGCGACCGGATGTTCGGCACCAAGTAACCCGGTTACTCTCCGCAGATATTCTGCAGCCGGACCCAATCGCGGTCCGGCAGGACCTGTTCCAGTGTCCGACCGGCCATCGGGTCGGCCTCAATCAGGCCCAGAACAGTCTCGCCCGTGATATCGCGGGCATAGGCGTAGGGGGTCGAGGGCAGTGCGGCCTGTGCAAACACGGCCAGCAAGTCTTCGTCGCTCAGCGAGGGGCGGGGTTCCGTCAGAACCTGCTCGGTATACGTATCGACAATATCCGCCGTCAGCCCTCCGGTTGTCAGCAGGCGAAAGGCCGACGACGCGCCGGTCCGGTCCAGCAGGTCCTCCAGCGGATCCTGATGTTCGGCCCGTGCGCGTTCGGCGATGATGTAACCGGCGGCGACCGCCGGGTCCTCGTGATCTTCGACCAGCGCCCGGCTCAGCAGAACCGTCCCGCCCGGCAGGCTGAGGCTGTCCTTCACACCCGCAGGCAGGATGATGATCTGGCGCACCCCGGTCCGTTTGGCCAGCCGATCCAGCGAGACCTGCGCGTCCGCCGCGGAACAGGCGCGCCCGGACACACGCTCGATCCGGTGCAGGATTGTGTCGCCGATCTCTTGTCGTTTGACCTCGGGCACGACCGAGACGACATGGCTTTGCAGCGCCCCCGGCAGCCACAGAAGCAAAACCGCCAGAACAGCAGCAGCGACACCCCCGACGCTGAGCCAACGCAGCCGTCCGGGGTGCGGGCGCGACCGGTCGATGGCGCGTTGCAGGCGGTCTATCGCCTCAAGCATCGTGGTTTCGGATTCGGCCAGTTCCAGCGTCTCGTCGGGGTCACCGTCTGGGTTGAAAATGGCCGGGTATGCCCCCGGATTTTGCCGTTCCAGCGCCCCCAGCGACCAATGGGTCAGCGCCCGGTCGTTGAAATCGGATATTGTCAGCGTCGCTTCGCCAATCGACACCACCACCTCGCGCCGCTGTTCATCGGGCGAGGGGCGCCACAGACCGGTGGCTTCGATCCGCTGGTACTGTTTCAGGGCCGTCATCTGGATGAGGTCTGCTCGTTTTTGTTTGGCCATAGCTTAGCATGGTGAAATCACAGGGCGCAAACCTGTTGCGCAGGGATTTGGATTTGTGCTGGATAGCACAGCGCAACGGATCGAGGCACAGATGCAGTCAGACACATCAACATCGCCGGTTCTGGCATCGGTACTGATGGTCGGGGCTATGGCGATCATCGGGGTGATCGACAATTTCGTGATCCTGCTGGCGGAACATGTTGGCCTTTGGCAGTTTCATCTGAGCCGCGCGCTGATGATGCTGCCACTGATCGTCGGGCTGTCCCTGCTGGGGCTTGGTGGGATGCGGCCAAAACGTCTGGGACCCGTCGCGCTGCGCAGCTTTCTGATCACTTTGGCCATGCTGTTCTATTTTGCGTCGCTGGCACTGATGCCTATTGCTCAAGCGCTGGCGGGGCTGTTCTGTTCCCCGATCTTCGTGCTGTTGATTTCGGCGCTGGCGTTGAAGCAACCGGTTGGGCCATGGCGCATTCTGGCCGTTCTGTTGGGGTTCGCCGGTATTCTGCTGGTCCTGCAACCCAACCCGGCCGATTTCGATACCCGTACCTTGCTGCCGGTTGCCGGTGGGTTCTGTTATGCGCTGAGCGCGATCATCACCCGCAGCCATTGTGCCGGGGAAAGCACGGTGGCGCTGCTGGCTGCGATGGTCATCACATTGGGGATGGCCGGGGCCATCGGGCTGGCGGTATTCACGACCTTCCCCGTCCCTGTCCCGGACGGACCCGAGGGGTTCGTGACCCGCGGTTGGGTTTGGGAGATGCAACCGGCGATACCCTGGATCGTCCTGCAGGCGGTCGGATCGACCATCGCCGTTTTCATGCTGATCAAGGCCTATCAGGTCGGGGAGCCCTCGTACGTGGCGGTATTCGAATACTCGGTGATGATCTTCGGCCCGTTATTTGCATGGATCGCCTTAGGCCAAACACTGAGCGCGACGCAGATCGCCGGCATTGGGCTGATCGCCACGGCCGGGGGGCTGTTGGGCTGGCGCGCCCGGGCGTCAGCCGAACCGAAGGCTGCCTAGTTCCTTCGCGCGGCAAGGGGCCTCAGATTCGGGCGGCTCAAAACGCCGCTGGTTTCCTGATTTGGACTAATGCGCAAATTGCAGGGCGCTTTGTTCGCGCCAAAGCGTCCAAAGGTGCCTCAGATGGCCCAAATTGGGCGCAAATATGTCAAAATTAAGCCGCGCGGCGCGTTTCAGTGCTAGAACTTCGGGATCATAAATCAGTGCCAAGGGGGGCTAGGCACGTGTTGGAAGTAGTGAGTATCTCGGATTTTTCCGAGAATGTTGAACATGTAAATACACGAGAAGCGGTAACGGCGCGGCGGGGGGGATTCCTGCTAGGCACCAAAGTTGCCACAACCAGCGGGTGGAAGCGGATCGAAAGGATTGCCGTGGGCGATCTGGTCCGCACTTTGGACCATGGATTCAAAGAGGTACGCCGGATTTCCACCAGTTCGATAACCATCCCAAAGGGTGAGACGCGGGCAGAGTATCTGCCGGTCTACATGCCCGCGCGCACCGCTTATAACGGTCGACCTGTCTGGCTGATGCCGGAACAGGGCGTTGCGCTGGATGCCGGTAAGATCGACATCGTCGTCGAGGGTTGCCCGGTCATACCTGCCCGGGTTCTGAGCGGCCTGGGACGGTTGAAATCAAAGGCACCAGAGGAGTCATTCGAAGTGACCAGCCTGTTCTTCGACGAAGACGAGGTGATCTTTGTCGAGGGCGGATTGCAAGCCTTTTGCCCGTCGGGCCGGTTCAGCATGCGCCGGGCCGCGAACCAGAACCGTTATCAGGTGGCCGAAGACGACATTGCCAGCGCGCTGGTGGAGTCGATTGCGCGACGGGGCGATATGACGGCTTTGGCGAACCCTCTTGGGGCGTTGCCTGCACCGGTATCGGAAAACCCGGTCATTCCGCTGCGCCCGATGCGGGGGTGTAGGCGACCCGGACGTCCCGGACGGCCCCGGCAGCCGACCTTGTTTCTGAAGCCAGAGTGGATGATGCTGACACATCAATAAGGTACAAACCGGCGCGGGCCATCCCGCGCCGGTTTTGTTTCATTACGCGGCTTTGGTTTCCGGATTGAAACGACCGTAGAAGCTTTGGCCTTTGTCGGCCATTTCACGCAGCAGGGGCGGGCAGGTGAAGCGCTCGCCATAGGCCGCAGCCAACTGGTCGCAGCGTTCGGCGGCATACGGCGTACCGATGATGTCCAACCAACTCAGCGGGCCACCGGACCACGGCGCAAAGCCCCAGCCCAGAATGGCGCCCACATCGCCTTCGCGGATATCTTCCAGAACGCCTTCTTCCAGCGCCCGCACCGCTTCCAGAACCTGCGCGAACATCAGACGTTCCTGCACTTCGATCAGGTCGGGCTGATCCTCGGCCAACGGGTACTTGTCCTGCAGACCTTTCCAGTATTCGACGCGTTTGCCTTTCTCGTCATAGTCGAAGAACCCGGCATTGGCCTTGCGGCCCAGACGGCCCTGTTCCTCCATCCAGAAGATCAGATCGTCCGAGGGGCTTTCGGGATAGGCATTCCCCATCGCCGCCTTGGTCGCACGCGCAATCTTGGCCCCCAGATCGATCGAGGTCTCATCGGTCAACTGGATCGGCCCGACCGGGAAGCCCAGTTGACGTGCCGCGTTGTCGATCAGGATGGGGCTGACGCCTTCGGTGATCATCCGCGCCCCTTCGTTGATGTAAGGGATGATGCAACGGTTGGCGTAGAAGAACCGCGCATCGTTGACCACGATGGGCGTCTTGCGGATCTGACGCACATAGTCCAGCGCCTTTGCCACCGCGCGATCACCGGTTTCCTTGCCTTTGATGATCTCGACTAGGAACATCTTTTCAACCGGTGAGAAGAAGTGGATGCCGATGAACTGCTCGGGCCGCACGCTCGCCTTGGCCAGATCGGTGATCGGCAGGGTCGAGGTGTTCGAGGCAAAGATGCAATCCTCGGGGATGATCGCCTCGACCTTTTGGGTCATTTCGGCCTTGACGCCGGGATCTTCGAACACGGCTTCGATGATCAGGTCGCAACCTTTCAGGTGCTCCAGATCGGGGGTGGCAGTGATCTGCGCCAGTAGGGCTTCTTTTTTCTCAGCCGTGGCCTTGCCGCGTTTGATGCCCTTGTCCATGTAGCTTTCGCTATAGGCTTTGCCCTTGTCGGCAGCCTCTTGGTCACGGTCGATCAGAACAACCTCCATCCCGGCCTGAGCCGAGACCAGAGCGATCCCGGCCCCCATCATGCCCGCGCCCAGAACGCCAACTTTCTTGACCCGCTGATCCGGCACATCCTTGGGCCGCACCGCGCCTTTCTCCAGCGCTTCCTTGTTCAGGAACAGCGACCGGATCATTGCAGACGAGGACGGGTTCATCAGGACATTGGTGAACCAGCGCGCCTCGATCCGCAGGGCGGTGTCGAAATCGACCAGCGCGCCTTCGTAGATCGAACTCAGCAGCGCCTTGGCGGCGGGGAACGCACCTTGGGTCTTGCCGTTCACCATGGCGCTGGCGCCAACGAAGGTCATGAAACCTGCAGGGTGGTAGGGTGCGCCGCCGGGCATCTTATAGCCTTTCGCATCCCAGGGTTTGACCAGATCAGCATCCTTGGCGTTCAGAACCCATTCCTTGGCCGCCGCAACCGGATCATCCGCCACCGCGTCGATCAGCTGCGCGCCTTTGGCTTTCTTCGGGTCCATCATCTTGCCTTCCAGCAAAACCGGAGCCGCCGCCATCGCGCCGACCATACGGCTGTAGCGCATGGTGCCGCCGCCGCCGGGGAAGATGCCGACCATGATTTCCGGCAGGCCGATCTTGGATTTCGGGTTGGTGGTCATGACGCGGTGATGGCAGGCCAGAGCGATCTCGGTCCCGATGCCAGCGCAGGTGCCGTTGATGGCACAGGCCACCGGCTTGCCGCCCTTCTTGGTCTTGGGGTCCATTCCCGCCAGTTCCAGCTTGCGCAGTATATGATGCCCGCCCATGACAAAGTCGAACAGGGCCTTCGCCGGTTCATCCCCGGCCTCGTGCCGGATCGTCGCCAGAGTGTTCAGGTCCATGCCGCCCGCGAACGAGCCTTCCTTGCCGCTGGTGATCACGATGCCCTTGACCTCGTCATCCTCCAACGCCTGATCAACCAGCGCGCTGACCAGTTGAAACGCCTCGCGGGTCAGGACGTTCATGGATTTACCCTGTGCGTCCCAGGTGATGAAGGCAACGCCGTCTGCGTCCTTGCTCAGAGTGAAATCAGTCATTGTCATCTCCAATCTGGTCAGCCGTCAGCGGGCTGCCATCCTTGCGGGTGAAGGCAAAACCCTCGGGGTCGAACTTCACCATCATGTCTACGTCGCTGTAATAGCCGGTCTCGGTCGGGGTCCGTGTGCCCACCACAAGGAATGTCGCGGGCGCATCGGTTCTGTTTACAAGGTGATGGCCGTTGGCCTCACCGGCAGGCCATGCGGCGCAGTCACCGGGCAGCATGTCATGCTCGCCATCATCGTCGATCAACACGCATTGGCCGCTGAGCATGATGGCGAACTCGTCCTGCTCCATATGGTAATGGCGCAGCGAGGACAGGGCCTGCGGCTCCAGCCGCACGATGTTCACCCCGAATTGGGTCAGCCCGCCTGCATCGCCGACCCGCTGGTTGAAACGGCCTCCGACCGCCTCGGCCAGTTTGCCGGGATAGGACGACCCACCCTTATAGGGGATTTGGGAAAGGTCCAGCTTGGGCATCAGACACGCTCGATAATGGTCGCCGCACCCATGCCAGAGGCAATGCACAGCGTGGCCAGACCGGTTTCCTTGTCCTGACGCTCCAACTCGTCCAGCAGCGTGCCGATGATCATCGCGCCGGTCGCGCCCAGCGGGTGACCCATCGCGATCGAACCGCCATTGACGTTGACCAGCGCCGGATCGACATCGAACGCCTGCTGGAAGCGCAGCACGACCGAGGCGAAGGCTTCGTTCACTTCAAACAGGTCCAGATCGCTGATCTTCATGCTGTTGTCGGCCAGAATTTTCTCGGTCACCGGCACCGGACCGGTCAGCATGATGGTCGGATCGGTGCCAATCTTGGCGGTCGCCTTGATGCGCGCACGGGGCTTGAGGCCGTATTTCTCGCCGAATTCCTTGTTGCCGATCAGAACCGCCGCAGCCCCATCCACGATGCCCGAGCTGTTGCCCGCGTGGTGGATGTGGTTGATCCGCTCAAGATGGGGGTATTTCAGCATCGCCACTTTGTCGAAACCGGGCATCTGCTCGCCCATCATCGCGAAAGACGGGTTCAGCGCGGCAAGGCTCTGCATATCGGTGCCGGGGCGCATGTATTCGTCGCGGTCCAGAATGGTCAGGCCGTTCTGATCCTTGATCGAGATTACAGATTTCTCGAACCGGTTGTCGGCCCAGGCTTCTGCCGCGCGTTTCTGCGATTCAACCGCCAACGCGTCCGCGTCATCCCGGCTAAACCCGTACTCTGTCGCGATAATATCGGCCGAGATGCCCTGCGGTACGAAATAAGTCTCCATCGCCAGCGAAGGGTCCACGGCAATCGCAGCCCCGTCGCTGCCCATGGCCACGCGGCCCATCATCTCGACCCCGCCAGCGATGTAAGCCTCGCCTGCGCCGCCCTTGACCTGGTTCGCGGCCAGGTTCACCGCCTCCATGCCGGATGCACAGAAACGGTTGATCGCCAGACCGGGGATCGATTCATCCAAATCCGAGGCCAGCACCGCCGAGCGCGCCAGACAGCCGCCTTGCTCCATCACCTGGGTCACGTTACCCCAGATCACGTCTTCGACAGCGTGGCCTTCAAGGTTGTTGCGCTCTTTCATCGCGTTCAGGGTCAAGGCGGACAGGCGCACCGAGGTCACCTCGTGCAGGCTGCCATCCTTGCGGCCCTTGCCGCGCGGGGTGCGCAGGGCATCATAGATATAAGCTTCGGTCATGGGGTCTTCTCCTTAAGCTCGATCCGACGGGTTGCCGGGCATCAGGTCATAGGGGTGTTTCCAGCCGGGCTGTTCGCTGAGGCGCGTCAGCCAGGCATCGATATGGGGCCACTCGGCGCGGTCAAAGCCGAACGGTTCGGGGTAATAGAGATAGCCGCAGCAACTGATGTCAGCATTGGTCACGCCGTCACCAACGATCCAGTCGCGGCCTTCGAGATGGGCGTCGAGCGTCTGATAGGCGGCCTTGAGCCGCCCCTGATTGAACGCAATCACATCCGCGTTTCGGTGTTTTTCCGGCAGGAAGTTGACCAAAAATCGCGTTAACCCAGCCATCGAACTGAGCTTATGGTTGTCCCACAGCACCCACCGGAAAATCTCATAGTTCTCATCGCGGTCCTTGCCGCCGAATTTGCCGGACTTTTCGGTCACATAGGCCTGAATGGCACCAGACTGGCTGGTGCGGAAATCGCCGTCAACCATGACGGGGGCCTCGCCCATTGCGTTCACTTCGGCGCGGTATTCAGGAGTGCGGGTGGCGCCGTTGAAAAAATCGACAAAGACCGGTTCCCAGTCCAGCCCCGACATCTCCAGCGCTAGCGCGGCTTTGTAGGAATTCCCGCTTTCTCCGAAGCAGTGCAGTTGGATGGTCATGCGCGCGCCCCTCCCGTGGCGTGTGTGGTCAGGTTGGAATTGAGTATTTTTGAAAAGATGAAGGGGCGGCGTTTACCTTTGATCAACCTTGATCTGCTTCATTGAGCCTGCGGTACAGGCTGGAGAGCCGATGACCGTAAAAGGTGAAGTCGTCCCTGTCCTGATGGCGAGAGCGCCCGGTGGCAGGGGCGCATCGCATCTTCATCTTTTCAAAAATACTCCCGCCGGAGGCATCCGGCATCGAAACAGGCGCTGGCGGCCCGGTGTTGCGAATTGTTTAACGCTTGCGCGCCTCAAGCTCGGAATTGAAAATACGCAGCCTGTGGGTCAGGTTCTCCTCATCAATCACGCTATTGAAGTTTTCGAACAGAAACGACAGCGCCTCTCCTTCGTCCAGCCCGGCCTCGCGGGCAAAGCCTTTGAGTCTGCGGTAGCCATCCTCGGTCATCGCAACCGGGAAGCGGCGGGTCAGGCGAAAGCGTTTTGGCATTATGTCTCCTCCGGGGTGGGCTCGGGCGGTGAGGCCCGAACCCAGACTGAGATCAGAAGTTCGCCGCGTCCAGAGCCATCACCGTGTCGGCGCCCGATTGAATGCGGGTCAGGTGCATCGCAGTCGCAGGCAGGCGGCGGGCCATGTAGAAACGGCCGGTGTTGATTTTTGTCTCGTAGAAGTCCCTGTCCGAGGCGCCACCGTCCAGAGCGTCCTGCGCTGCCTTGGCCATCTGCGCCCACATCAGGCCCAGGCAGACATGGCCGAACATGTGCATGAAGTCATACGATCCCGACAGCGCGTTGTTCGGGTTCTTCATACCTTCCTGCATGAAGTACATGCCCGCGGCCTGCAGGTCCTTGGACGCAGCTTTCAGCGGTTCGATGAAAGCCTTGTCGTAGGCCTCATCCTTGCCGCCGTTTTCCTTGCAGAAGGTTTTGACCATTTCGAAGAACGCCATGACGTGCTTGCCGCCATCCTGTGCCAGCTTGCGGCCCACCAGATCCAGCGCCTGAACACCGTTTGCGCCTTCGTAGATCATCGCGATCCGGGCGTCGCGCGTGTATTGCGACATGCCCCATTCTTCGATGTAGCCATGGCCGCCATAGACCTGCTGCGCCTGAACGGTCATGTCATAGCCCTGATCGGTTAGGAAGCCCTTGATCACCGGCGTGAGCAGCGAGATCAGCCCGTCCGCGTCCTTGTCGCCCGAGCGGTGCGCCTGATCGATCATGGTCGCGCCCCACAGGATGAAAGCGCGCGCGCCCTCGGTGAAGCTTTTCTGGTCCATCAGGTTGCGGCGGATATCCGGGTGGACGATCAGCGGGTCGGCGGGGCCATCGGGGTTCTGTGCGCCGGTCACCGCGCGGCCTTGCAGGCGGTCCTTGGCGTATTCCAATGCGTTCTGATAGGCAGCCTCGGCCAGGGCCAGACCCTGCATGCCGACACCCAGACGCGCTTCGTTCATCATGGTGAACATGGCGCGCATGCCTTTGTGTTCTTCGCCCAGCAGCCAGCCGGTGGCCTCGTCATAGTTCATGACGCAGGTTGAGTTGCCGTGGATACCCATCTTCTCTTCGATCTTGCCGACCGAGACACCGTTGCGTTCACCCACCGAGCCATCTTCGTTCACGATGAACTTAGGCACGATGAACAGCGACACGCCCTTGATGCCATCGGGGCCGCCGGGGATTTTGGCCAGCACCAGATGGATGATGTTGTCGGCCATGTCGTGGTCGCCGGACGAGATAAAAATCTTCTGGCCGGAGATTTTGTAGCTACCGTCGCCCTGCGGTTCCGCCTTGGTGCGCATCAGGCCCAGATCGGTGCCGCAATGCGGCTCGGTCAGGTTCATGGTGCCGGTCCATTCGCAGGCGACCATATTGGGCAAGTACTTGTTTTTCTGCTCGTCAGTTCCGTGTGCCAGAATCGCCGACGCCGCGCCGTGGGTCAGGCCCTGATACATGGTGAAAGCTTCGTTTGCGGACGAGAACATCTCGCCCACGGCGGTGCCGATGACATAGGGCATGTTCTGGCCACCGAATTCCTCGGGCATGTCCAGACCGGGCCAGCCGCCTTCTTTCATCTGCTCGAAGGCCTCTTTGAAGCCCGTCGGAGTATACACAATCCCGTTTTCCAACCGGCACCCTTCGGTGTCGCCGACCACGTTCAGGGGGTGCAGCACGTTGGTGGCGACCTTTCCGGCTTCTTCCAGTACCGCAGCGGTGAAATCGACCTCGAGCTCGGAATATCCGGGGATATCCGAGTCTGAGATTTTCAGAACGTCGTGCAGGATGAACTGCGTGTCTTTGGTTGGCGCGTTGTAGACGGGCATGTGAAGCTCCCTTAATTCATATGTCCGGAGGCGGGTTTATTCAGCCGCCTTCTTTTCCTGTTTCATCGAGGCGATAACCTTCTCGCCCCAGCGCAACTGCTCTTTCAATTCGTCGATGGCCTGAGTCAGTTCCTCGCGGCGCGATTCCATGTCGGCCAGACGCTCGCACGCAATCTCGTAGGTGCGGGACATCTGGGTCACCTGCTGGTCGCCCACGTGGTACAGATCCAGAAGTTGGCGGATTTCTTCCAGGCTGAAGCCAAAGCGCTTGCCGCGCAGGATCAGCTTGAGCCGCGCCCGGTCGCGTTTGGTGAACAGGCGTTTCTGACCCTCGCGGATCGGAAACAGCAGTTCCTTGGCCTCGTAGAACCGCAAGGTACGGGGCGTGACGTCATAGGTCTCGCACATCTCTCGGATGGTCATTACATCTTCGGTCATTCGTCATACTCTCGTCGCTGGCGTCATGAGCTATGAGTTGCGCAGTCGATATGCGCTTTACAACATGAGAATGACGTTTACGTAATCCAGACGCTGCGTCACTTCAAAGTTGACGTAACTTCCGAATGCGTAAGTGGGGATTGGCGCAATTTTCTTTCCCCTGCGTCAAGAGTTTCTGCGGGCCCAAAAGCGCCCGAAACACGCCTTTCCGGGCGCGTCGATGCGATTGGGACGTTTTGGAAACGGGCAGAGGAGTGATCAGGTCAGCGATTTCTCGGTCTGATCGCGCAGACGTCTGAGCTCATCCATCGCTTCATCCAGTTGCTCGCGCTGTTGCCGCAGTTCTTCCATCTGGCGGTCCGCCATTTCGACAAAGGTCGCCATCTGCGCCCTGTTGCCCTGATCTTCGTAGATCAGCAGCCATTGGCGAATCTCTTCCAGCGGAAAGCCGAATTTCCGGCCCCGCATGATCAGCTTCATGCGGGCGCATTCGCGGGGGCCGTAAAACCGGGACCGGCCTTCGCGGTCGGGCTGCAAAAGTTCGATATATTCGTAGTAGCGCAGGGTGCGTGGCGTTACATCGAACTCGGCGCACATCTCTTTGAATGACAAACGGTTGTCGGACATTCCTGTTCTCCTTGCCTGCAACCTAGGGTGTCGCGGCGGCAAGCGCAACAGGCGGGCTTGCCCTTTGCGGAAACTGCGGCTCATAAAGGGGAAACACAACAGGACGCACCCCTATGGTCGACAAGACAGCATTGGCCCGTCAGTTCATCGAGGCCATCCCCCACGCCCGGGCGCTTGGCCTGACGCTGACGCGGATCGGCGAAGGCGAGGCCGTAATCTCGATGCCGTATAACGAAGACCTGATCGGCGACCCGCGCACCGGTGTCATTCATGGCGGGGCGGTTTCGACCATTCTGGACACGTGCTGCGGCGCAGCGGTCATGAGCCACCCGTCGGCCCCTGGCGGGACGGCCACGATTGACCTGCGCATCGACTATATGCGCGCCGCAGCGCCGGGTCAGGCGATCACGGCGCGGGCAAGCTGCTATCACATCACGCGCAACGTGGCTTTTGTTAGGGCGACGGCGATGGATGACGATCAGGACCGGCCTGTGGCAACCGCCACCGGGTCTTTCACGGTTGAGGGGAAGTAACATGGCTCGTCCCCGTCCCGAACCGATGCAGGTGGTCAAGCAGCGGCGCGATGCGGCTTTGCGCGCTCTGGTCGATGGCGTGCCCTATATCCGGTTTCTCAACATCAGCTTCGACCGGCGCGGGGATGAACTGACCGGCGTTCTGAATTTCGACGACAAGCTGATCGGCAACCCTCTGCTGCCCGCCATTCACGGTGGGGTGACGGCCGCCTTTCTGGAAGTCACCGCCGTGATCACCCTAAGCTGGGAACACATGTTTCCCGGCATCGAAAACGGCGAGATCGACGCCGATGCCATCCTGAGCGATCACAGCATCCGGTTCCCCAAAACCATCGACTTTACAGTCGACTACCTGCGCTCGGGTCTGCCGAGGGATGCCTATGCGCGGGCGTTTATCAATCGCGCCGGGCGGCGCTATGCCTCGGTCCGGGTTGAAGCCTGGCAGGACAATCACGCAAGATTGTTCGCGCAGGCGACCGGCCATTTCCTGATGCCGCAACCGGCGCAGGGCAAGGGCTGACCATGCAGGACGCCCCGGCGCCCATCACGCACAGGCGGGTGCTGAAGATTGCGGTGCCGATTGTCCTGTCCAACGCCACGGTGCCGATTCTGGGTGCGGTGGATACGGGCGTGGTCGGCCAGATGGGGCAGGCGGCCCCGATCGGAGCGGTGGGCATTGGCGCGGTGATCCTGTCCGCGATCTATTGGATTTTCGGCTTCCTGCGCATGGGCACGACCGGCTTGGCCGCGCAGGCGCGCGGGGCAGGGGATATCACCGAAACCCGCGCTTTATTGATGCGAGGGCTGTTGCTGGGCGGTGCCGCCGGGCTGTTCTTCATCGTGGCGCAGGTGGCGGTTTTTGCCGGGGCCTTCGCCCTGTCCCCGGCCAGCCCCGAGGTCGAGACGCTGACCCGCGCCTATCTCGAAATCCGCATCTGGGGCGCACCGGCGACGATTGCATTATATGCAGTGACCGGCTGGCTGATCGCGGTCGAACGCACGCGCGGTGTTTTTGTCCTGCAGGTCTGGATGAACGGTCTGAACATCCTGCTGGACCTGTGGTTTGTCCTCGGGCTGGGCTGGGGGGTCGAGGGCGTCGCCATCGCCACGCTGATTGCCGAGTGGACGGGGCTGGCGCTGGGCCTTTGGCTATGCCGGGATGCGTTTCAGGGCAGGCTCTGGCGCGACTGGGCGCGGATATTTGACGCTGCGCGCCTGCGCCGGATGATGCAGGTGAATGGCGACATCATGATCCGCTCGGTGCTGCTGACCGGATCGTTCACGACCTTCCTGTTCGTTGGCTCCGACCTTGGCGACGTCAATCTGGCGGCCAATCAGGTGCTGCTGCAATTCCTTGAAATCACCGCCTTTGCGTTGGACGGGTTCGCCTTTTCCGCCGAGGCGTTGGTCGGCGGCGCGGTCGGTGCGCGGGACCGCTATCAGGTGCGCCGCGCCTCGGTCATGGCGTCGCAATGGGGTGTTGGCGGGGCGGTTCTGTTGGCGGTGATCTTCTTTGTCGCCGGGCCGGCGCTGATCGACCTTATGTCCACCTCGCCCGAGGTGCGCGAAGCCGGGCGCGAATTCCTGATCTGGGCCGCCATCGCGCCGGTGATCGGCGTTGCCAGTTGGATGTACGACGGCATCTATATCGGCGCGACCTGGACCCGCGCCATGCGCAACGCGATGATCCAGTCGGTTGCGATCTATGTTGTCGCCCTGTTCGTTCTGGTGCCCGCCTTTGGCAATCACGGACTGTGGGCCGCACTGATGGTGCTGAACACGGCGCGTGGTGTGACGATGGGCTGGCGCTATCCGAAGCTGGAGGCGCAGGTCGCCTAAAGCAGCGCCAGCAGGTTCTCCGGGGGCCGCCCGATGGCTGCTTTGCCGCCGGAAACAGCCAGAGGACGCTCGATCAGGATCGGATTGTCCGCCATTGCACGGATCAGCTCTGCGTCAGGCGATGTCTTTGACAGCCCCAGTTCCCTGAACCGCTTCTCGCCCGTGCGCATCATCTCGAACACGGGAATACCCAGCAGGGATTGCGCGGCGCGCAACTCGTCCTCGGTCGGCGCATCTTCAAGGTATTTGCGCAGCCTGATCTCTGCCCCACGCTCTTCCAATAGCGCCAGACCCGCCCGCGATTTCGAGCAGCGGGGATTGTGCCAGTATTCAATCACAGCCAGTCCTCTCGTTTACTGCCCACGGCCTGAGCGATGGTCTCGAACCCGTCGCGGGCCAGCAGTTTGTCCAGACCTTCGGCAATGTCGGCGGCCAGTGAGATACCGCCATAGACCATCGCCGTGTAGAACTGCACCGCAGATGCGCCTGCACAAATCTTGGCATAGGCATCTTCGGCACTGCTGATGCCGCCCACACCGATCAGGGGGATGCTACCCTCGGTCAACCGACTCAGGCTGGCCAGAACGCGGGTCGATTTTTCGAACAAAGGCGCGCCCGACAGGCCACCGGCTTCGGCCTTATGCGCGCTGCGCAGCCCGTCGCGAGACAGGGTGGTGTTGGTGGCGATCACTGCGTCCACCTTGGTCTCTTGCGCGACCTCGGCGATGTCCTGCAACTCGGCCTCGGTCAGGTCCGGCGCGATTTTCAGGAACACCGGCAAGGGTCGGGGCAGCGCGTCGCGGGTTTCGATGACGCCGCCCAGCAGCGCGCTCAGCGCGGCCTTGCCCTGCAAGTCACGTAGTTTCTCGGTGTTGGGGGAAGACACGTTGACGGTGGCAAAATCCAGATGCGCGGCACAATGGGCCAGCACCTTGGCGAAATCGCCCGGTCGGTCGTCACTGTCCTTGTTGGCCCCCAGATTCAGCCCGATCACCGCGTCTTTGGGGCGCTGGGCCAGACGCTGCGCCATCACCTCCATGCCTTCGTTGTTGAAGCCAAAACGGTTGATCGCCGCCTTGTCCTCGGTCAGGCGGAACAGGCGCGGTTTTGGGTTCCCCGGCTGTGGACGCGGCGTAACGGCCCCCACTTCTATAAACCCGAATCCGGCCCGCGACAGAGGGGTCAGAACCTCGCCATTCTTGTCGAACCCGGCGGCAAGGCCCACGGGGTTCGGCAGGTCCAGACCTGCGATCCGGGTGCGCAGGCGCGCGGAAGTGACCGGCCCCGGCGCAGGGGCCAGCCCGGACTTCAAAGCCTTTATCGACAGGCCATGCGCGGTCTCGGGGTCAAAGCTGTGCAGGGCGGCCAGCCCCAGTTTCTCGGTCAGTTTCATCCGAACGATATTCCCCCTTCCGCCGATCCGCAGCGGATCAGTCGGGATGTTGCCACAGCCGCCTGCCGGTGTACGACAGCCGCGCGATAAACCGGGCCTGTCACCATGTCCAGAAACGCATGGGCCGAGGGATAATGGGCGATGAAAACTTCGTCCCAAACCTCATCCGCCGGTCCGATCAGGACCGTCTGGAACGCACCGCGCCACAGAATCGACGCGCCGATCCGCGCGATGATCGGGGCGGTGACGCGGCCATAGTTGCGATAGGCCTGCGCCCCGGTCAGCCCCGCATCCGCCAGTTCGTGATCCGGCGGATAGTCGGCCTTGTCGCGGAACTTCACCAGATTGAGCATCGCGATGGGCTGATCGCGGTCCAGCGCCTTGAAGGCCTCGAACTGGTAACGCTCGGGGTCGATATAGGCGGTCATGCCATCTCCTGCGGGAAGTGATGCGTCTGGCCGTCAAACGGTAAAGGGCGCGACCAGACTACGTCCGTCACGCGAATCTGGCGGTAAAGATGTGGAAACAGCGCGCCGCCGCGGGACACTTCCCATTTCAGATCATCGCCCATCGCATCCGCGTCGCAGGCCAGCAGGGTCAAGCCATCAACACCGGCGAAATGTTTGGCGGCAGTTTCAGCGGCCTGTTCGGCGGTGGAAAAATGCACAAACCCGTCCGACACATCAATCGGCGCACCGTCCGAGGCGCCCTGAGCCTGCAGCGCCGCCCATTCGTCGGCGCGAAAAATCTTGTAGATCAGCATGCGTTCCTGATGCCTTGGGGGGCGGGGGGAATCAAGCCGGAATTCCCCTTTGACTCTCTGATCGCGCGGACGCACCATTCGGCAAAACAACTACAGGGAGTTTCAATATGTTAACCCGGTTCCTGACATCCGTGGCCGTTCTGGGCCTGACCGCTGGCGTCGCGGCTGCGGATTACAAGCTGACCATTCTGCACACAAACGACATCCACAGCCGGATTGAATCCATCAACAAATACGATTCCACCTGCGATGCCGAGGACGAAGCCGAAGGCAAGTGCTTTGGCGGCGTTGCGCGTTTGAAAACTGCCATCGATGCCAAACGTGCGGCGATGCAGGACGAAAACGTTCTGTTGCTGGATGCGGGCGATCCGTTTCAGGGCTCGTTGTTTTACACCACGTACAAGGGTGCAGCCGAAGCCGAGTTCATGGAGGCCATCGGCTACGATGTCATGGCTGTGGGGAATCATGAATTCGACGATGGCCCCGAAGGCCTGGCCGCCTTTGTTGACGCGGTGAGCTTCCCGGTGATCTCGGGCAATCTCGACCTGTCGTCCTCGGCCGAATTGAAGGACAAGGTGCAGAACCACGTGGTTCTGGATGTCGGCGGGCAGAAAATCGGTATCGTCTCAGCGCTGGCGACGGATACGGTGGAAACGTCAAGCCCCGGCAAGGACGTCGTTTTTCAGGATGAGATCGAAAGCCTGACCGCCGACGTTGCCGCCCTGCGCGACGAAGGCGTGGATATCGTCATTGCGCTGACCCATGTTGGCCTTGGAAAAGATATGAAGATCGCCGAGCAGGTCCCCGGGCTGGATCTGGTGGTCGGCGGCCACTCGCACACGCTGCTCTCCAACACGGATGAGGATGCGGCGGGATCCTATCCGGTTATGGTCGGCGACGTGCCCGTGGTTCAGGCCTATGCCTATTCCAAATATCTGGGCGAGATCACGCTGACCTTCGACGACGATGGCAATCTGACCGGGGTCGAAGGCGCACCGATTCTGCTGGACGCCTCGGTAACACCCGACCCCGATATCGCTGCGCGGGTGGCGGAAATGGGTGCGCCGATCGAGGAAATGAAGAAACGCGTCGTGGCCAGCACCACAGCACCGATCGACGGGGCCAGAGAGTCGTGCCGACACAGAGAGTGCGAAATGGGCAATCTGGTCGCCGATGCAATGCTGGATCGGGTGAAAGATCAGGGCGTTCAGATTGCGATTCAGAATGGCGGCGGTCTGAGAACCACCATCGGCGATGGAGAAATCACGCAAGGCGACGTTCTGCTGGTGCTTCCCTTCCAGAACACCCTGTCGACGTTTTGGGTCGACGGCGCCACGATCAAGGCGGCTTTGGAAAACGGCATGGCCCAATTTGACGATGAGGCCAAAGACGGCAGATTCCCGCAGGTTTCGGGTATGCGGTACGAGTTTGATGCCAGCGCCCCCACGGATCAGCGCATCACCCTGATCGAAGTCAACGAGGGCGGGGAATGGCAGCCGATTGATCCGGGCAAGGTGTATGGAGTTGTCTCTAACAACTACGTCCGCAACGGCGGCGATGGGTACAAAATGTTCGCAGGCGATGACAAGAACGCCTACGACTTCGGGCCCGATCTGGCGGATGTGACGGCTGAATATCTGGCCAAGAACGCGCCATACGAGCCCTATCTGGACGGGCGTATCAAACAGAAGTAACTCAAGAAAAAAGCCGCATCAGAGTGATGCGGCTTTTTTTCAGCTCAGATCATATTCCGGCCAAAGCTCGGGATCGAACCCGTCAAGCATCGGTTGAATGTGTTCCGCCACTTTGCGCCATCCACCGATGGATTTGGTCGAGATTTTGTTGCGGACCTGATCGATACTGGCCGTGCGCACCTGTTTGGTATTCTCTTCCGGGTGCATCATGCTTTCCTGCCATTCGATTTCGCAGAAGTCTGCAACCTGCCTGCTGTAGGTTTCGGGGTCGGCAACCAATTCTTCGTACCGGATCGTCAGAATCCTATCGCCGAACACCTCATCCCAATGCCGCATGTAGCGGCGGTAGAGGTTCGCAGAATGCGCGATGGCCTCAAGATTCGAGGCATAGTTCATCCCACCTGCCGGGAAGCGCCTGATCCATTTTGACAGGCCCACATCACGGGGGTCACGCATCATGTTGATGATCTTCGCGTTGGGGAAGGCGCACAACAGGAAGCCAACGTGTTGATAGTTGTGGGGTATTTTATCGACAAAGGCGATCGAATCGTCCGGGATCGGGGGCATGAACTCGCGGTATTCCCGCGCAAGTGTTTGTGCAGCGGCAGTGTCGAGTTCCTTTTCACCTGTTCTGAAGCGATCCGACAGGTCCGCGCCCAATGTCAGTTCACCGCATCCGGCAATATTTGGCACCGAACTCAGCATCATCTCCATCAAAGTGGTGCCCGATCTGGGTTGCCCTATGACGAAAATGGGAACAGGTTCATCAAACTGACCGGAATTGGGCGGCGTACCGCCGACCGGGAAAATACTCGTGATCTGATCAAGTTTCTTTTCTTCAGCCGCAAAGCGATAAGGGTTGGTCTCATGCTGGGCCGCGTTGGCGCGAGCATATTGCGGTAGGGCTGCGCTCAGGCCCTCGCTTTTGGAAATCAGCTGCGCCTTGGCGAATTCCAGTTCAGACAGGACATGTTCATTTTCCGCAATCGCATCTTCGATCGTTTCCAGCAGTTCGGGGACATCCGCCTTGTCTGCAATCGTCGATGCCTGAAACAGGGCCTGCCGGTGATGCGGCTCGGCTTCGAGAATGTCCTGCAAGATGGCGGCGCTGCCGGACTTGTCGCCGCTTTGGTGCAGGTTCACAGCCTTGTTAAAGGCAATTTTCGTGTCCGTCGGATTCAGTTCGTACGCTCTGGAAATGTCGCGCGTGTTTTCCTCTACAAAACCGACGCGGCCATAAGCCCGGGCGCGCTTGCTCAGAAGCTCGGAATTGTCAGGATCGTTTTTCAGCTTTTCGGTCGCGTATTCGATTATGGACCGCCAATTTTGACCCTTGAGCTTGATTTCCTCGATAACGCGCGCGAGTTCCTTGTTGTTAGGAAACTTCTCGGCCTTTTGTTCCGCATAGGTCAGGGCCCGGTCAATCTGCCCGGTCTGCATCAGCGCATTGGCAAGGTTTTCGACGAATTGCGGGTCGTCAGGTTTCATCCGCGACGCTTCGACAAAATGCGGGATCGACCGTTTGTACTGCTTCATTTCGGTCAGAACAAATCCGGCGATTGCCTGATAATCCGAATCCTTGGGGAATTTTTTGATACCCAACTGCGCCTTTTTCAGCGCCTGCGGTAACTTTCCGGCCTCCAACAGTTGAACTGCCTTGCCCTTCAGCGATTTCGCCGTTTGATTTTCCATATGACCCCATGAGACCTTGTGCCTGTATGAAAAGAGTATCGATGGTTCATTACCCATGTGCGGACGGTTTGCAATAACTCTTCCCACCGACGCGATGGCCCGCCTGTTTTCGGCGCGGCCCGCGAATTTTATGCCGGATGTGCCGAACTATAATGTTTGTCCGACAAATCAGGTGCATGTGGTGCGGTCCGATGGTCACGGGCGCAGCTTAGGCGCGCTGAGATGGGGGTTTTTGCCACACTGGTACAAGTCCGAAACAGACGGTCCCCTGTTGATCAACGCGCGGGCCGAAACGCTTGCCGACAAACCCGCCTTTCGGTCGGCCTGCCGGGAAAGGCGCTGTCTGATCGTTGCAACAGGGTTTTACGAATGGACCAAAACGGAATACGGCACGCGGTTACCGTGGTATATCCACCGGCAGGATGGTGCCGCCATTGCCTTTGCGGGCGTCTGGCAGGATTGGGGGCCGGAAGACGCACGGGTGGGAACCTGTGCGATTGTGACCACAGCAGCCAACCAGATGCTTGGTGCGATCCACCACCGAATGCCTTTGATCCTTGAGCCCGACGACTGGCCGCTCTGGCTGGGGGAAAGCGGCAAGGGGGCCGCGCGCCTGATGCCACCGGGGGCCGAGGATGTTCTGACCTTCCATCGCGTCGATCCGGCTGTGAACTCCAACAAGGCCAGCGGTCCGGAACTGATCGAGGCGGCGGCGATTTAAGCGCCGTCTTTCCTTCCCCAAACGGGCAGGCTAGACCTTTGGTATGCCGTTATCTTTCGCCAATCTGACCCAGCTTTACGCGCACCCGTTTGACAGCGTGATCGACGTGCGCAGCCCGGCGGAATTTGCCGAGGATCATCTGCCGGGCGCGATCAATCTGCCGATGCTCAACAACGAAGAACGCGCGCGCGTTGGCACGATCTACGTGCAGGAAAGCCCGTTTCTTGCGCGCAAACTGGGCGCGGCGCTGGTGTTTCGCAATGCCGCCAATCACATCGAACACAGCCTCAGCCACCATGAAGGCGGCTGGCGGCCTCTGGTCTATTGCTGGCGCGGGGGGCAGCGGTCGGGGTCCTTTGCCTGGATGCTGCAACAGATCGGCTGGCGGGCCGAGGTGGTAGAGGGCGGATACCGCACCTATCGCCGTCTGGTGAACGCGTATCTGTACAACGACGCTCTGCCGCACAGGCTGGTCGCGTTGGACGGCTACACGGGTACGGCCAAGACCGACCTTCTGGCCCATCTCGGGGCGCGCGGGGTGCAGGTGCTGGACCTTGAAAATCTGGCCAACCATCGCGGCTCGCTGCTGGGGGAGCGGCCCGGCGGGCAACCCGGCCAGAAGGCGTTCGAATCCGCTCTGGCCGCCGCCTTGTGCCAGCTTGACCCGGCACGCCCCGTTGTGGTTGAGGCCGAGTCGTCCAAGATCGGCAACCTGATCCTGCCGCCAAGTTTGTGGACGGCCCTGTGCGCCGCGCCTCGGGTGCAAATCGCGGCCTCGATCGAGGCGCGCTCGACCTATCTGGCCAAGGCGTATGACGACATTCTGTCGGATACCGAGCGCCTGCGCGACCGCCTCTCGCCCCTGCGCTTCCATCGCGGGCATGAGGTTGTGGACGGCTGGCTACAGTTGATCGATGCGGGCGACCGTCGGGCGCTCACGCGGGCGTTGATGGAGCAGCATTATGACCCGGCCTATGCTAAATTTCGCCGCTCGCAAAGCGTCGATATCCTTGCGAAGATCGACGTAGAAACTCTGGATAACACGGGTCTTACGGTTGCAGCAGCACAGATCGAAACCCTGTTGGATCAGTTCTGAAGGCGCAGACCGGGCGCTTCCGTCAACTGACCAATGATCGCAGCGGGGTAGTCTGCCTTTTGCAGTGCATCTAGCAGCGCCTCGGCGTCTTCTGCGCCGACAGCGGCCAGCAAACCGCCAGCGGTTTGCGGATCGAACAGCAGATCGGTCTTGCCGCCGGATGGCAATTCGGGCGCGATGGACCGGTTGTCCGGGTAGATCGTTGATCTGACACCCTGATCGCTCAGTTCAAGCGCTCCGTCCATCACCGGCACCGCATCCAGATGCAGGATCGCGCCGCAACCGGAGGCTTCGCAGAGGCCAAGCAAATGACCGGAAAGGCCAAATCCGGTGACGTCCGTCATCGCATGGGCATCCGCCAGAATGCGCGCGGCCTCGCCTTGTGGCTGGCACATCTGGCGCAACGCGGCGGCAACGTCTGCGCCCTTTGCCTGACCGGCCATTTCCGCGGCCATCATCACGCCGCTGCCCAAGGGTTTGGTCAGGATCAGGGCGTCTCCGGGCTTGCCACCGGACAGGGTGATCGGCTCCCGGTCGCACAGGCCGGTCAGGGTGAAGCCGAGCGTCATCTCATCCCCCATCGAACTGTGGCCGCCGACGATTTCGGCACCGGCCTCGCGCATGACTTCGGTGGCGATTGTCATGATTTCGGCCATCGTGCGCTGCTGCAGCGCAGGTGACATGCGGGGCAGGATGATGGTGGCCGTCGCGGCCTGCGGTCTGGCACCCATCGCCCAGATATCCCCCAGTGCGTGCACGGCGGCGATGCGGATCATCAGGGCAGGATCGTTGATGAAGGCCCGCAAGTGGTCCGAGGTGATCACCTGTTTCGCACCGCCGGTTGTCAGCAAGGCCGCATCATCGCCGGGCAGGGGGGTAATATCGGGCCGGTCGGGGCCGGGCAGCCCGTCCAATGCATCGCGCAATGCGCCTCGGCCCACCTTGGCACCGCAGCCGCCGCACATGGGTTTCTCGCCCAACGCCTGACGCAGACCTGCTGCGTGATCGCGCGGCAGCGCCGACGGTTTCATCTGCGGTAAGTCGCGAAACTTGTTCATGAAGGACTGGTCGATGTGGTTCTTCCACCTCCACATCAGCGGGCCGCTGAGCGATGTCCCGAACCGCTCGGCCAGGGCGGATTTGCCGCCCAGCGAGATCAGTTTCAGGTAATCTTTCTGCGGCACATAACGCCGCACGCGCCCCGCGCCCAATGCCGCCCGCAGGTTTTGGTACAGCACGGGGGCCTCGCGTACCGCGTAGACACCGGCCATGGGACGTGGGTTTTCCGTAAGATGCGCGCAGTCCCCGGCGGCGAATATCGCCGGGTCGCTGGTCTGCAGATGCCCGTCGACCTTCACGAACCCATCGTGAAGCGCCAAGCCGGTTTGCGATATCCAATCATACGGGCGCGCCCCGGCGGCTCCGGTCACGAACTCAGCCGGGATGGTGCGGCCATCCTCTAGTTCCACGTGATCATCGGCAACCTGCGTGATTTTGGCGTTTTCGACGATCTCGACGCCAAGATCGCGCATCACCTGCCGAATGGTGGCGGCAGCCTTGGGGTTCGTCGCTGTAAGGGCCTGCGCATTGTCGATCAGCGTCACCTGCGCCGCGCGCGCCCTGGTCCTTAGCGCGTGCGCCATCGCCATCACCAGTTCCACCCCGGCAACCCCGCCGCCAATGACGGCGACCGAGGCTGGGCCATCGCCCGCCAGATAAGCCGACCAGCGCGCTGCAAATGGCCCGAGTGGCTTGGCCGGAACCGCATGTTCGGCAAAGCCGGGCATCGACGGCATGTCCGAGGTGATCCCCACGTTGATCGAGGCCACATCGAACGCGACCGGCGGGCGTCCGGGCACGTGCACCGCGCGCCGGTCCGTGTCGATCCCGTTTACCGACCCGAGAATGATGCGCGCTCCGGCGAACCTTGCCAGCCGCACCAGATCGATATCCAGCTCTCCGCGTTCGTAATGCCCGGCCACGAATCCCGGCAACATGCCGGAATAGGGCGCGGTGGGGCCGGGATTGATCACCGTGACCCGCGCGCCGGGCAGCGGGTTCATCCCCCATTTGCGCAGCAGCAGCGCATGGGTGTGGCCCCCGCCAATCAGAACCAGATCGCGGGTCAGGGGCAGCGGAGGTGTATGCATCGGACTTAGTTCGTACTGTGATCAGGAACGTCTTCGACCTGCTCGACCGCGTGGGTGGCCCACATCTCATCCTCGCCCGCGTCCGGCAGATCGCTGGGCTGTTCATGGCGGTGAATATGCCATTTGGCAATAAACAGCGCCGTGATCGGGGCGGTCAGGAACAGGAACAGGGTGATCAGCAGCTCATGCATCGACAGGAACCCTTCGATCAAAGCCGAATGCGCGATCGAAGCCAGCAGCACGCCGCCCACACCCAGCGTTGTCGCCTTGGTCGGCGCATGCAGGCGGGACATCGGGTCCTTCAGCTTGATCATCCCGAACGACCCGACAAAGCCGAAGATGCCCGAGACGATCAGGAAGAAGGCAATCAGAAGTTCAAACAGAAATTCCATGCTGCCCTCACTCGATGATGTTGCCACGCAGCATGAAGCGTGCGTAGGCCACGGTTGAGACAAAGCCCAGCATGGCGATGATCATGGCGGCCTCGAAGAAAATCTCGGTGCTCTGAGACAGGCCGTACAGGATCATCAGGGCGATTGTGTTGATGACCATCGTATCCAGCGCCAGCACGCGGGTGCCGACGCCATCGGCGGTGATGATCCGCCACAGGCACATCATGATCGCCGCGCCGAAACAGGCAAATGCAAAGTAAATCGCGTAGTCCATCATTCGAAGATCTCCTTCAGGCGGCGTTCGTAGCGGTGCTTGATCTGGTCGCGCACCGCATCCGTGTCCGGGGCGTCCAGGCAATGGACCAGCAGGTTGTGACCCTGCGCTGACAGATCGCAACTGACCGTGCCGGGCGTCATCGTGATGGTGCCGGCCAGCACTGTGATCGCCTCGGGCGTGCGCAGGTCCAGCGGGATGCAGACCCAGTTGGGATGCCGGTCGTCGTTCCGTTTGAACAGAATGATTCGGGCGACGGTGATGTTGGCCATCACGATATCCCAGAGCACCACAAGCATATACTCGGCGACCATCGGCCAGTTGCGCAGCTTTGGCCGGTCAGGCCAGTAGGGCTGCGTGACAAAGGGGATGATGATCCCCAGTATCAGACCGAAGACCAGAGAATTGAGCGACGGTTTGTTCGCCAGCAACACCCAGACCAGCGTCAGCAGAAAGGTCAGATGCGGGTGCGGGAATATCCGGTGCAGCAGTTTCATTACTCTTCCCTTCCCAAAACGGCCGAGATGTACTGATCGGGCGTGAACAATTGCTCGGCCGTGTTGCTTGAGTATTCAAGCGCCGGGCCTGCAAACAGCGTCAGCAGGATCAGACCGGCCACGACGACAAACACCGAAGTGAAGGCGAGGCCCGGTTTGGGCTCTGGCGCAGTTGGTATGTGTTCCGTGTCAGGATCGCCGCTATATTCAGCCGCGTGGCTTTTCCAGAAGATCAGCGATCCGGCCCGCGCCAGCCCGACGATGGTTACGAAGGACCCGATCAGGATCACGGCCCAGACCCAATGTGCGTCCGGCGCACCGCGTGAGGCGTCCAGAACCAGCAGCTTGCCGATGAAGCCGGACAAGGGCGGCATCCCGGCCATGGCGATTGCGCCGACAAAGAACAGCCCCGCGATCAGGCCGCTTTGCGCCATCGGGCGGGTCGGCTGGATTGCCCCGCCGCGGCGTTCCATGACCAGATCGGCCACCAGAAACAGCAGCGCGGTCGCCAGCGTCGAGTGGAACACATAATACAGCGCCGCCGCCGTCGCGCCCGGTGTGAATTGCGAAATCGCAATCAGCAACGTGCCCATCGAGGTGATGGCGCAGAACGCCACCATCCGGGCGATATGTTGCGAGCCCAGAATGCCGACGGCCCCAACCGCCAGTGTCACCAGCGCTGCCGGTTGCAGCCAGGCCCCGACCAGCCCCTGGGTCGCCTCAACCTCGGGGCCGAAGGCCAGCGTGTACATCCGCAGGATCGAGTAAGCCCCGACCTTGGTCATGATCGCAAACAGCGCAGCCACCGGCAGGGGCGCGTTGGCATAGCTGGCAGGCAGCCAGAAATGCAGTGGCAGAACGGCGGCCTTGATGCAGAAGACCAGCAGCAGAAGCGCAGCACCGACCCGCAGCAGGGCGGTATCCTCGGGCGGTATCTCGGCCACCCGCACGGCGATATCCGCCATGTTCAGCGTGCCGGTCACCGCATAGAGCGTGCCCAGCGCAAACAGAAACAGGGTCGAGCCCAGCAGGTTATAGGCCACATACTGGACCCCCGCCTTCAGCCGCACCGAGCCGCCCCCATGGGTCATCAGACCGTACGAGGCGATCAGCAGCACCTCGAAGAACACGAACAGGTTGAAGGCATCGCCGGTCAGGAAGGCACCGCAGACGCCCATCAGTTGGAAATGGAACAGTGCGTGGAAATGTTTCCCGCGCTCGTCCCACCCCGATGCAATGGCGTAAAGCACGATAGGCAAGGCCAGCAGCGCGGTCAGCAGTACCATCATGGCGGACAGCCGGTCCAGCACCATCACGATGCCGAACGGCGCGGGCCAGTTGCCCAGTTCGTAGATCTGGATGTCCCCTCCGGCGGCCTGCGCGGTGATTGTCAGGGCAATCCCAAGCAGCGCGACGACACCCGCGACCGAGAAAATGCGCTGCAGGTCCAGATGGTATCGCAGGACCATGATGATGAACGGGGCCAGGATCGCGGGCAGGACGATCGGCGCAACGATCCAGTGGTTCATGCGTCTTCTCCCGCGCCGTCCACGCTGTCCTGCGCGGTCATGTCGATGTGGTCATCCTTTGACGACAGGTAGGCGGACAGCGCGATCATAACGATCACCGCCGTCATCCCGAACGAGATCACGATGGCCGTCAGCACCAGCGCCTGCGGCAGCGGGTCGGTATAGGGGACCTCTTTGTACTTGTTCAGAACCGCCGGGGCGTTCAGCGCCAGCCGCCCGGTGGCGAACAGGAACACGTTCACTGCATAGGTGATCAGGGACAGGCCCAGAATGACCGGAAAGGTCCGTCGGCGCAGGATCAGGAATATCCCGGCAGCGGTCATAATGCCAACGGCAGAGGCTACGAGCGCTTCCATCAGGCCTGCTCCTTCTCAGTTTCTTCTTCCGGCGGATCATCCCGCAGCGGGTTGATATCCATCGGGAATTCCTGCGCCATACCCGGTTGCCATGCAAAGCGCGACAGGCTGTCCAGCGCCAGCATCACCGCGCCCAGCACCGCAAGGAACACGCCGGTGTCAAACAGCATGGCGGTGGCCCATTCGAACTCTTCCAGTGGCGGCCAGTTGATGTAGCCGAAGTCGCTGGTCAGGAAGGGGCGCTCGTTGAACCACGCGCCCAGACCGGTGGCGGCGGCGATCAGAACGCCCCAGCCGATGGTGCCGTGGTAATAGAACCGCTGCCGTTCGATGGCCCAGGTGTAGCCGCTGGCCATGTATTGCATCAGATAGGCGATGGCGACGATCAGACCGGCAATGAACCCGCCGCCGGGCTGGTTGTGACCGCGGAAGAAGATGTAGGCCCCCACCATCAGCGCGATGGGCATCATCACACGGGTCACGACCACCATCATCAGCGGATGCGAGTCGCCAGACTGCGGCCAATGCGGCTTGCGGTTCAGCAGGTAGCCGCGGACATTGGTGCTCAGCACCGCCTCGGTCAGGGCAAAGATAATCAGGGCGGCGATGCCCAGCACGATGATCTCGCCAAAGGTATCAAAGCCCCGGAAGTCCACCAGGATCACATTGACCACGTTGGTGCCGCCTCCGCCCTTGTACGAGTTCGCGAGGTGGAAGTCGGAGATCGTCGGAAACGCAAAGTCGCGCATCATGATCGCGTAGATCAGCGCCCCGGTGCCCAGCCCGGCCACCACTGAAATAGCCGCATCGCGCCAGCGCCGCGCGGCGGAACTGTCCCAGGGCGTTTGGGTGGGCAGGAAGTTCAGCGACAGCAGCAGCAGGATCATCGTCACCACCTCGACCGAGATCTGAGTCAGCGCAAGGTCGGGGGCCGAAAGGTAGTTGAACGCGACCGAAACGATCAGGCCGACGACACCGATCAGCACCAGTGACAGCAGGCGGTTGCGGTGGAACCACATGATGCCCAGCGTCGCGCCGACCAGACAAATCCAGCCGATGATCGGAATGATCTGTGCCGGAAGCGGAACCCGGGTTTCAACTCCGATGGTTCCGGTCGAATAGGCGTAGTATCCCAGCCCGACCGTGAAAGCGACAAAGATGATGGCATAGCGGCTGAGGACACCGTTATGCAGCTCGTCCGTGATCCAGCGGCTGAGCCGGGTGAAAGCGAGGATGATCGCCTCGAAGATAACCTTGGCTTCGGGACGGGGCAGGGCGTTCCAAATCTGTTCGCCCCGCTTGTGCACGGCCAGCAGGGCCAGACCGCCCACCGTTGCGGCGGCTGACATGAACAGCGCAGGCGTGAATCCGTGCCACAGTTTCAGCGAGTAGTATGGCAGCTTTTCTCCCCCGATCACCGCGCTGGACACGACCGCGACCAGCGGCCCGACGATGGCGGCGGAATAAAGCCCGATCAGGATTACCAGAATGACAAGGAACGCAGGTGCCAGCCACAGCCCGACCGGCGGGTCATGAGGATGCGCGGGATAGTCGTCGCGCTTCGGCCCCAGAAAGACATGGCCGATAAATCGGAAGGAATAAGCGGCCGAGAACAGGGCCGCCAGCACTGCCAGACCCGGCACCAGATAGTGCGAGTGCAGCCATGTGGTGTGGACCGTTTCCTCGAGCATCATCTCTTTCGACAGGAAGCCGTTCAGCGGCGGCAGGCCCGCCATCGACAGCGCGGCAATGGTGCCGATGGTGAAAGTGATCGGCATCAGGTGGCGCAGACCGCCCAGCCGTTTGACGTCGCGCGTTCCGGTCTCGTGATCCACGATCCCGGCGGTCATGAAAAGCGCCGCCTTGAAGGTCGCGTGGTTGATTATGTGGAACATGGCAGCGACGGCTGCGAATTTGGTGCCGAAGCCCAGTAGCATGGTCACGAGCCCAAGGTGGGACACGGTGGAAAAGGCCAGCAGCGCCTTCAGGTCGTCCTTGAACAGGGCAATCACCGCCCCGATCAGCATCGTCACCAGCCCGGTGGTTGCAACGATGTAGAACCACGCCTCGGTCCCCGCCAGCACCGGCCACATGCGCGCCATCAGGAACAGCCCGGCCTTAACCATCGTGGCCGAGTGCAGATAGGCCGAAACCGGTGTGGGCGCGGCCATGGCATGAGGCAGCCAGAAATGGAACGGGAACTGCGCCGATTTGGTGAAACAGCCGAGCAGGATCAGGATCAGCGCTGGCATGTAGTGGGGCGAGGCCTGGATCAGTTCCTTGTTCTGCAGAATGACGCTTAAATCATAGGACCCCACGATATTGCCGAGGATCAGCATCCCTGCAATCATCGCCAGCCCGCCGCCACCGGTGACCGCCAGTGCCATCCGCGCGCCCTGCCGCCCTTCGGGCAGGTGCTTCCAGTACCCGATCAGCAGGAATGAGCTAAGCGATGTAAGCTCCCAGAAAACCAGCAAAAGCAGGATGTTGTCGGACAGAACGATCCCGACCATCGCGCCCTGAAACAGCAGCAGATAGGTATAGAACTGCCCCATCGGGTCTTCGCGCGACAGGTAGAAACGGGCATAAAGGATGATCAGCAGGCCAATGCCAAGGATCAGAAGGGCGAATAGAAACCCAAGCCCGTCCAGCATGAAATTCGCGTTCAGCCCCAGCCCCGGTATCCAGTCGAAACGGGCGGTGACGACCTCACCCCTCATGACGGCAGGGATATGGATCAGCAGGCCCATAAGCGCGAGGAATGTGGTCAATCCCGCCGCCGAAGCTGCTGCGTTTCGTCCTGCCCGGATCAGGAGGGCTGGAAAGACAGCTCCGAGAAAGGGAAGGGCCGCGATAAGGAATAGGGACAAGTGCGATACTCCGGTCTTGGCGGTCTGCGTTCTGTCGATTTTCTAAGGATAATTTATTGGCTGTCCAGAATTTGCAAGCAATTCACAGAGTTCTGGGTGCAGAACACGCGTTTCAGCCCAATCTGAAAAAATGACGTGAACTTGATCCGCGGGCCTGATTTCAACGCGGCAATGCCGCCTTTGCTGTGGTAAAACCGGCCTGTCGGCTTTGGAGAATGCGGCATGGCGAACACAGGAATCAAAACCCGCAGATGGGTGGTGCTGGGCAGTTGCGCCGCCATTGCCGCGGGCTTTGCGATCCGGGAATATCGCCTGATCCCAGAAGCCTACGGGGGCGGCCAGCTTGAGGTTGCCTGGGCCCATCGGCAGGCCCTGGCCGGTGAGATTGTGCTGGTGGATATCCGAACGCCGCGGGAATGGCGGGCGACGGGTGTAGGCCAAGGGGCCCACCCGCTGGACATGCGGCGCGACGATTTTGTGGTGGCCCTGACGCAGCTTGTGGGCGGGGATCAAAGCGCGCCTGTGGCGCTGATCTGCGCGCGCGGTGTCCGCTCGGCTCGTTTGAGCAATCAACTGACACAGGCCGGGTTTACCAATATTATTGACGTGCCCGAGGGCATGTTGGGATCAGCGGCAGGCCCCGGCTGGGTGCGTGCCGGATTACCGGTTGAGGCATTTACAGAGGAAACAGGATGAGCGTGAAATACGGGTTGGCCCTGTGCCTTGCGATCACTGGCCAGACGGCTTTGGCCGCTTGCGGCGGCGCGGATGAGATGTGCGAAACCGCATCCGGCGGGTATTTCATAGAACTGCCCGAGGCCGAGAACCCGCCGCTGGTGATCTTTCTGCATGGCTATGGCGGCAGCGGCACCGGGACGATGAAAAATCGCGGCATGGTCGACCCTCTGCTGGCGCGGGGATACGCGGTGATGGCCCCCGAAGGGCTGGAGCGGGAAAACCGGCCCGGGGTCAAAAGCTGGAATTTCTATCCGGGTTTTGGCGACCGGGACGAAACCGCCTTTCTGACCGAGGTTGTTCAGGACGCCGCAGACAGGTTCGGTGTCGATTCTGAGCGGGTCGTTCTGGGCGGGTTCTCGGCGGGGGCGTTCATGGTCTATTACCTCGCCTGCGCCGCGCCCGATACGTTCTCGGCCTATGTCCCCGTGTCCGGCGGATTCTGGCGACCGCACCCCGAATCCTGCGATGGCCCGGTGCGTATGTTCCACACCCATGGCTGGACCGACAATGTCGTACCGCTCGAGGGGCGGCTTCTGGGCGGTGGCAGATTCCATCAGGGCGATATCTTTGCCGGGCTGGAAATCTGGCGCGTCGCCAATGGCTGCGTCGATACCAAGCCCAGCGGGTTTTCCACCACGGACCAGTTCATGCGCCGCTATTGGACCGGCTGCGCAGACGGCGGCGCGCTGGAATTTGCCCTGTTCCCCGGTGGGCATACCGTTCCCAAAGGCTGGGCGGACATGATGGTGGACTGGTACGAAGGGCTGCCCGGCGGCTGATCATTCCGCCGGGGTCATGGTACCCTTGCCCTCGATCAGGCGCTTCAACTCATCGCGGTGACGGCGGGCCGAACGGGTGATCGCCGGTTCACGCACATCCTCACGCATGCCGACCATCCGCCGCGCCGCACCCGCAGACACACCGCTCAGCGCGGATAGCGGGATCGCAAACGCCAGACTGATAGCAATCGGGGCCAGCCAGACCGAGACCAGCCCGGCCAGAATGCCGGCGCTCAGCGCCACGCCGCTGATGGTTTCCAATGAGTGGCACAGGATCAGCGTGCGCAGGTTATACCTGCCGCCATCGCGCGCCTGCGGTGTCCAGCCTTTCTGGATGCCAAAGGTAGTTCGTATCACCGCGATCATCTGCTGAACCATCAGGATCGGTGCGTAGAGGATCGACAGCACGACCTCGGCCAGGAAGGACGTTAGGAATTTGCGCCCGCCGCCGAATTCGGAATAGCGCACCCCGCTCAGCGGCAGGGCCAGCACGCCCAGCACCTTGGGGGCCAGCAGCATCGCGTACATCACCAGAATGATCAGCACATGACGGGTTTCCGACATCTCGGGCCATTGCGGGAACAGCGGGTTGTCGGGGCTGAAATAATGCAGGACCGAGGCATCCTCGCCCTGACCGATCAGCGCCCACATCACCAGCAGGGCAAACCACAGCGGCGACATCAGGTAACCCACCGCGCCGTGGAACATGTGGAACCGCGATACGGCACGGAAACCCGCCGAGCCCAGCAGTTTCAGGTGTTGCAGGTTGCCCTGACACCAGCGCCTGTCGCGCAGGGCGTGGTCGATCAGGGTGGGCGGTGTCTCTTCATAGGAACCGCGGATGCGCGGCAGGAAGCGCACGCCCCATCCGGCGCGGCGCAGCAGGCCGGCTTCGACGAAATCGTGGCTCATGATCAGCTTGTCTTGACCGTTGAACCCGCGCAGTTTCGGCAGGCCCGCGCTCGAGGCAAAGGCCCGCGTGCGGATGACGGCGTTATGGCCCCAATAATTGCCCTCCTGCCCGCACCAGCGGGCCAGACCTTCGGCAAAGGCTATGCCGTAGACGCCGTTGGCAAACTGCTGCATCCGGGCAAAGACCGACTGCGCGCCGATCAGCTGCGGGTAGCTTTGAATCAGGCCCGCGCCGGAATCGCGTGCCAGCGCATCGGTCAGGCGGGTGATTGCCCGCCCGGTCATCAGGCTGTCGGCGTCCAGCACCAGCATCGCATCCCAATCGGCGCCCCAGCGGCTGACCCAATCGGCGATGTTGCCGACCTTGCGGTCCGTGTTTTGCGGGCGGCGGCGGTAATACAGTTCCAAACCGGGGGCGAGGGTGGTGCGCAACGCCTCGATACTGGCCTGTTCCTGCGCTGCGATTTCGGGGTCGCGGGTGTCGGACAGGATGAACATCGCATAATGGTGCTGACCGCCCCGCGCACGCAGGTCTTCCAGCATCGTGCGGGCGTTGCCCAGAACGTTCCACGGCACTTCGTTGTAAACCGGCATCAGTAGTGCCACGCGCAGGGACTGCGGGCGGCCCTGCCGTTTGGGCTGCTCCTGCCGTGACAGCGATGCCATGCCCAGCAGCACGGTACAGACCGTGAAAGTGATCCAGAAGAAGTTGAACGAGATCAGCGTCAGCAGGATGCCTTCGACCAGATTGATCCCCTCGGCCCCGAACCAGTCGCTCATGACCCACAACAGGCCCAGCGTCGCTGCCATTGCGGGCGAAAACGCCAAGGCACGCCAGAACCCGGCCGAGGTGCGCTTGCCCTGCGGCACCTGCGCATCCCGGAAACCCGCGCTGAAATCCTGCGCCGGCATCGCCAGAGGGGCCTCGGACGGCATGATATGCAGATCGCGGCTCATGTGGTCCAACGGTAAAGCCAGACTTCCGAGGCCGGCTGTTTGTCTTTCAGCAACTGCGCGCGCAGTTCCACGTGATTGCGATCACCCGGCTGGAACGAAAACGCCAGCCGCAGGCCGCCCGTGTCGGGGTTGCGCTGCAGAACGCCGTCCGAGGTTTCGGCATGGGGCGAGTTCACAAAGATCGTCATCGCCTCGGGTTCGTCGAACAGCTCGCTTTCTTCAAAGTCGATTACGGCCAGACGGCCCTCGCCAAAGGTATTTTCACCCATTGCCGTGTTGATCACACGCGGCATCGGCGTGCGCTGGGGTTCCTCACCCCAGATCAGGCGGTAGGACAGGTCAACCTGACTGCCTGCGGCGTAGGGCTCCATCGGGCGCCAGTAGGCGACGATGTTGTCGTAGATCTCCTGATCCGCAGGAATTTCGACCAGCGTGACGGTGCCCTTGCCCCAATCGCCATTGGGCTCGACCCACAGGCCGGGGCGTTTGTGGTAGTTCGCCTCAAGATCGGCATAGTCCGAGAATTTGCGCTTACGTTGCATCAGGCCGAACCCGCGCGGGTTCATATCCACGAAGGACGAAATCTGCAGCCGGGTCGGGTTGGCCAAAGGCCGCCACAGCACCTCTCCGGCGCCGTTGCGGATCAGCAGACCGTCGCTGTCATGCACGGCAGGGCGAAAATCATCAAACCGGCTGTGGTTGGTCTGGTCGAACAGGAACATCGAGGTGCCGGGGGCGATGCCCACATGGGGCAGTTCCTCACGCGGGAAAAGCGTGGCCTCGACGTCCATGATGCAGTCGGCACCAGCGGTGACGTCGAAGCGATAGGCCCCGGTCACGCTGGGGCTGTCCATCAGGGCATGGACGACCATGTTGCGCTGGCCGGGCTTGGGGCGTTCCAGCCAGAAACGGATAAATTCGGGGAACTCCTCACCATCCGGGTCGCCGGTTTTCAGGGCCAGACCACGGGCGGACAGGCCATAGACCTCGTGCAGACCAATGGCGCGGAAATAGCTGGCCCCCTGCCAGACGCAGAATTCGTCGGTCTTGCCCGGGCGGTGCATCTCGGTGCGCAGGCGCAGGCCGGAAAAGCCCAGCGTGTCGTCGATGGGCAGGGTCGGCACATCCTCGGACTTGTCGAACATTCCCAGATCGAAGGCGACCGGGGTGGTCATCCCGTCCTCGACCGTCGAGACCTTGACGGTGCGCGGGAAATACAGGCCGGGGGTGAAGAAATCGACGTTAAAAGGCGTCTCGGTCTCGTACCACAGCGCGCGGTCCAGCCGGAACCGGATCGAGCGGTATTGCTGGTAGGTCAGGTCCTGCCATTCCTGCGGGACCATCTCGCGTTCCGCATAGGGGCGGCTGGCCATCTCGCGCGCCAGTGCGATCACGTCGTTGCGGTCAAAGGGCACATCCCCGCCCACGGCAAAGGTGGCCGGGGCAAAGGCGAGTGCCGAAGTCGATGCCAGAAATGCGCGACGGGTGAAATTCATTTTTTCGATTTCCAGGGTTGGGACTTAAACCAAGCGGCCAGATAGGCCACACCGATGATCATGGCAAAGCCAATCATGTTGGCCGCAAACACACTGGCAACATCCCGCCCGGTCTGGTCCAGAACCACGCCGATCAGACGGGCCGCAGCCATCGAGAAAACAAAAACCGCAAGCGATTGCTGACCAACCTTGGTGATCAGGGTCAGCACCACCTGCCAGACCCGCGCACCGGCGCTGTGCCCCGAGGCGATCAGGCGGTGGCCATGTTCCCCCGCCACAACCCAGCCCAGATAGGCCAGCGACAGGAAATGGATGTAACGGAACAGGCCGAACTCGGTCTTGTTGCGAAGCTCTTTGGTGATCGGCCAGACCTTACGGATTTCTTCGGCCAGATCGGGAAATGCGGCGTTGATCCAGGTGAACACCTTCCACGACCCGAAGGGCATGGACAGGATCAGGAACAGCGCAGCGGCCCAGATCAGCGTTTTCGAGACGGGCGGGGCCGGTATCCAGCCGCGCATGAAGGCAAAGCCGGTGAAGAACAGCAGTTGCCAGCCGAAGGGGTTGAAGAACCACTGGCGCTCCGACCACGGCTCGGCGGGCAGGGCCAGAACGCCGAACTGCGCGACCAGCCAAATGACGATCGACGTGGCGGCAACCGCCCAGAACCCGATCCGCGAGAGGCCCATGAACAAAGGCATCATCGCCAGAACCACCAGATACATCGGCAGGATGTCAAAGTAGTTCGGCACATAGGTCAGGGTGAACAATCCAATGATCTGAGGTGCGGGATCGTTGAAGAAATGCTGCAGGTTCAGGGACGAGATGTAAGTTTTCTCGAACAGCCCGGATTGATCCAGCGCGGCCATCGACATGGCGACAAAGAAGAACAGCGCGATATGGGCCCAATAGACCTGCCAAATTCGGAACGCGACCCGTGCCGTGCCCATCCACCAGCCCCTGCGCGCAAAAGCACCGCCAAAGGCTATGGCCGAGGCCATGCCGGAACAAAACACAAAAATCTCGGTCGCGTCCGAGAACCCGAAGCGCGCCGGAATCCAGTTGGCCCAGGGATCGTTGGGAATATGCGCGATCAGGATAATGAACATCGCGATGCCGCGATAGAAATCCAATCGCGGATCGCGGGTGCGCGCAACCGGGGCTGCGGCCGAAGCCGCAACCTGCGCAAAATCAGAAGCGGGCGATACTGTCGCCATACGGTTTCTGTCCTTCTTGGTCTTTTTGTTATTCAGCCGGGACGCTTTGTGCGTCTCCGTTGTCGCGGGCCGCGTCGATCAATGCGCGGCGCGCCAGGGCGTAATTGTCCTCGCCTCCGTCCCGCTTGGCGCGGCGGTCGTCCAGAATGCGCTCAACCGCATCCAGACGGCCAGCGCGCAGGCCGGAATCAATTGTGATGCGCTCGAATACATCACGTTGGGCGTGGCTGCCACCTGCCAGTTGCATTCCGTCGCGTGCATTTGACAGGAAATCAAAGGCTTGGCCATAGAGCCCCTCGCCAAAGGCTTCCAACCCCTTGGCTGCGGCGATGCCCGGATCGGACATGCGGATCGGGGTGTCGCCCTGATTGCGCTGCGCGTCTTTCTGGATACGCTGCAGCATCTGGCTTGTCGCCTCGGTGCGGTTGTCGCCGGTCAGGGCCAGCAGATAGTGGAGGTCGGCGAAGATCAGGCAGCCATCCTCGGTCCGGGTGGCGCTGAGGTCGGCCAGTTCTTCCCAGCGGTTGCCGACATTGACGCCCTCAAGCTCCAGCCGTGACAGCAGCGAGGTTGCGTTCGAGATATCGCGGTAATCGTCGGTTTTGTCCTTGCGGATGTGTTCGTCATACAGCTCCATCACGCGATCCACCTGACCCAGATCCAGATGCATCAGCGCCTTGTGCCACCAGACGTGATAGCGGAAGTTGTTGCAATGTGCCCAGGCGTCTTCGCGCCCGGCCAGCCAGTCCAGACCCAGCTGCGCGTTGCCCGTCATCTCGTGTACATGGGCCACGGCATGCAGGCCCCAGGCATCGTCCGACACCATCCACAGCGCCTGACGACCGGCAATCTCGGCCTTTTCATAGGCCCCGGTTTCCTCAAGCGCGAAGGAATGGCAACCCAGCAGATAGCCGCGTCCGGGATGATCGGGCGCATACGCAGGCAGAACCCGTTCGATCGAGCGGCGCATGCCCTGGGAATCCCCCAGAACGAAACGGGTCGCGTGGCTGAGCTTCATCGCCAGCGAGTCTTCGGGATGGGCGCGCAAAACCTCTTCGAATTTCTGAATGGCCTGCGAGGGCAGGTCGGCCAGATACATCTCGAGCGCTTCGACATACAGCCGTTCACGCGCCGAAACCGGCTGACGCTCCATCGCGGATTTGGCCGCGTTCAGCGCATCGACGGCGACCTGAATCATTTCGCGGCGGCCCAGCAGAACCATGAACAGGCCCTTGGTGGCGTGACCCAGCGCAAAATCCGGCTCAAGCTCAAGCACTTTGCCCAGATGCTGAGGGGTGATCGCCGCATGCGCCATGAACCCAAGCAGAACACCATTCCAGGCATCGACACTGGCCGGCTGGGTCAGGGTGTTCATTTGTCCAAAAACGTCTTGTTTCATACTTGGGTCCAATCTGATTGCGACACTTTACACTGTTCGATTTATCAGAGTGTGCGGATGCGTCGTATCAGTATCGACCCTGCTCTCGAATTGGTGAAAACCCGTGTGCGCAAAAAGCGAAAAAAACCGCCGATTCAAGGGCATGTTTCAGCGACATGCTGCCGAAAAAGGCAAGTGTTTCAGTCTTCGAACGGATTTTCAGCGCCCAAAATAGCGTCTGTATCGGCCCCAAAGACCGGGGGTGCCTGCCGATATGTTACAGGCGTGCGCGACAGGTTCAGCGGATTCCCGATCAACTGCACCTCGCCGGGGTCGGCCTGCATGGCAATCTGCATCTGTCTTGCTGCGACCTGATCGGTGGCAAAGACCTGATCCAGCGATTGCACCGGACCAACCGGAACCTTGACGGCTTCCAACTGCGAGATCACCGTTTTCGTCGTCAGCGCCCGCAACGCCGGGCGCAGCACATCGTTCAGCGCGTCGCGGTGTTCCAGCCGGGCCGGGTTGGTGGCAAAACGAGTGTCCTCGGCAAGTTCAGGCATCTGAATGAAGCCGCAGAACCGTTTGAACTGGTTGTCATTTCCAACGGCCAGAATCACGTGTCCATCCGAGGTTTCATAGACCTCGTACGGGACAATATTGGGATGCCCGTTGCCGCGCCTTTGGGGAACGCTGCCCGAGGTCAGATAGTTCACCCCTTCATTGATCAGCCACGCGACCTGCGCGTCCACAAGGGCCAGATCGATCTGCTGACCCTCTCCGGTCAGGTCGCGATGGCGCAGCGCGGCCAGAATACCCACGGCCGCATACATGCCGCACATGACATCGGCGATGCCGACGCCGACTTTCATCGGCATGCCGTCCGGGTCGCCGGTCAGGGACATGATCCCGCCATAGCCCTGCGCCATCAGGTCGTAGCCCGGTTTCGCAGAGTTGGGGCCGGACTGTCCGTAGCCCGAGATCGAGCAGTAAACGAGACCGGGCAGGTCCTGCGACAGGGTCGCGTAATCCAGCCCGTATTTCGCCAGCCCGCCGGGTTTGAAGTTCTCGATCAGAATGTCGGCATGCGAGGCCAGCCGTTTGATCTCCGCCTGTCCTTCGGGCGTTGCGATGTCGATGGCGACGGATTTCTTGTTGCGGTTGGCCGACATGAAATACGCGCTTAGGTCTGAGTGGTTGCCATCGGCATCTTCCACGTAAGGCGGGCCCCATTGGCGGGTGTCGTCCCCCCCGGTGGCCGGGTTCTCGACCTTGATGACGCTGGCGCCCAGATCGCCCAGAAGCTGGGTGCAGGTCGGGCCGGCCAGAATGCGGGACAGGTCCAGAACCTTGACGCCTTTCAGTGGTCCTTCAGATCCGGCCATCATATCCTCCGCGGTCAATCTCGGCGGCGATAACGGTGAAGCGGTCGGCTTTCAAGGCATCATTCAGGGCGTCCCGCAGTTCTGCGCGGTTGCGCACAGTATGTCCGTAGCCGCCAAAGGCCCGGCCCATAGCGGCGAAGTCATGATGGTCGAAGTCCACGCCACGGTTGCCCATCTGGCGCTGGCGCTGTTTCAACTCGATCAGCGCAAGGCTGGCATCGACGAAGACCAGAAAGATCGGGTTGCCGCCCATCTCGGCAGCGGTCGACAACTCTCCGGCGACCATCAGGAACCCGGCGTCACCGGAAAAGCTGATCACGGGGCGGTCGGGTTCGGCCAGTTTCAGGCCGATGGCCATCGGCACGGCACATCCCATCGTGCACAGCGCCGAGGACTGGATCAGACCGCGCTCTTCCGTGCAGTTCCACATCTGGCTCAGCAGGATGCGATGCGCGCCACTATCGGCAGTCGCCAGCGTTTCCGGCGGAAGGACGGCACGGGTTTCGGCGATCACCCCCGCCGGACCCCAGTCATCATCGGTCGGGAAGGCCTGCGCCAGCGCGGCCTTGACCTGCGCAGGTTCCCCGCCGGGCCATGTCTGGCGCGCGGGGTTGCCTTTGGCGACGGCTTCCAGCGTGGCCCCGGTATCGGCAACCAGATTCAGCCCGGCCTGATGCATGTAGTGGTCGTTGGGCACAGCCGAGATGTCGATGACGCGCTTTTCCTCGGGGTCCCAGATTTCGCGCCAGCCGGGGCGCATTTCGATGGGGTCATAGCCCAGGCACAGCACCAGATCGGCCTGTTCGACCAGCGGCACCAGATGTTTGTCCGCCAGCGGCGACAGGCCTGCGCCACCAAGGCACAGCGGATGATCCTCGGGCACCACACCCTTGGCCTTGTAGCTGGTCACGAAGGGAATGCCGAAATGTTCCAGAAACGCCTGTACCAAATTGCGCGAGTTGTCATAGAGCACGTCCAGACCGACAATGGCGATGGGCCGCTCGGCCTCGGCCACCCAGCGGCGGGCTTTTTCCACGCAGTTCCCCTCGGGCGCGACTGCGGCGATCTTGGCGCGGCGGCGGCGCTTTGCGCCCGGCACCCGTGTATCGGCAACCGAAATCGGCACGTCGATATGCACCGGACCGGGGCGGGGCTGGTTGACCAGCGTGACCGCCTTGTCGGCGACAATATCCGCGCCCTCAGCCGTCATCAGGAACGTGCCCTTGGTGATCGAGCGATAGACCTGCGCGTGATCCATCACCTGATGGGTGTAGGTCAGCGCCTCATCCGCGTCGACGCAGCCGGTCAGCACGATCATCGGCACCCGGTCCTGCAGCGCGTTGGCGACCACATTGATCCCGTTCATCGCGCCGGGGCCAAGCGTTGCCACCAGAATGGCAGGCGCGCCATCGCGGTGATGCACGGCCTCGGCCATGAACCCGGCGGAATTTTCGTGTTTGGCCAGATGAAAGGTGATCCCCGCCTGTTCCAGCGCATCCACCAGCGTCAGAACCTCGCCCCCCGGCATGCCGAACGCGTGGCGGCATCCGGCCTCGTACAGTCGTTGTGCCAGAAGATCAGCGGCGCGGGGGGGCATGTCCTGCATCAATCGTGCTCCGAATTCGTTATTTCAAAGCAGATTGCGGAGGATGCCCCCGGAAGCAAGTCGGATCACGTCAGTGTGACTATTTAGCTGCGCTTTCTGCCACCGCCTGAAACTTTTCGTCCAGTTCCAGGGCGATATCGCTCAGCGCTTCGCCGCCTTCGTAAACATAGGGGGCAAAGACAAATGTCGGCGTTTTGTAGGACAGCGTGGCCGTGCCGTCCGCGTTTTCAGTCACATAGAACCGGATCGGCGCTTCGATCATCGCGGCGGTCGAGGTTTCCAGAACGCGCACGGCGTAATCGTTGTTGAATGCCCCGATAACCAGATTGCCCGGAATGGCGATGCCCCGCGCGGCGGCGGCCTTGGTCGGCCCGGCCTGAGTGACCACGATCAGCCCGTTCCCTTTGACGGCTGCTTTGGTGTCATCGACCAGTTGCGCATAGCTTTTGCCCGAGGGATAGACGGCCCAGCCGGCGGGCGGCTCGGCAATCTCGGCGCTGGCGGGCAGGGCCAGAATACATAACATCGACCAGAGCGCTTTCATCGGGCAACCTCCTCGGCTAAGGGTGCGTGATTGATGCCAGAAAGCGGCGGGATGCGCACTCACATTCTTGTGTCCGGCGCGGCGCGATGAGCTTGCGCTGCGGTCGGGAAACCCGCAGAACTGGCGCACGGAAAGGCAGGGGCGATTTGGCACGGGCGCGTATTTTGATCTGCAGCAGTTGCGTTGGCACCCGCGACCGCGACGGGGAACGGCAGGCCGTGCAAGAGGCACTGAAGCAGGCCGGTTTGGACACGCAGGTGGACGTGGCCGAGCACGAATGTTTCAGCGGGTGCGATCAGCCAACCGTGCTGGCCCTTCAGGGGCAGGGCTTGGCCTCATACGTTTTTTCCGGGATCGATGTTGTGGCGGATGCCGAGGACATTGCCGCGACCTGCCAGACCTACCTGAACAGCCCGGCAGGGTGGATCGAAGACGCCCGGCCCTGCGGGCGACTTCGGTTGTGTCTGCGGGCGCGGGTTCCGGCTTGCTAGTCTACCTGAACCGTCGTCGAGGCGCGGACCGGAACGTTGTCGACCATCAACTGGCTGTGGCTGTTGGCGTTCAGGGACACTTCGATTTCAACCTCGCCCTTGGGCAGATCGGCGATGTGCATCCAGTTGCCATAGAGCCGCGCCAGTTTCACCCCGTTCGCATAGACATGGGCATGCCCTTCGCCGGGCTGGTCGGTGGCCGAGGCGTTTTCCGGCGCAAACCGAAAGTTCTGCGGCATGACATGCAGGTTCCAACCGGCCATCGGGTCTTTGACAATGGCAATTTCAACGGCCGGGGCGTCCGGCCCTGCGGGCAGGTTGATCGTTGCGGAATGGTCATGCGCAGCGGCTTCGGCATTGTGGCTGCCGTGATGGGCCGGGTCGGCGTGATCGTGGCCGTCGAAGGTAACACCATTGGCCGCCGCAAGCACGAACCCCGCGCCGCCGCCAAAGACCAGACCAATCGCAAACAAAGCAAGGGGGCGAGACATTTGTTTTCCTTGGGAAACAGAAAGTCCCGCCGGGGTTGCGCCCGGCGGGTTATCGGGTTGGCCGATCACGCGTTGGCTTCGGCGTGGCTGGCTTCTTTCTGCCAGAAATACCCGGAGAAAGACCCCACCAACACCCAGGCAACCAGACCGATGCCAAAGGCCCGCGCCGCGAAAAGGGCACCGATCTCGGTCGGCACGGGGCCGGTAAAGACATCAGGCTCGGGCGCGCCGATCAGGTGCGGGGCCATCAGCAGGACGGCTGCGATGACATAGCTGACAAGGTTGCCGCCAAACGCGATCAGCCACATGGCGACACCTGCGGAGGCCACGGTCGCAAACCACCAGAGCTGACGTGCGCCGACATCCGCCGCCGCAACGCCCGGCACCTCGGGGGCGAGTGTGAAGCCCGGCGCGAAGTGGAACGCGACGAAACCCGCAAGGCCCCACAGCACGCCGGTGCGGCCATCGACCTTGTGCCCCTGACCTTCGGCGACCGACATCAGCGCGACCAGAATCAGCGCGTAGCCGGTATAGGTCAGCATCGTGAATATGACGCTTAGCGCGTCGCGGGTCAGGTCCGAGAACATGCCGGGCAGTTCGGGATGTGCCGAAACGGCCTCGGCTCCGAAATGGATCAACTCCCCGGATTCATAAAGCTCGGCATGCAACAGCACGGGTTGCACGAAAATAAGCTGCAGCAAGGCGGCAATCAGCCCCGCTGCAGCACCAGCGAACAACGCGCTGGTCAGAATGCGACTGAACATCGGCTTAGTGGCAGGGGAAACCGGTCGCGTGGCGCACATCGTGGGCGGCGTCATGCAGGCCGGATGCCTGAACATGGCCGGTCAGGGTGATCACCCCAAAACCCAGAGCCACGGCGAACAGTACCGGCAGGAGACCTGTCTTGGCGGCAGAAGCCGTTTGCGTTTGTGTTGTCATTTCTTGTCCTCCAAAGCCGCCGCACCCGACGGCTGGTGTTTCATTTGTCGCCTGGCAGGTCTCCTGGCTTGCGGGTCGGTGCCTCTGTTCGCCTTCCCCCCGAGTGATCGGGAGTGGCTGGTTGAACAGGGGCTCACCGCTTACAGTCGCGGGGGCGGCTTTGGCTTGGGCTTCTGACGAAACCGCACCAAATTCCCTCTTAGCATCCGGAAGTCTCCGGCGGGACCAGACGCATTCATTTAGCCGCGATGTCTGGGGCGGCGCAATCGCCATTTGCGACCTTTTGCGTCAGATCCCGCGCTTTTTCAGCAAATAGATATCCATGATCCAGCCATGATCGGCGCGGGCCCGGGCGCGGGTGTCGAGTATCCGCTGTGCGACCTCGGCCAGCGGGCCGCGGATCAGGATTTCCTCTTTCATGCCAACATAGGCACCCCACCAGATATCGTAATCTGCCATCTCGAGGCTTTGGAACGAGCATTCGCCATCCAGCATCACGGCCACTTTCGATCCTGCCTCGGGCCAGCCCTCATCCCGGATGCGCCGCCCGGTGGTGACAACATAGGGCGCACCAATATCGTTGATCGGGATCGCATGAGCGGCAGTCAGCGCCTGCAAAGCGGTGATGCCGGGGATTACCTTTGTCGAAGGGTGCGGGTCCAGCCGCGACGCGATTCGCAAAGAACTGTCATAGAGCGACGGATCGCCCCAGATCAGCAGCGCGACGCTGCGCGCCTCGGGATGCTCCGCGATCGCCTCTTGCCAGCGCAGGGCGATGGCGTCGTGCCACTCATCCACGCCGCGCAGGTAGCCATCCTCGGAACGGCGTTTGGGAATGTCGAAATAGGCGATGTTGGGGGGCGTCTCGGACACCTGCGCGATGATTTCCTCACGCAGTCCGGCCAGATCGGCCTTATTCTCACCTTTGCGCGGGATCAGGATCAGGTCCGCCGCACGGATCGCCTTCGCGCCCTGAAATGTCACGTGATCAGGATTGCCCGTGCCGATGCCGATCAGGGTCAGGTCATACATCGTCGAACTCTGCCAGCGGGCCGTACAGGATCAGGGCCGGGGCGGTTCCGATCTCGGACTGCAACTGGTCTGACAGCGCGCCGATGGTGGAGCGCTGCAGGGATTGCTCGGGCGTCGAAACCGACTCGGCCATCAGCGCGGGCGTGTCCAACGGCAGACCGTGGGCATGCAGCGCCTCGACCAGCAAAGGGAAGGTGCGTTTGCCCATGAACACAACCGTCGTCGCGCCGGGGTCGGCGAGGGCGGGCAGGTTCAGGTCCTTTGGCAGCTTGCCGCTGACATCGTGGCCGGTGACGAACTGCACCCGCCGCGCGGTCAGGCGGCGGGTCAGCGGAATGCCTGCCGCGGCAGCCGCCGCAACGGCTGAGGGGATGCCCGGAATGATCTCATATTCGATCCCGGCGGCGCGCAGGGCCACCAGCTCTTCCTCAAGCCGTCCGAACAACCCGCCATCGCCCGATTTCAGCCGCACGACACGCTGCCCGGTCTGGGCGTATTCCACCAGCAACCGGCTGACATGATCCTGCTTGGGTGAGGGGCGACCGGCCCGTTTGCCGACGCCGACCAGATCGGCATCGTCGCGCGCATGGGTCAGGATCGGGCCGCTGCTCAGATCGTCAAACAGCACCGCATCGGCCTTTTGCATCCGATCGACGGCCTTCAGCGTCAATAGCTCGGGGTCGCCGGGACCGGAACCGATGAACGACACGAACCCGCTCATGCCGAGGCCTCGGCGATCAGGTGAAAGAACGTGCCAGTCACATTGCCACGGACCGAGCCGGTTTGCGGCCCTTCGGTCCCCTCGGCGTCAAACACCCGCGCCAATGGGGCATCCGGCTGGTCGATGATCGAGGAATAATGGAACTCATGCCCCCGCAACGCGGTGCCTGCCGCAAGGCCCGGCATCGGGGCCAGCAATTCTGCCCGCCGATAGCCGAGGTTGAACTTGCGCTTTTCATAAGATGTCACAAGGCCCAGAAGCCCGGCCATCGCGTGCCGGGTGCCGTCCTTGTCGATTAGCCCTTCGCCCAAGGCCATATAGCCACCGCATTCGCCGTGTACGGGTTTGGTTTCGGCGTGTTTGCGCAGCCCGGTCAGAAAGGTCTCGGCTGCGGCCAATTTTCCGGCATGCAGTTCCGGGTAGCCACCGGGCAACCAGACCAGATCGGCGTCCGTGGCCGGAGCCTCGTCCGCCAAGGGCGAAAACGGCAGAATGTCCGCCCCGGCTGCGCGCCAGCCTTCCAGCAAATGCGGATAGGTAAATGAAAACGCCTCATCCCGAGCCAAGGCGATCCGCTGGGCCGGAGGCCGCGGCAGCGCGGCTGACGATGGCCCAACAGGGCCTGAGGAGGCCGCCCGCTTGATCGCCTCAAGGTCCACATGTTCGCGCAGAAACGCCGCATATCCGGCAATGGCGCTTTCCAGATCGGGATGTTCGACCGCCTGTATCAGGCCCAGATGGCGTTCCGGAAGCGTCAGATCGCCCCGGCGCGGCAGCACGCCCAGAACCGGCAAGCCTGCGCGTTCCATCCCCAACCGGGTCAGGCGTTCGTGACGCGGGCTGGCGCAGCGGTTCAGGATCACACCTGCAAAAGGCAGGTCCGGGTTATACATCCGAAACCCCAGCGCCGTTGCCGCAGCCGATTGCGCCTGTCCGCCCACATCCAGAACCAGCACCACCGGCCAGCCCATGCGTAACGCGGTCTCGGCGCTGGAGCCGTGCCCCAGCTCTCCGGGCTTTGCGACGCCATCAAACAGACCCATCGAACCCTCGGCGACCACAATATCCGCGCCCCGGGCCTGCACTGAAATCGCGCCCAGCAAAGGCTCACCCATCGCCCAACTGTCCAGATTGAACGAGGCCCGCCCCGCCGCCGCCCGGTGAAAGGCCGGGTCAATATAGTCCGGGCCGCTTTTGAACGGCTGCACGGTCAGGCCATCCTCGGCCAGGGCGCGCAGCAGGCCCAGCATGACTGTCGTTTTCCCGGTGCCGGACGAAGGGGCCGAGATCAGAACGCCCGGAGGATTCGCCATCACCTCAGTCATCGCCATGGCTCCAGCTTGACCATGGACTGTCCGCGCTTTGCGGGCGGTAACGGCGGTCGTAGGTTTTGGAATAGAGGCAGCTTTCGTCGAACCCCTCACCGGCCAGCGCAGGGCCGACCATGATCAGGGCGGTGCGCGAGATACTGTCGTCCAGCGCCTCTTTCAGAGTGGCCAGCGTTGCGCGAATGACCCGCTCATCCGGCCAACTGGCGCGGTAGACCACCGCGACCGGGCAGTCCGCGCCATAGGCCGGAGTCAGATCGGCGATCACCTTGTCCAGATTGCCGATCGACAGATGGATCGCCAGTGTCGCTCCGGTTTTGGCGAAATTCTCCAGCGTCTCACCCTCGGGCATTGACGAGGCGCGCCCCGGCGTTCTGGTCAGAACCACCGACTGCGCGAGGCCGGGCAGGGTCAGTTCGGCGCCCAGCGTTGCCGCAGCCGCCGCAAAGGAGGGCACGCCGGGGGTGACGCTGACGGGAATACCCATCTCTTTCAGCCGCCGAATCTGTTCGCCCATCGCAGACCACACCGACAGGTCACCGGAATGCAGGCGCGCAACGTCTTGGCCTGCGTCATGGGCGGCTTTGATCTCGGCCATGATCTGATCCAGATCCATAGGCGCAGTGTTGACGATTTTTGCGCCATCAGGGCAATGGCCCAGAATCTCATCCGGCACCAGCGAACCGGCATACAGGCATACCGGGCAGGCGGCGATGATATCGCGCCCGCGTAAGGTCAGCAGGTCGGCGGCGCCGGGTCCGGCGCCGATGAAATGAACGGTCATGTCTGTCCTCCGATGGCGACGGCGCAGGTGGCAAGCCGGTCGTCCGAAATCTGTCTGGGGGTAAGCAGCCGGGCACCGGGTCCGGCGGCAGCAAGGGCGGATGCTTCGGCCACGCTGCCAGTGCCATGGGTGGCGCGGCTGCGGGGCGAGCAGGTGAGCGTGCGCTGCCCGGCCAGATCGCCCGGCGCGACATAGTGCAGGGGCAGGGCGGCACCTTCGGCGAAGGCGGCAAGACCGGCGTGGCCCCGCTTGTCGGCCACGGTGGCCAGCGCGTCCACCTGATGCCCTGCGCAGGCCAGATCAAACGCCGCCCGCAGGCTGTTGGCGGTGGCCGCCGAGGAAAATCCGAGCCCGGCGACGATCATAGGTTCCCGCTCCACTGAACAACCGGGTAAGCGGATTTCCAGCCGCGCCGAGGGCCAAGCGGGGCCGAATGCGCCAGTTCGATGCGCAGCAGGTCACCGCCCAGTTTGTCTTGCCATTGCGCCAGCAAGACTTCGCTTTCCAGCGTTACCGCATTTGCAACAAGCCGGGTGCCTGCGGGCAGGTTGGTGTGCAGCCAGCCCAGCAAATCCGTACTCAGCCCGCCGCCGATGAAAACCACATCCGGCAAGGGCAGACCGGGCAGCGCATCGGGCGCGGTGCCGTGCACGACATCCAGCCGATCCTGTCCCAGCGCGTCGGCATTGCGGCGGATACGATCCGCACGCTCTGCCAGCGGTTCGATGGTTGTTGCTGTCAGGGTCGAGTCGCACATCAGCCATTCGATACTGATCGAGCCGGTGCCGCCGCCGATATCCCACAGATGCTCCCCCCGCCTCGGGGCGAGCGCCGACAGGGTCAGCGCGCGGATCGGGCGTTTGGTGATCTGGCCGTCGGTCTCAAAAATCTCGTCAGGCTTGCCCGAGGCCTTGGGCACAGGCCGCCCGCTGCCCCGGACCTCAAGCCCGACGCAGACGGGGTGCGCGAACGTTCCCAACAGGGCCTCGGTCAGCGACACGCTGCGCGTATGTTCGCGCGGTCCGCCGAGGGCTTCCATGACGTGCAGCGCGCTGTCGGTAAAGCCGGTCTCGGTCAGATAGGTTGCAAGCTCGGCCACGGCTTTGCCATCGCGCAGCAGCAAAATGGCGTGCAGGCCCGGGGACAGGTGCGGTCGCAGCCGCGTCAGGGGGGCAGCGTGCAACCCGAAGGTCAGCGTGGTTTCAAGCGGCCAGCCCAACCGGGCCGCGGCCAGCGAAAAGGTGGACTGCCCGGGCAGGGCGCTCCACTCGGCGGCATCGAAGTTGCGCGCGATAACAGACCCTGCGCCGAACCAGAACGGATCGCCCGACGCCAGCACCACAGTCCGCCGCCCCCGCAACCCTGTCAGGATGGGCAGGCCATCAGCAAAGGGAACGGGCCATTCGATGCGCTCCGCCTCGCCTTCGGGGATCAGCGACAGGTGGCGGGGCGGACCCATGATGACCTCGGCCCGGTCCAGCACTTGACGGCTTGCAGGCGACAGGCCATCAAGCCCATCTTCGCCCAAACCCAGAACGGTCAGCCACGGAGCTTCACGCATGTCTCACCTCCTGATCCTTGGTGGCACGACCGAGGCCAATGCCTTTGCCCGGGCTGTGGCAGAGCGCGGTGTAGCGGCGACCTATTCCTACGCGGGTCGGGTCGACACTCCGCGCGCGCAACCCGTTCCGGTGCGGGTCGGCGGCTTTGGCGGGGTCGACGGGCTGGCCCGCCATATCAGCGAGCACCAGATTACCCATGTGATCGACGCAACGCACCCCTTCGCCGCGCAGATGAGCCGCAACGCGGTTCAGGCCTGCCGCCAAACAGGTGTGCCGCTGGCTGCGTTGACCCGGCCGCGCTGGGTCGCGCAGCGGGGTGACGATTGGCAGCACGTCCCCGATATCGCAGCGGCGGTGCAGGCGCTGGCCGGTGCGCCGCGCCGCGTGCTTCTGGCCGTGGGCCGGATGCATCTTGAGGATTTCGCGGCCCAGCCCCAACACCACTATCTGTTGCGGCTGGTGGATGAGCCAACCGCTCTGCCCTTGCCGGACTGCGAGGTCGTTGTTTCGCGCGGCCCGTTCACCGAGGCCGGGGATCGCGCGCTGATGCAGAGCCACGGAACGCAACTGGTCGTGTCCAAGAACGCGGGCGGGACCGGTGCGCGCGCCAAGCTGGACGCGGCGCGGGCGTTGGGTACACCGGTGCTCATGATCGACCGCCCGGCAGTGCCGCTGCGGACCGAACTGGAAAGCGTGGCGCAGGTTCTGGACTGGCTCGCTCATTCCGGTGTGAACCTCGGGGTATAGACGATCGGGGGACCATCGCGCTCGATCACCCGGGTCAGGGATGAGCCGACGATGACGACCGTCTGCATGTCGGCCATATCGGGTGTCGCCTCGGCCAGCGTTGAAATCCGGATCGCCTCATCCGCGCGCGAGACCGCGCGGGCGAACAGGATCAGCCGTTCGGGTTCACATTCCTCACGCAGGATTTCCAGCGTTTTTACAAAGCCTTCCGGGCGGGACTTCGAGCGCGGGTTGTAGAATCCCATGGCAAAATCACCCTGCGCCGCCAGTCGCAGGCGTTTTTCGATCAAGGCCCAGGGCTTGAGATTGTCGCTGAGGTTGATGGCGCAGAAATCATGCCCCAAGGGCGCCCCGGCCCGGGCCGACGCCGCCAGCATCGCGGTGATCCCCGGCAGCACGTCAATGGGAATGTCGCGCCATTCAAGCGGCCCGTTTTCCAGCGCTTCGAACACCGCGGCGGCCATGGCGAACACACCGGGATCGCCCGAGGACACCACCACCACACGCTTGCCCTCGGCTGCCATCTGCAGTGCGTGTTGCGACCGGTCGATTTCAACCCGGTTGTCGCTGGCGTGCAGGGTCAGCCCTTCGCGTTCGGCCACGCGGGCGACATAGGGGATGTAGCCTACAACGTCGGTTGCCTCGGCCAAAGCGGCGGTCACTTCGGGCGTCACAAGGGCTTCGTCACCCGGCCCCAGCCCTGCGATTTTGACCCAGCCAGTCATGGCCGCCGCCCTTGCCCGTGGACGAGAATGATCGAGAAATACGGGGTGATCTTGTCACAGGCGTCGGACAGTTTGGTCACCGTCTGGTTCGGCATCTGCGCGAATTCCACAATCCACGCGCGGTCATACAGACCTGCGGTTTTCAGTGCGCGCTTTACCTTGTCGATATTGCGCCCGATTTTCATCACCACCAACGCATCGGTTTGGGCCATACGCTCAGCCAGCGTGTCCTCGGGCAAGGTGCCAACCAGCACCGTCAGTACGTCGTCGCCCCAGGTGATCGGATCGCCAGTTGCTGTCCACGCGCCGGACATGCCGGTGATGGCGGGTACAACCTCCACATCAGCATCATCCCGCAAGCGATTGTAAAGATGCATGAAAGAGCCGTAGAAAAACGGATCACCCTCGCACAGCACCACCACATCTTCACCCTGCGCGGCAAGCGCTTTCAGATGTGCGGCGCAGTCCTTATAGAAGGCCGAGAGAAGCTCGTTATAGCGTGGATCGGTCAGGGGTATTTCGGTTGTCACCGGGTATTCCATCGGGAATTCCACCGCGCCTTCGGGGATCATCCCATTAACGATCTTGCGCGCCTGACCGCTGCGGCCCGGTTTGCGGAAGAACGCCACATGCCGCGCGTTGCGCAGCAGGCGGTCGGCCCGGACGCTCATCAGGTCCGGATCGCCGGGGCCGAGGCCCACGCCGTATATCTTACCCGCGCTCATTCGGCGCGGCTCGCGATGGCGTTGATGGCGGCGACGGTGATGGCGCTGCCGCCCAGACGGCCCTTGACGATGCACGAAGGCACCGGCTGCGCCGCCCACAGCGCATCCTTGGATTCGACCGCGCCGACGAAGCCCACCGGGCAGCCGATGATCGCGGCGGGGCGCGGGCAGGCGGGGTCTTCCAGCATGTTAAGCAGGTGGAAAAGGGCGGTGGGTGCATTGCCGATGGCAACGACAGCGCCCGCCAGATGCGGGCGCCACAGCTCCAGCGCGGCGGCAGAACGCGTGTTGCTCATCTCAGCGGCCAGGGGGCGTACGCGTTCGTCATGCAGGGTACAGATCACCTCATTCTCGGCAGGCAGGCGGAACCGGGTCACGCCTTCGCTGACCATACGCGCGTCGCACAGGATCGGCGCGCCGCTTTCCAGCGCGCTGCGGGCAGCCGTGACAAAACCGGGCGAGAAATGCACGAACTCTTCCAGCCCGACCATTCCGGCGGCATGGATCATACGGACGGCGACCTGTTCCTCGTCTGAGTCAAACCGGGCAAGATCGGCCTCGGACCGGATCGTGGCAAAGCTTTGTTTATAGATCGCCGCGCCATCGGTTTCGTATTCATAGGGCATCAGGTGAAGTCCATGGTCATGAGTGTTTCGGTGGTCAGGCCGCGCTGGCAGGGCTCATCCCCTGCGCGGCCTTGTTTGACAAGATCAAATCGTCCGTTGTCGCCGACCAGAGTGACATCGGCAGGCCCCATCCGCGCGCACCCTTTGGCGCAGCCCGAGACATGCAGGCTGCCGGTCACCAATGGGGCCAGGGCACGGGCAACATCGCGCGTTTCCACCTGCGCCTGCGGGCAGTATGGCGCGCCGGGGCAGGCGTCGGTGGTCATCAGCGGGTCGGTGCCATCCGTGACAAAACCCGGGGCAGGTATCGCCGACCCGCCTTCCAGCAAGAAGAGCCGCCACGGGGTGACCCGCAGGGCGGATGCGCCGCTGGTCTTGATCAGGTCCTGCAACGGGCGCGCGGGCAGTTGGCCGAAGGCTGCGCCGTACAGCGTTCCCAGATCGGAAGCACCGGGTTGTGGTGTTGCGCCAATTACTCCGGGCGCGCTGCCTTGCCATGTTTCAGGCAATCCTTCTGCGGCCACCACCCGTGCCATGCGGCGTTTTTCGGGGGTGAAATGCGCGGCGAACCAGCCTGCCAGAGCGATCACCTGATTGATGGCCTCTGCCTCGGTCACCGCCCGTCCGGTCTCGGCCCCGTCGGCGCGCAGGATCAGGCCGTCCGGGCCGCGCTCCAACCGGAGATCCGCCGAATCCGACGCCAGCAGGCGCTCAGAGCCGGTATCGATGGCAAAGCCGAACTTGGCGGGAAGGCTGGGCAGTTCGCTCAGCCGGTCGATCAGCTCCTGCGTTAACCGCGCGGTCAGATCCCCCGCCCGATACAATGGTGAGACCAGAATGTTGCGGCGCACTTCAATGCCGGGCTCGGCATCCAAAAGGTTCAGCGCGGCCAGTTCCGACAGCAGGGCCTGATGATCCGCCTCGGCCACGCCCCTCAATTGCAGATTGGCCCGGTTTGTCAGATCGATGGTGCCATTGCCGAACCGCTCGGCCAGTTCACACAGCCCCACCGCCTGCGCCGCACTCAGACGCGCCAGACGAGGGCGCACCCGCACCACCAATCCGTCGCCCGACATCATCGGCCGGTGGGCTCCGGGGCACCAACCCTGAACGACCGGTTTTGAAGAGGCGGCGCTCATCCCAGCCCCTCCAGATCGGCGCGGATCGAGTTCCTGCGGGTCTCCCACAGCCCCGCCTCGAGCAGGGCGCGGAACCGGTCCTGCATGGCCTGATGCGCTTGCGGATTGGCCTCATGCAGGAAGGCATCGACATGCGGATCACCCAGCGTGGCATCATGGTAGAGGTCGAACAGATGCGGCGCGACCGTGCCCGACAGATGCGCGAATGAGGCCATGTGATCCAAAGTCGCCGCGATCTCGGCGGCACCCCGGAATCCGTGCCGCTGCATCCCCGCGATCCAGCCCGGATTGGCAGCGCGGGCATGGACCACGCGGCTGATTTCCTCGGGCAGGGTGCGGGCGCGCGGGGTGTCGGGGTTGGTGTTGTCCAGATGGTAGAGCTGCGCCTTGCCGCCGGTCACCGTCTTGGCGGCGGCAAAACCGGCCTCATGCGTGGCGTAGTCGTTGGCCAGCAGCAGATCGGTCTCGGTCAGGTCCTGCAGGTGCACAAAGCTGTCGGCCATTGCGACGCGCTGGGTGATGCCGTCCTTGTCCTGCGCGATATGCTCGCCTTCCAGCGCGAAGGAACTGGCATCCAGCCACGCTTCACCGGCCTGCGCGCGGGCTTCATCGGTATAGATTTCGGACAGTTGCGTCATGTTCACGCCATAGCTGCCCGGGGCGGGGCCATAGACGCGCGCGGCAGGTTTCTGACCGGCATAGGGGTTCCAGTCCGGTGCCTCATCCCGGGCCGACAATGCCCGAACGGCCTGACCGAAAAGCGCCGACAGCGTCGGGAACACATCGCGGAACAGGCCTGAGACGCGCAGCGTCACGTCCAGACGCGGGCGGCTGAGGTCGGTGATCGGCAGCACCTCGATGCCCGACACCCGTTCGGACCCTTTATCCCAGACCGGTTTTACCCCCAGCAGATGCAGCGCCATGGCGAATTCTTCGCCTGCGGTGCGCATGGTGGCCGAGCCCCAAAGGTCAACGATCAGCCCCTTGGGGTAGTCGCCCTCTTCCTGCAAGTGGCGGCGCACCAGTTCCTCGGCCAGTTTCACGCCTTGCGCATAGGCGGCGCGGGTCGGGACCGAGCGCGGGTCGGTGGTATAGAGGTTGCGTCCGGTGGGCAGCACATCCGAGCGGCCCCGGTACGGGGAGCCCGACGGCCCGGCCTCGATCCGTTTCCCCGCCAGCGCGTCGATCAGGGCGCTGCGTTCGGCATGGGCCGAGGGGGCGGGGTCGAAAGTGCCGGTGACCTCGGGCACGCGGCCAAAGACATGCAGCCCGTCGCCGAACTGGCTTTCCTTGATATCGCAGACAAAGCGGTCGATGCGGGTAATCGCTTCAGCCGTACAGGTGGCCTGATCCAGACCCAGATCGCTTTCCAGACCGATGGCCTGCGCCTCATCCCGGATGTCTTCCTGCAGCCGGTCGCGGCGCTTTGGGTCCAGACCGTCGGCGTTCGAGAATTCGTCCAGCAGAGATTCCAGCCGCACCATCCGGTCCGGGGTGCCGCTTTCCTTCATCGGGGGCGGGATGTGGCCCAGCGTGACGGCCCCGATCCGGCGCTTGGCCTGCGCGGCTTCGCCGGGATCGTTGACGATGAAGGGGTAGATGACGGGCAGGTCGCGGATCAGCGCCTCGGGCCAGCATTCATGGGACAGAGCGACGGATTTGCCCGGCAGCCATTCCAGCGTGCCATGCGCGCCGATATGGATCAGCGCATCCGCGCGCAGGCCTTTGCGCAGCCAGAGGTAAAAGGCGACATAGCTGTGGCGTGGGGTGCGCGACAGGTCGTGGTAGTCATCGTCCCGCAGCTCGGGCGTGCCGCGTTCGGGTTGCAGGGCGACCAGAGCGTTGCCCCGGCGCATGGCGGTGAAGTGGAATGCGCCGTCGGTGAAAGAGGGGTCGTCTTCCGGTTCGCCCCAGACGGTTTGCAGATCGGTCCGCAATTTCTCGGGCAGGTCCGCCAGCGCGGTCAGGTAATCGTCCAGCGGCCATGAGGGGCGGGCGTCCAGAAGTGTCTCGGCGATCGGCTCAGCCGGGGCCGAGTCATAGCCCTCAGCCTGTAAATCAGACAGCATCGCCTCAGCCGAGGCCAGCGCATCGAGACCCACCGCATGAGCCATCTGCCAGTCCTTGCCGGGATAGGTGGACAGCACCAGCGCCGGGACCTGATCCGCCTTGGGCTTGTCATGCAGTGTCAGCCAACCGGTGACGCGGTCGATGATGGCTTCGATCCGTTCGGGTTCGGCCCGGTGGGCAAAGCGGGAATATTCCAGATGCGGGTCGCGTTTGCCCGGTTCCTTGAACGACGCGATGCCTGCCGAGATGCGCCCGTCCACCTCGGGCAGCACCACATGCATGGCGAGGTCGGCGGGGGACAGCCCGCGTTCCGCCTCGGCCCAGGCTTTGCGGCGCGAGGTGGCGAGGGCGACCTGAAACACCGGGACATTCGCGGCGTCCAGAGGCGAAGTGCCCGACGCGCCTTTGCCCGAGAAAGAGGTGGCGTTGATGATCGCCGAGGGCTCAAGGGTAGCCATCTGCTCGCGTAGCCAGTCGGCCGCTGCGGGGGCTTTCAGCGAGGGGGCAAAAAGACCCACGGCCTCGAACCCGCGTTCTCGCAGCCTGCGAATCAAAGCGGCGACCGGGGCGGTGTCGGCTGAGGTCAAATAGGCGCGGTAGAAGGTCACGAGGATGCGTTTGCCATCCCCGTCGAACGCGGTATCCACCGGGATCACGCCGCGATCCGGGCACCATGCGCCGCAATCGGGGATGGTTTTCGCCCCCATCACCGGCCCGGCATACAGCCCCGCCGCCAGCGCCATCTGAGCCAGTGCCGCCTGCGCCGCAACCTCTCCGCCGGTGTCGCACAGATGCGCCAGCCGCCGCAGGGTCGAGACGGGCAGGGTGGAATACTCATCCAGCCGTGTATCCTCACGCCCATCGGCGGGCAAGACAGCCAGCGCAATGCCTTTGGTCTGCGCCAGCGCCAGAACCTGCTGCAAGCCGTAGGACCAATAGGGAACGCCGCCGATCAAGCGGATCAGGATGCCCTTCGCGCCTTCCAGCGTCTGTTCCACATAGGTGTCGACAGACAGAGGGTGTTTCAGCGCTGTCAAGTTGGCCAGCCGCAAGGTCGGCATCCGCCCCTCGGGCCCGCCACCGCGATGCCAGCCTGCCGCGAAAGCGCCAAGGTCACTGTCCGAGAAGGACAGCACCACCAGATCCGCCGGGCTCTGGCCCAGATCGGTGGGGGTCTCGGTCTCTTCGAGCCCGTGGCTTTCGCGGAAGACGACGTGCATGGTTTACTCGGCGGCCTCTTTCAAGCCCACAAGGATATCGCGGATTTCGGCCTCTTTGATATCGTCATGCTCGGCGATCACCACAAGGCGCGAACGGCGCTCTACGCCCGGTTCCCACGGACGGTCATACTGATGACGGACGCGCGCACCGACGGCCTGAACCAACAGGCGCATCGGTTTGCCCTGAACAGCGGCGTAACCTTTGACCCGCAGGATGTTCAGCTCGGTCGCCAGACGTTCGATCCTGGCGACCAGATCGGCGGGGTCGGTCTGTTCGGGCAGTTCGACGATGATGCTTTCGAAATCGTCATGCTCGTGGTCGTCATGGCCGTCATGATGGCTGGGGCGGGCGTCCATGTCGTCTTCGGCTGCGGCCTCGAGGCCCAAAACGACGCGCACATCCACCACGCCCTCGGCGACTTCGACCACGGGCAGGGGGCGGGGGGCCTCGGCTGCGATGACTTCCTTGGCCTTCGCCACACCTTCCGGGCCAGCCAGATCGGGTTTGGTCAGCAGGATAATGTCGGCGCAGGAGATCTGATCCTCGAACACCTCGGACAGGGGCGTTTCGTGATCGATCGAGTCATCGGCCAGCCGCTGGGCATCCACCGCCTCGACATTCGGTGCAAAGCGACCGGCGGCGACGGCCTCGGCATCGGCCAGAGCGATCACGCCGTCCACAGTGATTTTCGAGCGGATATCGGGCCAGTCGAACGCTTTCAGCAGCGGTTTGGGCAGGGCGAGGCCGGAGGTTTCGATCAGGATATGTTCGGGCCGCGGCTCCAGCGCCATCAGCGCCTCGATGGTCGGAATGAAATCATCGGCCACGGTGCAGCATATGCAGCCGTTCGCCAGTTCCATAATGTTTTCGGCAGGGCAATCCGGGATGGCGCAGGATTTCAGGATATCGCCATCAACACCCACGTCGCCGAATTCGTTAACGACAACGGCCAAACGCTTGCCCTGCGGGTTCTGCATCAGGTGACGCACCAGCGTGGTCTTGCCCGAGCCCAGAAAGCCGGTGATCACGGTGACGGGAAGTTTTTCGAGATTGCTCATTTCAGGGCTCCAATCGGGGGAATGCGGGCCGCACAGTTTTTGCGGAAATGTTCGGGGCGCTCGCGCCATTTGACCAGACCGTCCTCGGTGGCGAGGTACTTGGTCGCGCCCTCGACGATCACGCCGACATGGTCGGTTTCGTTCAGATGCTCGTAGACAAAGGTCCAGCGATCCGGCCCGCCGCGCAGCACGATCGAACAGCCTTCATCACAATTCGACAGGCATTCGACGGCTTTCAGGGTAATGCCCTCGGGCAGGCCCGCCTGTTCCAGCGCCTTGTGCAGCAACGTGCCGGGCCGCTGTGCATCATCTTCGACAGGCAGGCCGCGGCGACAGGTCGTGCAAACCAGAAGTTCGACCGGAACGGTCTCGGTCATGTCTCTCATCCCCCCAAATCCTCTTCGTGGGGGACGGGGTTTCATGCGGGCCGATCAGAGCCCCACACCGGAACACCCCGTCCGGTTTCATCTTCGGGCGTTGGCAGGTCTCCCGGCTTGCGGATGTCAGAGCTCTCCTCTGTCGGATGTCCCGCCTTCCCGGCATTCGCCAGTGGCTTGGGCACCCTCTCCGGTCACGGTCGCGGGGGCGGCTGCGTTTGACGGAAATACCCGCTGACGCATTCCCTTTTCATCTGCTGTCGCAGACACCAACGAAAGGGACATGCGGCAGCGGCGGCCCGCTTGTCAAGCGCAACGCGCCGATCCGTGAGGAAGCGGGTAAAAAGCGACCTGTCGGCGTCGCTGGGCGGCATGATCCGATCGCTGCGACGTGATCGCATGGTCGGCAACACGCGAACAGGAGGGTGCGGCGTATGAAGGTAGGGTTTATCGGGCTGGGCAATGTGGGCGGCAAGCTTTCTGGGTCGCTGCTGCGCAACGGAATCGATCTGACCGTGCATGACCTGAACCCGGATCTGGTGGCGGCCTTTGTCGCACAAGGGGCCAAAGCGGCGGAAGATCCGGCCCAGCTGATGCGCGATTGCGATGCGGTGATCACCTGCTTGCCGTCCCCTGCCGCCTCGGACGCGGTGATGCAGGAGATGCTGCCCGAGGTCAGCCCCGGTAAAATCTGGATGGAGATGTCGACCACCGACGAGGCCGAGGTCAAACGCCTGGGCGCGATGGTCATTGAACGGGGCGGTGCTGCCGTGGATTGCCCGGTTTCCGGCGGGTGCCACCGGGCGGCGACTGGCAATATCTCGATCTTCGCAGGCTGCGACCGCGCGACGTTCGAGCGTATTCTGCCCTTCCTGACCACGATGGGCCGTCGGGTCCTGCATACGGGCGATCTGGGCTCGGCTTCCGTTTTGAAAGTGCTGACCAACTACCTGGCCACCGCCAACCTGATTACCTGCGCCGAGGCTTTGGTGACGGCCAAGGCAGCGGGCATGGACCTGAATACTACCTATGAGGCGATCAAAATCTCGTCGGGCACCTCATTCGTTCATGAAACCGAAAGTCAGGTGATCCTGAACGGCTCGCGCGATATCTCGTTCACCATGGATCTGGTGAAAAAGGACATCGGCCTGTTTCAGGACGTTGCCGACCGCGCCGGTGTTCCGTTAGAGATCAATCCCGTGATGATCAGCATTTTCGAAGACGGCATTGCCCGGTACGGAGACCGCGAACTGTCGCCGAATATCATCCGGCGGCTGGAAGACGCCACCGGCCTCGACATCCGCGCCCCTGGTTTTCCGCCCGAGATGGAAGACGATGAGCCGGAAGAACCGGGATATGAAGTCATTCCGCAAGGACGCGCCGCAGAATAAACGGACATTCCAGACCGCAAAACCGAAGCGTTTCAGAGAGATGGAGGCGAGTACCGGAATCGAACCGGTGTACACGGATTTGCAATCCGCTGCGTCACCACTCCGCCAACTCGCCTTTTCAAGTAAAATCAAATACTTGCCGTGGTGTGGAGGGCGTTTTAGCAGCTTTCGCTGGGGGCGTCCAGTGGGAAGAATGCAAAATCGGCGCTCGGCCTGTAAATTGAGCGCCCTCGGTCCGGTACGAAACCTGCCACAAAACCCGGGTTGCGGCATCTGGGCCGTTGCCGGTGCGCAAGGGATGTGGCACAAGCCAGATAATCAAGGGTTCAAGACGAGAGATCACATGACAGATTTCGCCACCCGGCGCCGCACGATGGTTGACACGCAGGTTCGGCCCTCGGACGTCACGAAGTTTCCGATCATTGACGCGATGCTGAACGTCCCGCGGGAAAGCTTTGTGCCCGCGTCGCAGCGCGAGGCGTCTTATGCCGAAGAGCTGATCGACCTTGGAAACGGGCGCTGCATGCTCGAGCCGCGCACTCTGGCTAAGATGCTGGATGCGCTGAATATTTCAAATGACGAGGCGGTGCTGGATATCGGTTTGGCGCTTGGTTACTCGACCGCTGTTACCGCGCGCATGGCGCAGTTGGTTGTGGGTGTCGAGGAAGATGAAACCCTGGCGTCCGAGGCACAGAACCTGCTCAGCGAAGCCAATGCCGACAACGCGATTGTCCACGTGGGGCCTCTGGCACAGGGCGCGGCTGAACATGGGCCGTATGACGTGATCATGATCCAGGGCGGGGTCGAGGAAATACCGGACGATCTGCTGGGACAGCTCAAGGATCACGGCCGCATTGCCTGCCTGTTCGTCGAGGGGAATCTGGGCACCGTCCGGATCGGCCGCAAATCCGGCGAACGGGTCAGCTGGCGCGATGCCTTCAACGCCAGCGCACCGGTTTTAGATAGCTTTTCCGCAAAGTGTGCATTTTCGCTATAGTCATTTGACAGATATTTTTGCCGCCTTGATTAGTTGAAAACAAAGGCGCAAACTGCCGGAGAGGCAGCGTTATTTCGATTTGAGAGGATTTGGATATGCGTGGTACGGCGACAGGTAAGCTGGTCAGGGTGTTGGCTTTGACCGCTGGCATTGCCATCAGCGTAGTTCCCGGACGTGCGGCTTGGGCGGACAATATAACAGATGCGTTCATCGGCGCGTATAACACCAGTGGCCTGCTAGAGCAGAACCGGGCCCTGTTGCGTGCAGCGGATGAAGACGTCGCGATCGCCCTTTCGGCTTTGCGTCCGATCATCAACTGGACGGTTGATATCAGCCAGGAATACACCAAGACACGCACCGGTACGACAGTGACAACAACGAACCCGGCGCGGTTTTTCACCGGGCTGACATTGACCCAACTGATCTATGACGGCGGCGCGTCCGTGTTGGGCAAGCAATCTGCGCAAGAGACTGTTCTTTCGACCCGGCAAACGCTGATCGATATCGAACAGCAGGTTCTGTTCCGCGCGGCGACCGCTTATCTGAGCGTTCTTCTGCAGGAAGAAACGGTTCAGATTCGCCTGAACAACGTGGACGTATCCAGCGAGGAACTGCGCGCCTCGAACGACCGGTTCGAAGTGGGTGAGGTGACGCGGACGGACGTTGCCCTGTCCGAAGCGCAGTTGGCCAGTTCGCGGGCCGACTTGGCGGATGCGCGGGGTGATCTGAGCACCGCGCAGGCCGAATATGTGAATGCGGTTGGCAAACTTCCGGGTCGGACAGCCGGTCAGCCGGGCCTGCCCAATCTGCCGCGCTCGCAATCCGAGGCGGTCAGTCTGGCGCAGCGGAACCATCCGGCGATCCTGTCGGCGCAGCATCAGGTTCGGGCTCTGGACCTGATTGTTCAGCAGCAGCGCGCCAATCTGGGTCCGAATGTGAGCTTTGGTGCGAATGCCGGTGTTCGTGAGAACTTTGACGATGACGATTACCAAAACACCGCAGGCGTTGCGCTGACGCTCAATCAGTCGATCTATGCCGGTGGCCGTCTGGCCGCTGCCGTGCGCCGTGCTATGGCGACCCGCGATGCATCCCGCGCCAACCTGCTGAATGTGCAAAAGGACATCACGCAAGGGGTCGCCGATGCGTTTGCGCGCTTCGAATCCGCAACCGCCAGCCTTACCGCTTCGACCGAACGTGTGCGGGCGTCGCAGGTCGCGTTTGACGGGATTCGTGAGGAAGCCACGCTGGGCGCCCGGACCACGCTGGACGTTCTGAACGCGCAGCAGGACTTGCTGGATGCGCAATTGGCCGAGGTCGCCTCGCGCACGGAACGGTCGCTGGCGGCCTATCAGCTGTTGCAGGCGCAGGGGTTGCTGACCGCTGAACGTCTGGGTCTTGCGGTGCAAATCTATGATCCGACACTGTATTACAATCTGGTCAAGAAAGCGCCGGCTCAGATCAGCAAACAGAGCAAGGATCTGGATCGCGTCCTCAAAGCGTTGCGGCGGGACTAAGGGGCAATACTACCTGTTGTGAGGTCTGCATTGTTTGGCTACACTCGATCCCGAGGATAGAGCGGTAGAGAACAATGACGGATAATGTCGTAAAAGCCGGTATCGAGGATGTCCTGTCTTCGGTAAAACGTCTTGTCAGTGAAGAGGCCCGGAAAGAGCCGGGATCGGATTCAAAGGCTGCGGCGCGCAAGCCCGGGCGGCTGGTTCTGACAGATGCCCTGCGCATTGGCAAATCCCCGAAAGGGGATGCAGCACCGCTGAAACTTGAACCGGAATACAGCGCCGAGAAATCGGCGAAGCCGATGCTGCTGCGGACCTGCGACATTGTCCGAGCGGGCACCCCCGCCAACCGGGATGGCAAGGCACCGGCGTTTGCAGAAAAGCCAGTGGCGGAAAGCGAACCGGCGGCCCCTGAAGACAATCCGACCGTCAGCCTGAGCGCCAAGATCGAAGCGCTCGAGGCTGCGATCGCCCGCACCGAAGATCAGTGGGAACCCGACGGCGACAGTGATGACGCCTATTCCGGTACGCCGGTTCAGTCCTTGCCGTGGAACGCCGAAAAAGGTTTCGCCGCGGAGAAGCTGGAAACGCAGGATGAGCCCGAATCCTTCGTCTTTGTGAAAGAGGCCGAGACCGCCGCGACCTTTGTTCGAAGCCCGTCGGTCTCAGCGCCCGAGACGCCCGAGCCGGAAGGGGCAGCGCCGGATGGGTCCGAAACGCAGGCCCTGCCAATGGACGAGGATACCTTGCGGGAATTGATCGCGGATGTCGTCCGGCAGGAGTTGCAGGGTGCTTTGGGCGAGCGCATAACGCGAAACGTCCGCAAAATGGTACGTCGCGAAATCCATCGCGCCCTGGCCGCGCAGGAGCTGGAATAAGGCTTAACCGCGCCGGGGCTTACTTGCCAGTTCCAGCAGCAGATCCAGATCCATGTGCTGTTCCAGATGGTCGGCCAGATCGTCCAGTGTTTGTTCGACCCCATCCTCATAAGCGTTGTCCGACGTGACCCCCAGCTTTGAGAGATAGCTGGCGCGGAACGCGTCCGACGAAAAGATACCGTGCAGATAGCTGCCCAGAATGCGACCGTTCGGGCTGGCGGCTCCTTCGGGGCGGCCATCGACCTCAAGCCAGGCGCGGGTGCAATCGGGACCTTCGGTTTGGCCCATGTGGATTTCATAGCCGCTGACAGGCTCACCACCCGGCAAAGCGCGGGCCTCGGTCAGCGTAACGTGCTTTTTGCCAGCCATGACGGTGTCAACGTCCAGCAGGCCCAAGCCGTCGACCTTGCCGGGCCGTCCATCGACCCCGTCCGGGTCCGAGATGGTTTTGCCCAGCATCTGATACCCGCCGCACAGGCCCAGAACATGCCCGCCCCGGCGCACATGGGCGTAAAGGTCGATATCCCACCCCTGCGCCCGGAAATTGGCCAGATCGCCGATGGTGGACTTGCTGCCGGGCAGCAACACAAGGTCCGCGTCGCCGGGCAGGGGGCGGCCTGCGGGGATGACCTCAACGCTGATGCCGGGCTCGGCAGAGAGCGGGTCGAGGTCGTCGAAATTGGCCATCCGTTCAAGCTGAGGCACGACAACCTTGCAGGCACCGCCCGTATGAGAGCGGATGTCCATCATATCCTCGGCCGGCAGCTTCCACGCATCGTGGAACCACGGGACAACGCCCAGACAGGGCCATCCGGTGCGCGTGGCGATGTCGTCGCGGCCCTCGTCAAACAGCGATACGTCGCCCTTGAAGCGGTTCACCGCAAAGCCCCGGATCATCGCCAAATCATTCGTGTCCAAAACCGCCTGCGTTCCCACGATCTGGGCAATCACGCCGCCACGGTGAATGTCTCCGACCAGTACCACGGGAACTCCGGCGGCACAGGCAAAGCCCATATTGGCGATGTCGCCCTTGCGCAGGTTGGTTTCCGCCGGGCTGCCCGCGCCTTCGATCAGGACCAGATCGGCATCGCTGCACAGGCGATCAAAGCTTTCAAGCGCCGCAGCCAGAAGTTTGGATTTGTCCTTGCGGTAGTCGCCCGCCTTCATCGTGCCCGCGCGCTGCCCCTGCACGATGATCTGGGCACCGGTATCGGTTTCGGGCTTCAAAAGGATCGGGTTCATATCCGTATGCGTGGCGCGCCGCGCCGCGCGGGCCTGCAGCGCCTGTGCCCGGCCGATTTCCCCGCCGTTTTTCGTGACGGCGGCGTTGTTCGACATGTTCTGCGGCTTGAACGGCGCAACCCGCAATCCGCGCCGGGTAAAGGCCCGCGCCAGACCGGCCACAAGAACCGATTTCCCGACATTGCTGCCGGTGCCCTGAATCATGATGGACCGAACCATGCCCCGTCTCCTATGTTGGCGCTCAGATGACCTGATTTGCGGGCAAAGGAAAAGCCAAAGTTGAATACACCAGCGCATCTGTTGATCGGAGCCGCCGCCTTTGCCCGCCCGGCCCGAGGACCGGTCCTGTGGGCCGCCTTGTTCGGATCGCTGCTGCCGGACCTGTCGCTATACGTGATGGCGGGCACGTCGCTTTTTGTTCTGGGGATCCCCGAACATGTTGTGTTCGTTCAGCTTTACTTCTCGGGCAGTTGGCAGACCGTATTTGCGATCGACAATTCCTTTTTTCTGTGGGGGCTGGCCCTGCTGATCGGGCTGTGGCGCGGCTGGAAACTTCTGACCGTCGGCGCATCCGCCGGGATGCTGCACCTTGGGATGGATTTCCTGCTGCATGCGGGGGATGGGCGGCCTCAGTTCTGGCCGTTCAGCGACTGGGTGTTTCACAGCCCGGTCAGCTATTGGGACAGCAGCCATCACGCCCTGTGGGTGGCGCCTGTGTCGATAGCACTCTGTATCGCGTGTTATGCCATCCTGTGGCAGCGCGGCATGTCCGTCTGGGCCAAAGCGTTCTTTGGCGTGCTGGTGCTGGCCGAGCTTTGGGTCGCGCGGCAGTGGTTCCTGTTCTTCTGAGCGCGGGGCAAAAAGAAAAGCGCGCTCCTGCTGAGGAGCGCGCTTTTTCGTTCAGAGGTCGCCCTGGATCAGGCGGCTTCTGCCTGCTGAGCGGCATTGCGACGCTCGCTTTCTTCCCGCGACAGCGCGACCGAGGTGCGCACGCCACGGCCGACGAACTCCATCAGTCCGCTGACAACCCGCTCGTTCGGGTCGATGCCCGCGCACGAAAGCACCTCGCGCCCATCGCGCGAACGGGCCCAGCGGGCGATCTGTTCGGGGCCATTGCCGTATTTCTTGTCATCGGCGATGGCGTCATCTAGTGCGGCCAGCACAACGGCCGCGAAAAGTTTGCGTGCACGATTGCCTTGCTCGTTGTTAAAGGCAGTGCCGTCAACGAAATCTCTCATCTCGTCTTCCTTGTTGTTCTTGCTCTTGCATTTTCGGCGTGACGGTCCTTATGACCTATTAGGTGCGATTCGGATACAGCTAAAATGCATAGTTGCGTTGCGTCACTTGCATGGCTTTCTGCATGTGCAGCACTAGGTGTCGTTGTCTTGTCAGGTGTGGTCCCGCCAGATATAGGGACGGCAACTGACGCATCAACCGTTTGTGAAGGATTTATGTCATGCCCAAGATAAATGGGAACGAAATTCGCCCCGGCAATGTGCTTGAGCATAACGACGGGCTGTGGGCCGCTGTCAAAGTCGATCACGTAAAGCCCGGTAAAGGCGGCGCTTTTGCACAGGTCGAACTGCGCAACCTGCGCAACGGGTCCAAGCTGAACGAACGCTTCCGCTCTGCCGACAAGGTCGAACGCGTGCGCCTTGAGCAGAAGGATCAGCAGTTCCTGTACGAATCTGACGGCATGCTGGTGTTCATGGATGCCGAGACCTATGAGCAGATCGAACTGCCCGCTGACCTGCTGGGTGAACGCCGCCCGTTTCTGCAGGACGGCATGACCATCGTGGTCGAGTTCTACGAATCTGAGGCACTGAACGCGACGCTGCCGCAGAAGGTTACCTGCAAGATCGTCGAGACCGAGCCGGTGGTCAAAGGCCAGACTGCTGCGAACTCGTTCAAACCCGCCGTTCTGGACAATGGCGTCAAGGTGATGGTGCCGCCGTTCATCGGTCAGGATGAGATGATCGTGGTGAACACCGAAAGCATGGAATATTCCGAACGCGCGTAACGCCGTGCAACGTCCCAAAATGACCGTGACAGCAGGGCTGCGCGGTCATTTTTTGTGTCTGGTATAGGTGCGGTATCGCGTGGGATCGGGGCCAAACAGGCCGCGCATCAGGTCGAACTTGATCCGGTTGGCGCTGACCTGACGGTAGAATGCGATCAGAAAGGCGGTTGGCCCTTGTATCCGGGCAAGCCCGCTGGTGGCCGCCACCACGGTACCGACATCGGTGCGGCCCTGCAGAACCAGCCAGCCGCCCATCATCAGAACGCCAACCATGCCGGCGCCGTTAATTGCGCTGAGCAGGAACTTGGTGGACAGTTTCCAGACAAACATCCGCCGCCGCGTCTCGAAGATGTCATCGAATTTGGCTTCGACATCGGCGACCGTGCTCTGGATATCTTCGGTGGTCAGCGTGTCGGTGGCGCTGCGCAGGATGTGAACACGCTCGGCAACAAAGATGTTCACCTTGCGCTGCGAGACCAGAACGATGACGATCTGTGGCGCGATCATCGACAGGGCGATCAGGCCAAGCCCCGGTTGCGTTGAGGTGATGAAGCCAATGACCGAGATCAGTGTGCCGATCTGAACCACCGGATCGGAAAAGGCGCCGCCTGCGAACTTGCCCAGCTCTTCCGCCTCGGCCGAGATTGCGGTGGTCATGGTGCCCTTGCGAACGGTCTCGCCGGTCTGCCCCATATCGGCCGAGCGCGCCAGCAGCCGCAGCCGTATCATCCGGATCAGGTCTTCGCCCAGCGTTCCGGCGCGGTAGCCCAACAGCCATTTGAGCGCCAGGCTCAGCAGAATAACCGCCAGCATGCCCGCGCCCATCAAAAACAGGCGGTTTGTATCTATGTCGTCCGAAGTCAGTTGGTTGATGATATTGCGCTGAAACTCCAGCGGCGCAGCAGCCAGCGCCGCCACAGCGAGCGACAGCAGGATCAGGATGATCTGACGCCCGGCGCTGGCGCGCCAGATGGCGGCGTATAACTGAAACATGCAGGCACCCGTGTTGCTCGTGTGCCCGCACTGTGACAGGACCGCTGGCGCGGTTCAAATGGTCGGGATCGCCGCCGAAGATCCAGCGTGCCGCGCGCGCAACAAACTGCGCCTAGTCGGTCAGGGTGATCCTGGCGGCTTCGGCCTGCATCTCGTCCCCGGTGCGGTCGAGGCGCAGATAGGCAATCGCCTGATCCCCGGACTGAGTGAACAACGTGCCCGCAGGTTTCCCGCCGGACAGGATCGCCGTTCCCACCGGGGCGCTGCCGTCGATATTCACCCGGCGCAGGCCCTTGCGCAGTTCGGTTTTGTGTTTCATGCGCGCAGTGACTTCCTGCCCGACATAGCAGCCCTTCTTGAAATCGACGCCATTCAAGGTTTCAAATCCGGATTCCAGAATATAGCTGTCGGGGGTCAGTTCGATCCCGCTTTCGGGGATGCAGTGGCGCACGCGGATCGCCTCCCAATCGGTTCCGTCATCGCTTTCGGGAGCGGGCGTGTACGAACGCCAGCCCATATCTGGATGACGCGGGTCGGGCAAGGCCCCGTCGGGCGCAGGCCCGGTGCCGCGTTGCAGGTTCAGATCGGTTGCCTCAATCGCAACATCAGCGCGCAACTTGTACATGCTGAGGCGCTTAAACAGCCCATCGGCCAGTTCTTCGGCCACGTCCAGCAGGATCGCCCCCGCGTCGCGTTTCAGGAAGAAATCGGCCAGATACTTGCCCTGCGGCGTCAGCAGCGCGGCATAGACCAGCCCGTTGTCCAGCCCGCGAATGTCATTGGTGATCAGGTCCTGCAAAAAGCTGTCGGCGTTCGAGCCGGTCAGACGCAGAATGCGGCGGGTGGGCATGGCTTGGTCCTCGTCATTTCCTCAGGCCTCGTGATATAGGAAGTCTCGCCGCCAAGACCAGAGGTTATCCGACGTGCCCGCGCCCATCAGCATCGTGATCCCGACCCTGAACGCGGAAGCGGCTTTGCCGGACTGCCTGCAGGCGCTGATGGAAGGGCTGCACGCCGGGTTGATCCGCGAGTTGGTGATCAGCGATGGCGGCTCGACAGACCAGACACCCGAGATCGCGGATGAAGCCGGGGCCGAATTCCTGACCGGTCCGGCATCGCGTGGCGGTCAGCTGCGCCGAGGCTGCGCGCAGGCCAAGGGCGATTGGCTGCTGGTTGTGCACGCCGATACGGTGCTGCAGGACGGCTGGACCAAAGCTGTCGCGGACCATCTGCAAACGGGCAAACCCGCCGCCTTTCGGCTGACCTTCCGCGCCAAGGGCTTGGCCCCCGCGTGGGTAGCGGGCTGGGCCAACCTGCGCAGCCGCGTCTTCGGATTGCCCTACGGGGATCAGGGCCTTCTGCTGCCCCGTCAGACCTATCTGGCCGCAGGCGGATACCCCGACCAACCGCTTATGGAGGATGTGGCACTGGCCCGCAAACTGCCCCGCATCACCTTGCTGGCGTCGCAGGCGATCACGAGTTCGGAACGCTATGAACGGTCGGGCTGGTTTCGGCGCGGGGCGCGGAATCTTTGGACTCTGCTGCGCTACTTTCTTGGGGCCGACCCAAAGGCGCTGGCGCAGTCCTACCGGCGCTAAGCCGCGCGCCGCGCAATTCGACCAGCGATTTACCCAGCCGGAAGGGGGCCGCGAAACTGACCAGACATAGCGCAATGATCTGCAGCACCAGAATATGCGCGTTGGCCTGCAGGTATTCCCATTCATCCTTCAGCTTGCCGACCTGATCGATCAGATCGTCATAGGCCTGCGCCAGGATCAGATAATCGCCCGCAATCGCCGGCACCTTGCGGCGCATGTTGTCGATGGCGGTCTGCGTTGGCTCATCCAGCGAGGTAAAGACCAGAAACTGATCGATGTTGAACGCGTCTGCCTTGGCGGCCATGTCGCGGATTTCCTCCATGTCATCTTTGGCCTGACGCCCGAACAGGAAGTGCAGACCTTGCAGAGGCGCAACCTCATTCGTGACGGCGATGAAGAGGGGCAGATCGGCATTGCTGGCGGTCGAGGCAGACAGGAATTCGACCTTGTCGCACAGGACGGCGGTGTCGGGATCATAGGCCGGGTCGCAGAACCGCAGCCGGAACCGGGCCGCGTCGCGGTCGAAGGCCAGCGAGGCGGCATAGGCCACGTCAATCTGCCGGTCCAGCCGCGAACTGTCCGCCGAATAGAGCCCCGCGAGAACCGCCACCAGCGCACCGATGCCGCCCAGCACGACCCAGACCAGATCGGCCACCTTCCACGCCCGGTGCCCCGCCGGTTTGCGGAACAGAAAACCGGTGCCCACCGATCCGATCAGAAAGAACAGGATCAGCAGAGGCAGTTGATTGTCCGTCACAAAACTCATGCTCTCAAGTGTAAGAAGTCCAAACCGTGACGCAACAGTGATCACGTTCAGTTGTAACAGGCTGAAGGATGGCCATACTGGGGTCGCGCAGAGGGGGGAGAGGCCCATGACCAAAGAAATCGTTCTGATCCACGGGGCCTTTGCCGGGCCGTGGTGCATGCGGGACTATGCCGGGTTCTTTCGCGACCGGGGCTGGACGGTACACACCCCCGCGCTGCGCTTTCATGGCGGCGATCCAAAGGCCGAGCCCGATCCGGGCCTGACCGACACCAGCGTCACGGATTACGCGGATGACATCGCGGATTTCGTGCAGGGGCTGGACAGCAAACCGGTGCTGCTGGGCCATGCCATCGCTGGCGTTGTCGCCCAGCAGGTGGCCGCGCGCGGTCTGGCCAGCGCCATCGTTCTGATTAACCCGAACGCGCCCTGGGGCACTTTGCCCGAAACCGAAGACGAACGCGCCGTACCCCGCGCGCTGATGGAGGGCGGGGCGTTCTGGAAACAGCCCATGCGCGTCGATTTCGACCTGATGGCCCCCTTCGCGCTGAACAAGATGCCCGAGGCGCAGCAGCATGAGGTGTTCGACCAACTCGGCGCTGAGAGCGGGCGCGTGATGTTCGAGATGTTCTTTTGGATGTTCGACGACCACCACGCGATGAAGGTGGAGATCGACAAGGTCGACTGCCCGGTGCTGATCGTCTCAGGCACCGAGGACCGGGCCGTGAACCCCAGCACCTGCCGCGCGCTGGCGAACCTCTACGGGGATCGCGCGACGTTTTTGCCGGTCGAAAACCACGCGCATTTCCTGTTCATGGAACCCGGCTGGGAAGGCCCCGCCGGGCAGATCGCCGACTGGCTGGACGAAAAGCTGGGCTAAACCGGCCCTACGTCAGTTATTGGTCGAAAACGTGCTTTGCGGTTTCCACTTGAGCGTATCGTCGTTCTCGCGATGACAGCGCAACAGGCGTTCCTGCACCGTGCTGACCGTACTGGTGACGGTATTGTCGCCCGTCAGCAGGACAAAGGAGTCCTCGGAATAGGCCAGACCTTCGTAATAGCAAAACCGCTTCTCCGCGCCGTCCGGAATGGGTGAGGCGAGGCTTAACGTCTGCTGCGCTGTGGCTGTCGAGGCAAGCAGCGTCAGCGCCAGCCCGAGGGTTAGTGTTTTCATGTCGTCCTCCCGTTCGGAAATTGTCGTTCGAATTGGGTCTTGGGGCCCGGAACCTCAGATGTCGTTCTTGGATGACGGATTGAGGGTAAGTGTGAACGGGATCAACGGGTTAGGCAACGGAAAAAATTTGGAAATTGGTAGCTTTTGTCGTAGAACTTCGACTTGTCACGAGATAGTTTGAGCTCGCTGAGATTGTGATCTTAAAGGAAACTTCAAAATGTGGTTGTGTCTAGGTTTCACTGCAAGATCGAAGGTCCCGCCCCCAAATCCACAGTGGTTGAAACGCGCATTGGCATTCGGGTTGCTTTGCGGGCTGGCGTATGTAGTGCCTTCATATCCAGGCTCAGCCGAAACTACTGAAGCGTTGCGAAGTTCGAATGGGGAGGTGTTGTCCCCGCTGGACGTCTTCAAGGAATGCGATCAGTGCCCAGAGATGATCGTGGTGCCACTCGGTTCCTTTATGATGGGTGCTACACAAGAAGAGTCACGGAACCCGTTCGATTTCTTTGGTGAAGGTGCCACGATGACGCGGCGTGCACCTGATGCGATAAACATTATTCCACATGAACATCCACGCCACCGCGTGGAAATGGATGTGCCATACGCAATAGGTCGCAACGAAATCACATACGCACAGTGGAATGAGTGCGTTGACGCCGGTGGATGTGCGCACAGTCCGGATCATCGTGTGTTTGCAAAACTCGATAGCGGTCGTTTGGATTATGTCCCACTTGAGGACAGCCACCCCGCAATCAACATTTCTTTCCTTGATATGCTGGAATACGTCACATGGCTAAATTCTTTGGTTGGCGGCGAAGTGTATCGCCTCCCAACTGAGGCCGAATGGGAATATGCCGCGAGAGGTGGGTCAGACGCCAGATTTGGGCAGGGCGAGGAACTGACACCTCAACAGGCCAACTTTTCCGGTGTTGGTACGGAACAGATGCGTGGCAAGGAAATGCCTGAGCTTACAAACCGGCGGATACCTGTTTTAGTGAATGACCTAAGTTCTGGAAACGGTTGGGGTTTGAGGCATATGTCCGGGAATGTATACGAGCTGACTCTATCTTGCTGGTCGTCTGAACACTTAGGGTTATCCAGTGATCGCAAGTACCAAAAGAATGCTCAATCACAATCTACATGTGAGCGGGTAGCAAAAGGTGGCAGCTTTGCAACTGGAATGGATTATTTACGCCCGTCGGCTCGCGCGAGTAGACCCGAACATCGGCGCAAGAATGACACCGGATTTCGCATCGTAAGGGAACTAAAATAGGCAGTTTTGTTGCTACGAATTCCCGGGAAATGTCGAGTATTCAGCTAAGTTCTGCAATTTCACGATTTGAGGCTGGAATACCTTGCCTCAAACATCCAACTCCTCCACAAACCGCGCGTTCTCCTGAATGTATTGGAACCGCAGTTCGGGCTTCTTGCCCATCAGGCGCTCGACCAGGTCGCCGGTCTCGCCGGGTTCGTCCTCATCAATCGTAACGCGGATCAGTTTGCGGGAGGCTGGGTCCATCGTGGTCTCTTTCAGGTCCTTGGCGTCCATTTCGCCCAGACCCTTGAAGCGGGAAACGTCGATCTTGCCCTTGCCGCCCAGACCTTTCTCAAGCCACTCGTCGCGTTCGGCCTCGTCCAGACAGTAGACGCGTTTGGCGCCTTGGGTCAGGCGATACAGAGGCGGGCAGGCGAGATAGAGGTGGCCCGCGTCGATCATCGGCCGCATCTGGGTGAAAAAGAAGGTCATCAGCAAGGACGCGATATGCGCCCCGTCCACATCCGCGTCGGTCATGATGATGATCTTGTCATAGCGCAGGTCGTCGACGTTGAACTTGGTGCCAAGGCCCACACCCAGCGCCTGCGTCAAGTCGTTGATCTCGGCATTGGTGCCCAGTTTCGAACTGGCCGCGCCCAGCACGTTCAGGATCTTGCCGCGCAGGGGCAGCAAGGCCTGTGTCTTGCGGTCGCGGCCCATTTTGGCCGAGCCGCCCGCCGAGTCGCCCTCGACGATGAATAATTCGGTGCCGTCGCGTGTTGAACTAGAACAGTCCACCAGCTTGCCGGGCAGACGGAGTTTCTTAGTGGCGGACTTGCGTTGTGTTTCCTTCTCGGCCCGCCGGCGCAGGCGTTCCTCGGCCCTCAGAATGAGGAAGTCGAGAATTGCGCCTGCGGACTTGGTGTCGGCGGCCAGCCAGTTGTCGAAATGGTCGCGGACCGAGTTTTCGACCAGCCTCTGCGCCTCGACCGTGGCAAGGCGGTCTTTGGTCTGGCCGACGAATTCCGGCTCACGGATGAAGCACGACACCAGCGCGCAGCCACCGGTGATCAGGTCGTCACGGGTGATCTGCGCGGCCTTCTTGTTGTTGATCAGCTCTCCATACGCCTTGATCCCCTTGAGGATCGCCGCCCAGAACCCCGCCACATGGGTGCCGCCTTCGGGCGTGGGGACGGTGTTACAGTAGGACTGGATGAACCCATCGCGCGAGGGGGTCCAGTTGATCGCCCACTCGACCTTGCCGGGGGTGCCGAATTTCTCGGTAAAGTCCACGGTGCCTGCGAAAGGCTGCTCGGCATAGGTGGACGAGCCGTTCATCGTTTCCTTCAGGTAATCGGACAGGCCGCCGGGGAAGTGGAAGCTGGCCTCGGTCGGAGTTTCGCCATCGTCGATGGCGGATTTCCAGCGGATTTCAACGCCCGAGAACAGGTAGGCCTTGGAGCGGATGGATTTGAACAGCCGCGCCGGTTTGAAGCGATGGTGGCCGAAGATGTCCGGGTCGGCATGGAAGGTGACCGTGGTGCCGCGCCGGTTCGGGGCCGCGCCGATCTTTTCCACCGGACCCAGCGGGATACCGCGCGAGAAGCGTTGTTCGAACAGTTGTTTGTCGCGCGCAACCTGCACCACCATCGAATCCGACAGCGCGTTCACTACGGATGCGCCCACACCGTGCAAACCGCCCGAGGTCTGATAGGCCTTGCCCGAAAACTTGCCGCCCGCGTGCAGGGTGCACAGAATGACCTCAAGCGCGGATTTGTCGGGAAACTTGGGATGCGGATCAATCGGAATGCCGCGCCCGTTGTCGCGTACGGTCAGGGCGTAATCGGAATGCAGTTCCACCTCGATCCGGTTGGCGTGGCCTGCGACGGCTTCGTCCATCGAGTTGTCGAGGATTTCAGCGACCATATGATGCAAAGCGCGCTCATCCGTGCCGCCGATATACATGCCGGGGCGTTTGCGGACCGGTTCCAGCCCTTCAAGCACCTCGATCGAGGAGGCGTCATAGGCAGTGGTGGCGCTGGGCGTCAACAGATCGTCGGGCATGGGTGCTGCTCTTGTTTTTGAGTTTGACCCATTATGGCAGGTGATGTGGTCCGGGGGAAGAGGGGCGCGAGGTGTTGTGTTCTGTCTTTAACGGCGCAGATGCCGGATAAGCCCACGTCGCACATCAGCAAAAACGTTGATCCCAGAGGTTAGTTTGGTTTTTCAGCGGTTAAGCGGGCACCGCCGATACGGCGCTGCTGAACATCGTCGACAAACTTGGCGTACATGATCAGGAAATCGTTCCCCTTGGATGGATTCCCGGCGCGTTCCGCTTCGGCGTCGAGATCTTGATACATCCTGAGCCTTTGAGCCAGAATGTCCCCCCATGAATGCGTCAGGTCATCTGCTAACACCACGTTAAAACCGGCGTTTTCCAATTGGGTTTGGTACTGGGGGATGCTCAGCATGGACTGGCAGGCAAAGCGTTGTCTGTAATGGTCCAGTTCTTCCACCGGCAGGGGGCTGTGCATCACCCAATCAGTAAGCGCAAAGCGGGCGCCGGGACGAAGAACGCGAAACACTTCGTGAAGCGCCTTTTGTTTGTCGGGAATATGCAGAAACGACTCCTGGCTGACCGCAGCGTCAAAGCGCGCGTCCTCAAAGGGTATGTCCACGGCACTGGCCAGAACCGGGTGAACCTGATCCTGCAGTCCGACAAGAGTGTTCAGTTCCTTAGCGCCTTCCACGCGGTTCGGGCTGAGGTCGATTCCTGTGACCTGAACGCCACGCTGGACGGCATACCACCTTGCAGGTCCGCACAGGCCGGAACACACATCAAGGACATTGTCACCGGGGTGCATCCCGGTGTTTTTGGCTAGCCGTGCGTTCGCGTTCAACCCGTCATAGTGATCCTGATCGAATGGGTAGAGTTCCTGCGGTTCGACGTCTTTCAGCGAGCCACGGCTTTGCTCCAGCTTTGTCAGTATGTGTGGCGCTGAAATTGGGTGGTTGGCGTAGAATTTCGCGACTCTCTCTTCCGCTTTGTTCACCGGCTTGGTTCCTCCCCCAATTTCTGGAAGCTTACCCGGTTGTGCTGCGGCGTCATAGCTTTGATTGTACGTACCAAAATAGGCAAGGGCACCAATAGTTGTTCGGGACGGCGCGGTTTCGTCTCGCGGATGGGTGAGATCGTAACTAGAGTGATCGCAACTCAAAGATACAAATAGCGGGAACTTCATGAGCTGGATCAAAACCATTCCGTTCGACCAGGCCACCGGCAGGCTGCGAAAGCTGTACGAGCGGGTCACCGGCCCCGACAACAATGTGGACAACATCATGATGGCGCATTCTCTGCGGCCGCATTCGATGGAAGGCCACATGGCGATTTACAAGACTGTGCTGCACCACTCGGCCAATCGGGTGCCAAAGTGGTTTCTCGAGGTTTTGGGCGTGTGGGTCAGTTCGCTGAACCGCTGCGGCTACTGCGTCGAACATCATTTCAGCGGGTTGCAGCGGCTGTTGGGCGACACCGCGCGCGGGGATGCGATCCGCGCCGCAATTGAGGCGCGCACACCCGGGCAGGCCCCGTTGGATGCGGCGCAGGTCGCGGCGATGCACTATGCGCGCAAGCTGACCGAGGCCCCGGCGGATTTGACGGAACAGGACGTGATCGCACTGCGCGAGGCCGGGTGGGACGACGGAGAGATACTCGAGATCAATCAGGTCTGCGCGTATTTTTCCTATGCCAACCGGACGGTGCTGGGGTTGGGGTGTTCGACCGACGGGGATGTGTTGGGGTTGTCGCCCAACAACTCGGACAATCCTGACGATTGGGGGCATCGGTAGGGGCGGCCCCTCGCGTTTCGCGAGGTGTTTTTGAACAGAGGATGTGTGGGATCGGTCCACCGCTTTTTTGTCGGTGTCAGGTTCAGGTTTGATGCCAATCAAAGCGCGTTCAGGGCATTTCTGCTAGCCGTCACTGAGGACAGTGAAAGCCAGGAGAACATGCATGGAAGCAGTTGCGAAGATCGAGCCAGAATCCCAGAAAATCAACGCCGAACCAGTCAGAAAAACCGCGCCCGTGCCGCCGAGCCTGGAAAAAATCCGGCAGGCTTTCGAAAGCGGCAAATACCCCTATGGGCGTAAGATGGCCCGCGCCGTTTATGAGGCCGAGAAGGCGCAGCTTCAGGCCGAGCTTCTGAAGGTTCAGCTTTGGTCGCAAGAGACCGGACAGCGCTTCGTGCTGCTGTTCGAGGGCCGCGACGCCGCCGGCAAGGGCGGTACGATCAAGCGGTTCATGGAACACCTCAACCCCCGTCAAGCGCGGATCGTTGCGCTGAACAAGCCGACCTGGGAAGAGAAGGGGCAGTGGTACTACCAGCGCTATGTTCAGGAACTGCCGACCGTTGGTGAAATGGTGTTCTACGACCGCTCCTGGTACAACCGCGCCGGGGTCGAGCGGGTGATGGGGTTCTGTACGCCGAACGAATACCTCGAATTCATGCGCCAAACCCCCGAGCTTGAGCGGATGCTGGTGCGGTCGGGCATCCAGCTTTACAAATACTGGTTCTCGGTCACGCAGGACGAACAGCAGCGCCGGTTCAAGAGCCGCGAGACCGATCCGCTGAAACAGTGGAAGCTGTCTCCGATCGACAAGGCCAGCCTGAACAAGTGGGACGACTATACCGAAGCCAAAGAAGCGATGTTCTTCTACACCGACACGGCGGACGCGCCCTGGACCATCGTCAAGTCCAACGACAAGAAGCGCGCGCGCCTGCACTGCATGCGCCACTTCCTGTCCACGCTGGACTATCCCGGCAAGAATTATCAGGTCGTGGGCGAACCCGATCCCCTGATCGTCGGGCAGGCGCATCATGTGATCCACCGCTCGGAACACATTCTGGGCACGGCCCTGCATCCGGAAGCGCGCTAACCGGCCACGGCACCTGCCCCACGCCGGGGGATACCGGCGTGGAGGCCTTTTGTCTCATATTGAAATTTTACCTTTCCCCTCTTGTCCCGGCATCGGGCCGCGCATATGGCTGTGCCGATGACGAAAGTGATGACATATCCCGGCCATTTTCGCGCCATTGCCGTGCTGGGCCTGCCGTTGATCGGCGGGCATCTGGCGCAGTTTGCCATCGGTCTGACCGACACGATCATGCTGGGCTGGTACGGGGTCGAGGCTCTGGCTGCCGTGACGCTGGCCGGCAGCTTTTACTTTGTGCTGTTTCTGTTTGGCGCAGGATTCGGCTGGGCCGTCATGCCAATGGTGGCAACTGCCGCAGCGGAAGAGGATGAAACCAGCATTCGCCGGTCCACCCGCATGGGGCTGTGGCTGTCGTTGCTCTATGCGGCCCTGGTGCTGCCCTTGCTGTGGTGGTCCTATCCGATCCTGATCGCCGCAAAGCAGGACCCGCAGGTCGCCAAAACCGCGTCGGAATATCTGCGTGTCGCCGGATGGGGCATCATTCCCGCGTTGCTGGTGATGGTCCTGAAATCCTATCTGGCCGCGCTTGAGCGCACGCAGATCGTTTTGTGGATCACGGTGGTTGCCGCGTTGGTCAACGGGGTGACGAACTATGCGCTGATCTTCGGCAATTGGGGCGCGCCGGAACTGGGCGTCATCGGCGCCGCAATTGCGTCGATCGTGACCCAGCTCGTCTCGTTGATCGCCGTGATCATCTATGCGGTCTATGTCCTGCCTGAACACAGCCTGTTCCGGCGCTTCTGGCGCCCGGATTGGGAGATGTTCGGCAGCGTTCTGCGCCTTGGTGTGCCCATTGGGCTGACCACGCTGGCCGAGGTTACGCTGTTTGCCACCTCTGCTGTGATGATGGGATGGTTGGGGCAAGTGCCGCTGGCTGCGCACGGGATCGCATTGAACCTGGCCTCTGCCATGTTCATGGTACATCTGGGCCTGTCCAATGCGGCCACCATTCGGGCGGGCAATGCGCTGGGTCGCAGGGATCGTGCCCATCTGGAAAAGGGCGCGGTGGCGGTCACCGGGATGTCGCTGGTGGTGTCGGTGATAACGATCATATTGTTTCTGACATGCGCCGAGCCGTTGATTTCGCTGTTCATGGAACCGGACGACCCGCAGCGTTCGCAGATATTGGCGATTGGCACCGGCCTGCTGGCCCTGGCGGCCCTGTTCCAACTGGTAGACGGGGCGCAGGTCATTGCGCTGGGGCTGCTGCGCGGATTGCAGGACGCCAAGATCCCGATGGTCATAGCGGCGCTCAGCTATTGGGTCATCGGTATCCCGGCCTCGTACTACTTTGGGTTCGTCCGGGGAATGGACGGGATCGGCGTCTGGATGGGTCTTGTGCTTGGATTGGCCTTCGCCGCGGTGCTGCTGATGGCCCGCTTCTGGCTGCGGTCCGTGCGGGAAATTGGCGTTCCGGCCGAATAGAGCTTATTCTTTCTCCAGCCGGTCCGCCTTTTTTCGAACCAGAACCGACCGCAGATCGTGCATCGCCATCAGCAAACGGTCGGTCACGTCCTCGAGCTGAGCGTCCGAGGCTTTGGACTGCGCCCATTGCGTGGTCAGGTTCAAGTAGTCGACCGCGCGGTGAATATCGTCGATATCCCGCTGCGCCAAAAGCGCCTTGCGGTCTTCCATCCAGCGGGCGATCTCGGCCTTGTCCGCCTCGGTCAGCGTGCGCTGACCATGGGGCTTGACCTCGCCATTGCGGATGTTGATGACGGCAATCTGGTCCATCTCGATGCGCCGAAACCGGTTTTCGGTGTCGATCCGGAACACTGCGGCCCCGTTCTCACGCACTCGGAAATAGTATTCGGGCAACTCGGTGGACATCTGCGGCTCCGGTCAGGTCAGGGCGGCGCAGAAGCGTTGGATGCGGGTGCAGGCCTCTTTCAGTGCCTCGTCCGAGGTCGCATAGCTGACGCGGAAATTGGGCGACAGGCCGAAGGCTGCGCCAAACACCACGGCCACGTCGGCCTCTTCCAGCAGTGCGGTTGCGAAAGCCTCATCGTTTTCGATGACGGTTCCGGCAGGGGTGGTCTTGCCGATCAGACCCGAGATCGACGGATAGACATAAAACGCGCCCTCGGGGGTCGGGCAGGTAACGCCGTCAATGGCGCCGAGCATATCGACCACCAGATCGCGGCGGCGTTTGAAGGTTTCGTTGTTCGGGGCCAGAAACGCCTGTGTTCCGTTCAGTGCCTCAACCGCCGCCCATTGGCTGACCGAGCAGGGGTTCGATGTGGATTGCGACTGGATCTTGCGCATCGCGGCAATGATCTCGACCGGACCTGCCGCGTACCCAATGCGCCAGCCGGTCATGGCATAGGCTTTGGACACACCGTTGCAGGTCAGCGCGCGGTCATAAAGCCCGGGCTCGACCTCGGCCGGGGTACAGAACTGGAACCCGTCATAGGCGAGGTGTTCATACATATCGTCCGACATGATCCAGACATGGGGGTGGCGCATCAGAACGTCCGTCAGCGCCTTCAGTTCTGCCGGGCTGTAGCCCGCGCCGGTCGGGTTCGATGGAGAGTTGAAGATGAACCACTTCGTCTTTGGCGTGATCGCCGCTTCCAGCTGTTCGGGCGTCAGCTTGAAACTGTTTTCCAGCGCGGTTTCCACAACAACCGGCGTGCCGCCCGCCAGCAGCACCATATCGGGATAGCTGACCCAGTAGGGCGCGGGGATGATCACCTCATCGCCCGCGTTCATCGTTGCCATCAGCGCGTTGTAAAGCGTCTGCTTGCCGCCGGTTCCGACCGAGATTTGCGCTGGCGTATAGTCCAGCCCGTGATCGCGTTTCATCTTGGCGCAGGCGGCCTGTTTCAGCTCGGGGATACCGTCGGGCGCGGTGTATTTCGTCTTGCCCGCCGCGATGGCCGCCACAGCCGCATCCTTGATGTTCTGGGGCGTGTCGAAATCCGGTTCCCCCGCGCTCAGCCCGATTACGTCGCGCCCTGCGGCCCGCAATTCGGCGGCTTTTGCCGTCATTGCGATCGTGGGCGACGGTTTAACGCGTGACAGTGTCGCAGACAGGAAACTCATGGTCGGCCTCGGTTTGAATGATCAACTTGTCTGTCATAGGGTGCGCCCGAATGACGATCAAGCAGTATAAGGCGGAGAATCGGAGGCCCTGATGAACGACGAATACGACTGGTACGGCCCGGATGCAGCAACGTTCGGAGACCGGCTGGCGGGCGCGCGCGAGGCCGCGGGGATGACCCAATCCCAGATGGCCCGGCGGCTGGGCGTGAAAAAGTCCACAATCGCCGCGTGGGAGAATGACCTGTCCGAGCCGCGCGCTAACCGGTTGTCGATGATGGCCGGCATGATCAACGTCTCGATCATGTGGCTGTTGACCGGCGAAGGCGAAGGTATGGATGCGCCGCAGGATTACGCTGAGGGCGATTTGAATGTGGCGGATGCGGTTGCCGAACTGCGTGCGATCCGCAGCGAAATGCGGCTGAGCGCCGAACGCGCCGCACGGCTCGAGAAAAGACTACGCCTGATGCTGGAGGAGCAGGTTTGACCGAGGCGCAGGACGTCAGGATAAAGCGCATGAAAATGCGCTCGATGCGGCGGGGGATCAAAGAGATGGACCTGATCCTGTCTGCCTATGCAGACCGCCACCTGGCGCAGATGGACAAAGCCGGGCTGGATACCTATGACGCCCTGCTGCATGAAAACGATCAGGACCTGTACCAGTGGGTCACGGGCCAGGTTCAGCCGCCGGCCGTATATGCGGATTTGATCGCGGATATCGCGCAGACCTTTCAGAAATAACGGAAAATCCGGCTTAACCGATTATTGGTGAATTCGGTTCATCGTGTGTGAAACTGCGCGACTGAATCGGAGGGTCGGATGAGTATGGAAATGCAGGTCTCGCTGCCGGAATCCAAAGGGTTCATGACCAGCTATCTTGAGGCGCTGGCCCTTGTCGAACGGCTGCACCGGCTGTTGCTGGACGTCATCAAGGACGAATTCGAACGCGTTGGAGTGCTTGAGATCAACGCCGTACAGGCCCTGCTGCTGTTCAACATCGGCGATCATGAGGTGACGGCGGGCGAGTTGAAAAGCCGCGGCTACTATCAGGGCAGCAATGTCAGCTACAACCTCAAGAAACTGGTCGAGATGGGGTATATGCATCACCAAAGGTGCGAGATCGACCGGCGCTCGGTCCGGGTGCGGCTGACCCCGCGCGGGCGTGAGATACGCGACATCGTTTCCGAGCTGTTCTTACGCCATGCCGAGGGGCTGCAGGGCAGGGGCGTGCTGGGACTGGAAGGGATCGAGGATATCACCATCTCTCTGCGCCGGGTCGAACGGTACTGGACCGATCAAATCCGCTACATCTACTGATCAGGGGCGCGCATCCGACAGCACCAGACTGTCAAGTTCCCGGATCAGCTTGCGCACCATGGCATCCTCGTAGGCTTCGAAACCCAAGGCAACCTCGACAAAGGCATCGGGCCCCAGAATGACCCATGCGTTATAGTAGGCGGACAACTCTCCCACCTGAACATAGCGCCTGTCGCCGTTGCCTGGATCGTCCGCGCCGATCACCAGACCGTTGACGGTGATACCTGTCGATCTGAGGCTGGGCTTCACGTCGCGCGGATGCGGGCCCAGATTGTGCTTTCCGTCCCCCGACAGATCCAACGTTCGCTTCCAGCACTCTTGCTGTTGCGACAACAGCTCAGCGCCAAATGTCATGGCCGACCCGACCGCGGTTCCCTGTGGCGCTGCGCTGCGGTCCACCTTTCGCAAGCGCGCCGCAATCCGCGACAGATCGGCAGCCGAGCGGACCTCGGTCCAGTCCAGCAGCATCCTGTGATGCCCCGGTTCGCTCCATTCGAAAACCGCCAGACGCACCGGGACGGCAGAGTTTGACAGGATCAACTGGCCAACTTTGGGATGGCTCAGCGCCGAGGCGAGCCCGTCAAGCTGCAACTGGTATTCCCGCGCGTCAACCGATCCGGACACGTCCAGCCCAAGCGCCAGAGCCTGCCGGCACTGAGCCATGGCGGGTCCGGCAGCGAGAGCCAACAGGATGGCCAGAAAACGCAGGATCATCGAGACGGCCTGTCCAAGGACCCGATTTGCATCCCCGTCAGCTCTCGTTCCAGCTTTTGGCGCATGGCCCGTTCAAAGTCCTCGAACCCGTCGGCGATTTCCAGAAACGCACCGGGCCCGTGAAGCACATTGTTCCGGAAGAACGGGACCAGAAACAACTCGGCTTCAAAGTCATTGGCGTTGATCACCAGACCGTTGACGACCGTGTTCTGAAAGGATGGCAGCCGATAGGCCGCTTGCGTGCTGTACCCGTCATTGTTGGTGCCGTCGCCGGACAGATCGATGGTCTGAAACAGGCAGGGCGGGGCCTGTTCCAACAGAGATGCGCCAAAGGTCAGGGCATGTCCCATGGCCGTGGCCGAAGCGGTGTCAGACCGAACCGACCGGCTGACCCGTTCTGCCGCCGCCAACAGATCGCCACTGCCTTCAATCAGACGCCAGTTCAGAATCACATGCTGATTGGTTGGCCCGCTCCATTCATAAACCGCCAATGCCACCGGCATGGGCGAGGAAAAGAACGCGTCCTGAACCTCGGGCGCGATCAGGGCGGCGGCAAGGCCTTGGCGCTGCAGGATATCCTCGGTCGCATCCACCGAGACGGAAATATCCAGCGCAAGGGCCAGCGCCAGACGGCAGGGCGCGGCCTGAACGGGGCCGGCCAGCGCGGCCAGCCCCAACGCTATCATCGGTCGGATCACCAGTGGCCGGTGCTCTCCATGCTGGCCCAGGGTTCTGCGGGTTCCAGCGCATGCCCGTGCTGAAGAAGTTCGACCGAGATATTGTCCGGCGAGCGTACAAACGCCATGCGCCCGTCGCGCGGGGGCCGGTTGATCACGATGCCATTGTCCTGCAGGTGCTGGCAGGTCTCGTAAATATTGTCGACGCCAAAGGCGAGGTGACCGAAATGGCGGCTGTCGCTGGGCAGCCCGTCATCGCCATCCCAGTTGTGGGTCAGCTCGATAGGACGATCCTCCTGCCCCGGAGGCGCCATGAAGATCAGGGAAAAACGGCCCTGTTCGCTGTCATACCGGCGCGTTTCCTCCAGACCCAGCAGCTTGTAAAACGCCATGGATTTTTCCAGATCCTTCACCCGGATCATGGTGTGAAGATATGTCAGCCCCATCATGGCTTCCTTTCGATGATTGTGATTTACCGCAGCTTAGCGCGCCGACCCGACGTGTCGAGGGGGCAGCAGGAACACAATTTCAAAATTGCCCGCGTGACGGTACATATGGCGGTTCCGGTGTCTGGACTGTCGATATATAGTGGTCAGCGACTCATTGCCAGAAAGGAAAATTTCATGCCGCTGTCCGCCGAACATCAGGCCGAGATCGAAGCGCAACGCGCGCAATCGCATCCAACCCGTCGCGTTGTCGCAGCAGGCATGGAAGAGCGTCTGTACACTGCTCATCAGGTTCTGGACCACGGCTTCGTGCGCGTGATCGACTATATGGGCGATGATGCCGCAATCTGTCAGGCGGCCCGCGTGTCTTATGGCAAAGGCACCAAATCGGTCCAGAATGACGAAGGGCTGATCCGCTATCTGATGCGCCACTGGCATTCCACCCCGTTCGAGATGTGCGAAGTGAAGCTGCATGTCAAACTGCCGGTCTTTGTGGCCCGTCAGTGGATTCGTCACCGCACGGCGAATGTGAATGAATACTCGGCGCGGTATTCGATTCTGGACCGCGAATTTTACATTCCCGCGCCCGAACATGTCGCCGCGCAATCCGAGGTCAACAACCAGGGCCGCGGGTCCGCGCTGGAAGGGGAGGAAGCCGCGCGCGTGCTCGACATCCTCAAGGCTGACAGCGCGCGGTGCTATGACAACTACGAAAACATGATCAGCCAGGACGGCCAGCAGGGTCTGGCGCGGGAACTGGCTCGGATGAACCTGCCTGCCAATATCTACACGCAATGGTACTGGAAGGTGGACCTGCACAACCTGTTCCACTTCCTGCGCCTGCGCGCCGACCCGCATGCGCAGTACGAAATCCGTGTGTATGCCGAGGCGATGTGCAAGATCGTCGCCGATTGGGTGCCGTTCGCCTACAAAGCGTTCGAGGATTATCGCCTGGGCGCCGTCAATCTTTCCGCACAGATGGTCGACAGCCTGCGCCGGATGCTGGCGGGGGAAACGGTCACTCAGGACACTTCAGGCATGACCGCCCGCGAATGGCGTGAGTTCGAAGCGATCATCCGCGAAGGTTGATTTGGAGGCATATCGTTTGTCTATACGCATGGTCATGAAACTGTTACATTGGTCTCATGACCCATGCTTCGATTTTTCCCGCCATGTGCCTGATATTGGGGCTGGCCTTGCCCGCGCAGGCCAAATCGCCCATTGCCGAGGTCCTGTGTGAGCCGACCCAAAGGCTTCATGAAAAACTGACCCGGCAATTCGCGTCCCAGCGCGTCGCAACCGGTGTGCGCGGACCCGAACAGATCATGGAGGTCTGGAGCAGTGATCGCGGTGACTGGACCATGGTCGTGACATATGCGACCGGCACGTCCTGCATCGTCGCGATGGGACAAGACTGGTTTACCCATGCGGACAACGTGCCAGCACGAGGATAGGGCATTTGCCGGATGGGGGCGGCCGGCGGCCTGAAATTGGCCGCCAACCTTCTCTGAAATCTCCCCGCGCAATGCGGGGCTGTTTTTTACAACGGCTTCAAATCAGCTGCCATCTGGCGGCCATCGCGCCCGTCCTGCAACTCGTACGAGACTTTCTGATTGTCAGCGAGCCCGGTCAGGCCGGAGCGTTCTACGGCCGAGATATGAACAAACACATCTTTGCCACCTTCGTCGGGGGCAATAAACCCATAGCCTTTGGTGGTATTGAACCATTTCACGGTGCCGGTTGGCATGTCCCGTGTCTCCTTCTACTTACGCATTGTCCCACAAATTGGTGGGGGCGGTGACTGGCAAGACAGCAACGCGGTCGTTTCGGGCAACCGATACGCCCCACATTGCAAGTTTCACCTTTTTCAACATTGCACGGTGAAGTAAAAAATCAAGAATTACCGCTGGAATCCGGCAAAATTGCCCAAAATAGAACCAAATGCAGGAGCAGCCGCAGAATGCGACTTTATGGACTGAAGACATGTGACACGTGCCGTAAGGCGCTGAAATCGTTGCCGGATGCGCAATTTGTGGACGTGCGCGGCGACGGTGTGCCCGAATCCGTGCTGTCGCAGGCTTTTGCCGAGTTCGGCGAGGCTTTGCTCAACACACGGTCTACAACCTGGCGTGGATTGGATGAAGGCCAGCGCACGCGCCCTGTGATGGAGCTGCTGGTGGATCATCCGACCCTGATGAAACGCCCCCTGATCGAAAATGAGGGTCAATTGTCGCTAGGTTGGACGGCTGAAACGCGGGCGGCGCTTGGCGTTGCCTGATTGCGTGCATATCTGCTGAACAGCAATCGCGAGGATATGGAATGCGGAACGCCGCTATGGTTTTGGGTGTCATCGCCGGATTGATCGGCATGATCGTCGGTTTCGTTGGGTATGGCTATGTCGAGGCGATCCGCCATTTCGGTGGCGTCGAAGGTCTGGCCGAGCCGGTGGACAATCCTGCTCTGGTTCAGACGGTGTCCATCCTGGCCCCGCTTTTGGCGATCGCTGGCGGAGCAATGGCCCATGCCCGCGCCTTGATCGCGGGTCTGTTGCTGCTGATATCGGCGGCGGGGATGTATTACGCGTTCGGGTTTGGTGTTTTCACCATGTTCCCTATCGCTTTTGCCGGTGTGGCCGGCCTGCTTGGGCTTGCCGCGGGTCAGCCGGACAAGCCCAAGGCGCATTTCTAGGTCACTTAATGTGCAGGATGCGGTCCACCGACAGCGGTCCGGCGCCATTGATCACGATCACCGCGAACAGGAATGTCCAGATTGTCCGGTCATCCAGCAATGTCGGAGCGTTGGTGAAGTAGCTGCCCAACTCAGCGCCGTGCCCCGTGACATCCACGATCGTCTGCACCCAGACAAAGCCGATCATGCCCAAGGCCGCGAACCGCGACAGCAGGCCGATCACGATAAGCGCTGGCAAAAGGAATTCGGCCCAGGTTCCCGCGACTGCGATTGCCCAGTGGAAGATGCCCAACTGCGAACTGTCATAGCTGACAGCTTCCATCGCCTTGGGAAAGATCTGAACATAAGCGCCGTCAGACGGGAACAGAAAACCGAACAAGCCGCTGCCCAGTTTGGTCGTCGCCGAATTCCAATAGTAGATCAGCAAGGTCGCAGCAAAGACCAGTCTGGCCAAGGTCGGTGTCAACCAGCCAGACGTCAGTTCCAGTTTCCCCAAGGTGTTATTGTGAAGTGAGATCAGGGCAGTCATGTCTCCAGCCTTTCGATAGTCACAGAAGTTATTGCACCGCCCTGCAAAAGCAGCGCCAGAGTGGTTCCCAGATCAAAATCCGGGATGTCCGTGGTGGTTTTTTCAAACGCGCCGCCGATGGTTTCACCCGCTTGCATATGCGCGATCCAGATGGCCCCGCCCGGCGGCAACGCCTGCGGAAAGGGGTCATATTCGGGGCGAGTGATCAGCACATCCTCGGCTCGTGGTTCGGGTTTCGGTGCGTCCGCTTCGCTGTTGAACCGCCAGATGGCGTGAATGGGCCAGTCCGAGCGGACGATCTGCATCGACGGGGCAAAGCAAAGTTTCGCCCGCATGACATCCTCGGGCGGGACCGCCAGTGCATCCGCCGGTGCCGGGGTGCTATCGGCAGCGTGATACGACCGCCGCAATGCCAGTTCCAGCCGGGCGACGTCGGGCAGGTATCCCAGATGCGACAGCTGCGGCATGTCGGCCAGAAATTCGGGGAATCTGTCGCCGTAGAACATCATCAGCGGCGAGGACGGAGGGTGCTGCCGCAGGAAAACGCCCGACAGGCCTTCCATGTTCTGCGTGCCCAGAAGCTTGGTGATCACCGGAAACGCCTGCTGCATCGCTTCGGTCAGCGAAACCGCCACGTTATTGCGATAGACGCTGTACCGCCGGCCTGCGGGCCGGGCCTGAGCATCCGTCAACCCGTCCGGGACGGGGGCCTGCGCATCCAGCAACGCCGCCTGAAAGGTGGATTGAGAAACGCTCATGCGGGTACCCTGTCCAAAGCGGCTTGGGCGCGTTCGGCCTCGGCCCGCAGTACGGGCCAGTCCGGGACGTCGGTATCCCACTCGACCAGCAGCGGTTTCGGGCCGCATTTGTCCAGCACGTAATCCAGCAGTGCCCAGACGGGGTCGATCACTTCGCGCCCGTGGCTGTCGATCAGCAGGGGATGGCCGTGATCGTCTTCGTCTTCATCATGTCCGCCCAGATGAATTTCGCCCACTTTCTCAAGCGGGTAGGCGTCGATATAGCCTTGGGGCGAGAAATCCAGATTGGTGGCCGAAACAAAGACATTGTTGACGTCCAGCAACAGGCCACACCCGGTGCGTTTCGAAATCTCGCGCAGGAAATCGGGCTCGGACCATGTGCTTTCCTCGAACGCCAGATAGCTGGAGGGGTTTTCCAGCAGCATTTGCCGCCCGACAGTATTCTGCACCTGATCGATATGTTCGCAGACCCGCGCCAGCGTTGCGTCGGTATAGGGCAGGGGCAGAAGATCGTTGAAAAAGCTGGTGTCGTGGGTGGACCAGGCCAGATGTTCCGAGAAGCTGGCCGGGTTCAGCCAACCGACCAGATGTTTCAGACGCGCCAGATGATCGGCATCCAGCGGGCCCTCGCCGCCGATGGACAGTCCGACGCCGTGAACCGAGATCGGAAACTGTTCGGACAGGTGGCGCAATTGCGCCAGAGGCCGCCCGCCATCGCCCATGTAGTTTTCGGCATGAATCTCAAGCCACGCTACAGGCTTGGCGTGATCAAGGATCTGCGCAAAATGCTGCGGTTTGTAGCCAACGCCCGGCGCTGCGGGCAACCGGTTTGACCTGAGTGCGTCATCCAACATCTGCAAATCCCCTGATCATAGCAGAAGGGCGGGCGAACCTGCCCGCCCTTCGCAATTCATTCGGACAGCCTTATGCGGGCAGGTCGCGATCCAGCGGCTCGAGCGAGCCTTTGCGGTCCGCGCCGTCTGCGGTTTTCGGCAGTTCGATATCGCTGCAGGTGCCTGCATCAACCAGCGTCCACGCGTTGCCCTGATAGTCGACGGTCGAAGTGCCCGCGCAGGTGGTGCCGGGACCTGCGGCGCAGTCGTTCTGACCGGCCAGCGAAACGCCATAGCATTTCTCTTTTGCCTGAGCGGTTGCGGTTGTGGCCGCGCCCGATACGGCTGCTGCCACGGCGCTTGCGATGACCAGTGTTTTTGCGGTGTTCGACATCTCGGTAATCCCTTTTGATGACTGCGTATGTCTGCTTGTGACAATGACAAAGGTAATGGCTAGTGAGCCACAGTTAAATTCACGAGCCCGTGTCTCACAAGCGTGTCAGGCAGCACTGTGCCCACTTGTAAGTTAACATACTGTTTTTGAATTGAAAAAGGGGAAATGTTTCAATCCGGCCCCGAAGCGGGGGCCGGATTGGCGGCGATATGCTGCCGAATGTTACAGCAGGTCCGGCGGCGTCGCCGCCTGCGACAGCTCATTTGTTACAGTCTCAAGCGGTTGAACCTGCGTCTGTTTTTCACCCAGACGGCGGACGCTGACGGTACGCTCGTCCACCTCGCGGTGACCGACGGCCAGAATGACCGGCACTTTGCCAACCGAATGCTCGCGGACCTTGTAGTTGATCTTTTCGTTGCGAATGTCGGCTTCGGCCCGGACGCCCGCAGCTTTGAGCGTTTCGACAACTTCCATCACATAGGCGTCGGCATCCGACGTGATCGAGGCGACCACAACCTGACGCGGGGCCAGCCAGAACGGAAGCTTGCCTTCCCAGTTTTCGATCAGAATACCGATGAAGCGTTCGAACGATCCCAGACAGGCGCGGTGCAGCATATAGGGGCGGTGCCGGTCGCCGTCCGCGGCGACGTAGCTTGCGCCCAGCCGTTCGGGCAGGTTGGGATCAACCTGGAACGTCCCGCATTGCCAGACCCGTCCGATGGCATCTGTCAGGTAGAAATCCAGCTTGGGACCATAAAACGCGCCGTCGCCGGGCTCCAGCGTGTAGTCCCGGCCGACCGCCTTGATCGCGTTTTCCAATGCGCCTTCGACGTAATCCCAGCTTTCATCCGACCCGACACGCTTTTCCGGGCGGGTCGCAAAACGGATCTCGAAATTGTCGAAACCCAGTTCCTGATAGACATTTGCCAGAAAATCGATGAACCGCGCGCATTCTTCCTGAATCTGATCCTCGGTGCAGAAAATATGCGCATCGTCCTGCGTGAAGCCGCGCACGCGCATGATCCCGTGCAGCGCGCCCGAGGGTTCAAAGCGTGAACACGATCCGAATTCCGCCAATCGCAGCGGCAGATCGCGATAGCTTTTGAGGCCCTGATTGAACACCTGCACGTGGCAGGGGCAATTCATGGGCTTCAGCGCGTTGATGCGGGTCTGGTCCTTGTTTCTGGCACTGGCATCGTCATTTTCGCCATCGCGGCTTTCATCGACCTCGACGAGGAACATGTGGTGCTGGTATTTTTCCCAGTGACCCGAGGCCTCCCACAACTTGCGGTCAACGACCTGAGGGGTGTTGATCTCGCGATAGCCACCCGCACGCTGTTTCCGGCGCATATAGTCCTGAAGTTGCGTGTAGATGGTCCAGCCGTTCGGGTGCCAGAACACCTGACCGGGGGCCTCTTCCTGCATGTGGAACAGGTCCATCTCGCGGCCCAGCTTGCGGTGGTCGCGTTTGGCGGCCTCTTCCAGCATATGCAGGTGGGCTTTCAGCTTTTCCTTGCCGGTGAAAGCCACGCCATAGATGCGCTGCAGCATGGCGCGGCTGCTGTCGCCGCGCCAATAGGCGCCTGCGATGGACATCAGCTTGAAGGCATCGCCGGGCAGTTGGCCGGTGTGCTGCAGATGCGGGCCGCGGCACAGGTCCTGCCAATGGCCGTGCCAATACATGCGCAGGGGCTCATCGCCGGGAATGGCCTCGATCAGTTCGACCTTGTAGGGTTCGTTATTGGCCTTGTAGAATTCGATCGCGCGGTCGCGGTCCCAGACCTCGGTGGTGACGGGATCGCGCTTGTTGATGATTTCCTTCATCTTCTTTTCGATGAGGCCGAGGTCTTCGGGCGTAAACGGCTCTTCCCGGTCGAAATCATAATACCAGCCGTTTTCGATGACGGGGCCGATAGTGACTTTGGTCGCGGGCCAGATTTCCTGTACGGCACGCGCCATGACATGCGCCAGATCGTGGCGGATCAGTTCGTTGGCCTGTTCTTCATCCTTCATGGTATGGATGGCGATCTGCGCGTCGGCTTCGATAGGCCATTGCAGGTCCCAGTGTTTGCCGTCGACCGTGGCCGAGATGGCCTTTTTGGCCAGCGAGGTCGAGATGTCCGCCGCCACCTGCGCGGGCGTGACGCCTGCGTCATAGGAACGTGCATTGCCATCGGGGAAGGTGAGAGAGACGGATTTTGAATCCAGGGCCATATCGGCTCTCCTCGTCGGTTTGGCGCCCACTGAACGCCCGGTTGCGGGTTATGCGTGAGGCTCCTTTGGCAGGTGGTGGTGCGCGTGTCAAGGGCCGGAGCGAGGGGCGCTGCCCCTCGCGCTCCCTGGGATATTTTTGGCCAGATGAAGAACGGATCGGGGAATTGCGGTCAGGGGTGGGACGTGCATGATGAGGGGAGTGCGAAAGAGGGTTTCATGGCAGCGACGGAATTTCTGGAGACGGCGCAGGGACGGCGGTTGGCGTATCACAAGACCGAAGGTCTGAGGCCTACGGTGGTTTTTCTGGGGGGATTGAAGTCGGATATGGAGGGCACCAAAGCGGTGCATCTTGAGGCCTGGGCGCAGGCGCGGGAGCAGTCGTTCCTGCGGTTCGACTATTCGGGCCACGGCGAAAGTTCCGGGTCGTTCACGGATGGCTGTATCGGGGATTGGCACGAGGATACCGTTGCTGCGGTCGCGTCGCTGACTGATGGGCCACTGATTGTCGTGGGGTCCTCGATGGGCGGCTGGCAGGCCTTGATGCTGGCCAAAGAAACGCCCGAGCGGATTGCCGGCATGGTGACCATCGCCGCTGCGCCCGATTTTACCGAAGATGGGTATTGGGCGTCATTTACCGATGCGCAGAAGGCCGCGCTGGAAACGGTTGGGCATGTGGAATTGCCTTCGGACTATATGGAGCCCTACATCATCACTAAGCGGATGATTGAGGATGGACGGGAACGCCTTGTCCTGCGCGCGGCTTTGAGCCTGCCGTTCCCGGTGCGGTTTCTGCAGGGCACGGCGGATACAGCCGTCTCGGTGGAGACAGCGGTGCGGTTGCTGGAACATGCCGAAGGACCGGATATACAGTTGCGGTTGGTGAAAGATGCGGACCATCGGTTCTCGGATGGGCCGTGTTTGGGCCTGATCGAAGAGGCGGTACTTGACGTACTGGGGGCAGGCTGATGCGGCGTTTCGGGTGGATATTGGGGCGTCTGCTTCTGGCGCTGATCGTGGTCGGCGGGCTGATCTACTGGTTCGGGCCACGGGAAGAGGTGGACCTGAACCCCTCTTTCGATGACCGCAAGTTCGGCGAAGGTGTGCAGGTCTATTTCGAAAGCGTCGAGTCGGGTTTTGACGACATCACGCCCGGCGTCGAGAAACGCGTGATCTGGCAGGACGGGTTCAAGGAACAGCGCACGCCGTATTCGGTGCTGTATATGCATGGGTTTTCGGCCAGTTCCGAGGAAATCCGCCCCGTGCCTGACCGGGTCGCGGACGCGCTGGGGGCCAATCTGGTCTACACCCGCCTGCGGGGGCATGGCCGTGACGGCGCCGCGATGGGCGAGACGACCGCCTTGGGCTGGATGCAGGATATGGCCGAGGGACTGGCCGCAGCCAAGGCCGTTGGCGACAAGGTGGTCGTCATCTCGACATCGACCGGGGGTACGCTGACGGCGGCGGCGGCGCTTGATCCAGAACTCAGCGCGGATGTGGCGGCGATGATCTTCGTATCGCCCAATTTTGGCGTGAATTCGCCGGTTGCCTTCATTCCGGGCCTGCCCTGGGCGCGGAAGTGGCTGCCGCTGGTGATGGGGGAAGAACGCGATGTTTCCAGCTCGGACCCCGAGAAGAACAAATATTGGTCGGTTGTTTACCCTTGGGTGGCAGTGGTACCGATGACGGTTCTTGTGGATACGGTCTATGCGCTTGATTTCTCGGGCGCGAGGGTGCCTGCGTTGTTCATGTTCTCGGATGATGATCAGGTCGTGCGGCCAAAGCGGACCCATAAGGTGGCCGCAGCCTGGGGAGGGCCGGTGACGGTCGAAACGGTGACGATGGGCCCGGGCGATGATCCGATGTCGCATGTCATCGCGGGCCGCTTGATGTCGCCGGGCCAGACCGATGCGGCGGTCGAGGTGATGTTGGCTTGGCTGAAGGGGCAGGGGATCGAATGACCATTTCTCAACCCAGCCGAACGTGACGATGCGCAAGCCGGGCAGCATGTGGAGCCTTGAGACGCTTGGCCGCGTGCGCCTGTCCCGGCATTTCTACATGCGGGATTTTCTGTATTCCGAGATCGGGAGTTTTCATCAGAAACAGAACATCCCCGACAATCCCGATCTGGCCATTGAAACCGGCCGTGCCCTTTGTGAAACCCTGCTGGACCCTTTGGAGGAGACCTTTGGCCGGATCGCCGTGCGCTCGGGCTATCGTTCCCCGTCGCTGAACCGGTTCGGAAATGAAAACCGCCTGAACTGCGCCCGCAATGACAATCCGATGGAATGCCATATCTGGGATCGGGGCGAGGGCGAGGCGCGCATCGCGGGCGCATCCATCGTGATCCCGTGGTTTGCGGATCGCTTTGCGCAGGGCCGCGACTGGCGCGATCTGGCGTGGTGGATGCATGACCATCTGGACTATTCCGAGATCTGGTTCTTCCCCAAGCTCTGCGCCTTCAATCTGGTGTGGCGGCCCAAACCGCATCGCCGGATCGACAGCTACATTGCCCCGCGCGGGTGCCTGTTGCGACCCGGGGCCGAGCCCGGGGAAGACCTGCGCAAACGGCAATCCCGATACGCGGATTTCCCGGCTTTTCGCGGCATCCGGTATCCGTGAAGTTTTCCTTGCCCCACCGGGGCAAAACTTTCATCCTCAGAGCAATCTGAAAGGACTCGGAGAACCGAGCAAAGGGAGGACCCGCGTGATCGAGCCGCTGGTGTTTTTACCTGATTTCATGGCCGATGCCCGGCTGTTTCGCCCTCAGATCGAGGTGCTGTCGCGGGATCGGGCGGTGACTGTTGCGCCGATTTCGCAGGGTGAGCGCATCGAAGAAATCGCCTCGGGCCTTTTGGATCAGGTGCCGCACAGGTTTGCATTGGCAGGGCTTGGCATGGGTGGTGTTGTGGCGCTGGAACTGATCCGTCGCGCGCCCGAGCGGGTCTCGCGCCTGTGCCTCATGGCGACCGACGCGCAGGCGGACACGCCGCAAATGGCGGCAGGACGCGAGGAACTGATTATCGGTGCGCAGGCCGGTCGGTTGGAAGAGGTCATGCGCCGGGTCGTGGGGTCGGATGCGCTGGCTCCGGGACCGCAGCGGATACCGCATCTGAACACCCTTCTGGCCATGGCGACGGATCTGGGGCCGGAGGTGTTCGTGCGTCAGATGCGGGCGTTGCAGCGCCGGCCCGACCAGCAGGGCGCGCTGCGCCGGATCAAGGTGCCGACACTGGTTCTATGCGGTGCCCACGACACGCTGACGCCGGTTCGAAAACACGCTTTCATGGCAGAGCTGATCCCCGAAGCCTCGCTGCAAATCCTTGAAAATGCGGGGCACCTGCCAACGCTTGAGGCTCCGGACATCGTGAATGACGCGATGCGGGATTGGCTGAGCGCGCCTCAGATGATGGCTTACGTGTAAAGTGCGGCCCGCTCGCTTTTGCTGATGACTGTGGGCCGGGCGACCGGCGCAAGGGTCTTCGGATCAAAGAATGGCGTGTTTTTCCAGCTTCCGGACAATCGGGATTTGAAAACGCGCCGCACCAACCCGATGGCGGCCGGTGTTGGATTTTCATGCTTGTACTTGCCGTTCGGCAGTTGAATAAACCCCCGCGTTTTAACGGGGCCGAGGCCCGAGGGGTCGGCAAGCCGTTTGACAATAAACCCGGCAAACGGAAACTTCGGGTTGTGCGGCGTGGTCGCCAGCGGGGCGTTGCAGCATTTGGCGTACCAGCGCAGCATGCCATTGGGGCTAAGTTGCATCACAGCCAGATGTTTCGCGCCCTGATCGACCACGATGGCCTCGGGCGCCATTTGCAGGATGTCGACAGGGCCGGGGGCTGGGTCGGGCTGCCCGAAATACAACTGCGCCGCGCGGCAATCACGGCAGAAACAGACGACATGTGTGCTTTGCGGCAAAGCTGACGCCGCGATGCGACCGCTCATGGTCCCGCAGGAGCAGGCAAAGGCGAGGTCGGCTAGCGCCCTCTCGCCCATCTGCCTCAGGCGACTTTGTTGCTGTTGGCCGCCCGGCGGCGCGGTTTGCGGCTGTTTTCATTCATGAAATTGATCACCAGAGGGCGGATATTGTCCCGCCAACTGCGCCCTGCGAAAATACCGTAGTGGCCGGCACCGGGTTCGACATGGCTGGCTTTCTTGCTCTCCGGCAGGCCGGTACAAAGATCCAGCGCGGCAATGCACTGACCGGGGGCCGAGATATCGTCATTCGCGCCCTCGACGGTTTTGACCGCAACATCGGTGATCTTGCCGATATCCACCTTGTGACCGGCAACCACAAATTCGTTGCGGGCGATTTCGCGGTTCTTGAAGACGCGTTCGACGGTGGAAAGGTAGAACTCGGCCGTCATGTCCATGACTGCCAGATATTCGTCGTAGAACCGGTTGTGGGCGTCATGATCCGACGCCTCGTTCCTGAGGACGCGCTGGATCTGGTCCGTAAACGCCTTGGAGTGGCGATCCGCGTTCATCGACATGAAGGATGCCAGTTGCAGCAGGCCGGGATAGACCATCCGGCCAACGCCCTTGTACTTGAAGCCCACGCGCTGAATCATGGTTTTTTCCAACTGGCCCATCGTCACGCGCCGACCGAAATCCGTCACGTCCGTCGGGGTGGCGTCGGGATCGACCGGGCCGCCGATCAGCGTCAGAGTGCTGGGCTGGGCCTTGGGTTCGACCTCGGCCAGATAGGCGGTGGCGGCCAATGTCAGCGGGGCGGGCTGGCACACGGCGACAACATGCGTGTCGGGGCCGAGCTCTTTCATAAAATCGACAAGGTAGAGGGTGTAGTCCTCGACATCGAACTTACCCGCGGACACAGGAATATCGCGCGCGTTATGCCAATCAGTGATGTAAACCTCGCAATTGACCAGCAGGCTTTTTACCGTCGACCGCAGCAAAGTCGAATAGTGGCCGGACATTGGCGCAACCAAAAGCACTTTGCGGGGCTGGGTTTCACGCCCGTTTACCTTGAAATGAACAAGGTCTCCGAACGGGCGTTCCAGAACCGTGGTAACCTCGACCAGGTGATCCTTGCCGTCTTCACAGGTGTAAGTGCGGATACCCCAGTCGGGTTTGACGACCATGCGCTGGAAGGTGCGTTCCGTCACCTCGCCCCAGGCGGCCATCCAGCCGAACGCAGGGTTCGGGGCCATGGAAAACAGCGGGTACGACGCCATTGCGCTGGCGGTCGCGCCAAGCCACTGGTTCGTGTTTCGCACGGTTTCCATCAAGTCGTAGGTCATCATGTAGCGCATCGAAGGGACCTCCGGTGTATTATCCTGTAAACTCGGACCATTCGTCGCTTTGCCCCCCGACACCCACGACGTTATTCTGCATGGCAGCAAGACTAGGTGGGAATTGTTAAAATGACAACAAGTGAAGGCCAAATGTCTGACGTTAGCGAAGAACATATTGAACGACTTAAAGAAAATATGGAAAAGGTCGAACAACTCTCCAAGCGCCTGGTCGAGGTCATGGCGGTCAAGAAACCCCGCACGACCGCTCTGGACGGTCCGAATCAAGAGCTTTTCGCACGAGCAGCAACAACCTATTGGGCCGAGGCTTGGCAAAATCCCGCCAAACTTCTGGAACAGCAGATCGAATATTGGGGCAAATCGGTTCTGAACTTTGCCGAAGCGCAACAGGCGCTGACCACTGGCGAGGTCGACGACGAAGAACCCGGGCCCAGTGACAAACGGTTTTCGAACCCCTTGTGGGACAGCAACCCCTATTTCCGGTTGATCCGTCAGCAGTATCAGACCAACGCAAAGGCGCTGGAGCAGGCCGTGGCCTCGGTCGAAGACCTGGATAACAACGACAAGCAGCGGCTGCAGTATTTCTCGCAGCAGATCATCGACATGATGGCGCCGACGAATTTCCTGGCCACCAATCCCGACGCGCTGGAAAAGGCGATCGAGACCGAGGGGCAGTCGCTGATCCAGGGACTTGAGAACCTTGTATCGGACCTCGAGGCCAATGACGGCGAACTGGTGGTCAAGCTGGCGGATGACAGCGCCTTTGAGGTCGGCGGCAATCTGGCGACCACTCCGGGTGATGTGGTTTATCGCAACCGCATGATGGAACTGATCCAGTATAAGCCTGCGACCGAGACCGTCTTTGAAACCCCAATCGTCCTGTTCCCGCCCTGGATCAACAAATTCTACATTCTGGACCTGAAGGCCCAGAACAGCATGATCAAGTGGATTACCGAACAGGGCTATACCCTGTTTGTGGTCAGCTGGATCAACCCGGACGTCTCTTATGCCGATGTGGGTATGGAAGACTACATCGAGGAAGGGTTCCTGACTGCAATCGAAGAGGTCAAGAAGATCTGCAAGGTCAAGCAGGTCAATGCGGTCGGATACTGTATCGCGGGAACGACGCTGAACCTGACGCTGTCGCTGCTCAAGCAGCGCGGTGACAAATCGGTCAAATCGGCGACATTCTTCACGACCCTTACGGATTTTGGCGATCAGGGAGAGTTCACGCCCTTCCTGCAGGACGATTTCGTAGACGGGATCGAAGAGCACGTCGCCAAAGAGGGGCTGTTGAACGCTTGGATTCTGGGGCGCACCATGTCCTTCCTGCGCTCGCGCGACCTTGTTTATACGCCCGCCATCCGCAACTACATGATGGGTGAAACTCCGCCGGCATTCGATCTGCTGTTCTGGAACGGCGACGGGTCCAACCTGCCCGGAAAGATGGCCGTCCAGTATCTGCGCGGTCTGTGTCAGGGCAACGATCTGGTCGGGGACGGGTTCGAACTGATGGGCCACAAGCTGCGCATCAGCGACGTGGATGTTCCGATGATGGCGATCACCTGCGAGACCGATCATATCGCCACCTGGAAAGACTGCTATCGCGGGTTTCAGCAGACCGGGTCGAAATCAAAGACCTTTGTGGTCTCGGAATCCGGCCATATCGCGGGCATCATCAACCCGCCCAGCAAGAAGAAATACGGCCACTACACCAACCCCGACCTGAAGGGCGATGCCGAGACCTGGCTGAAAGAGGCGGACTTCCACGAGGGCTCGTGGTGGCCGCTATGGGAGGCCTGGCTGAAGAAGCGGTCCGGCAAGCAGGTTCCAGCCCGCGATACCGGCGATTCGGATCATCCGCCCCTGTGCCCGGCACCGGGAACCTATGTGCTGGTCAAGGCAAACCGCTGATTTCATTTTGAAACTATTTTTTCTGCATTGCAGCAAAAAATACTTGCAATGCTGCGATGCAGAAACCATATTGTCCTCAAGCTGATGAAAACCGGGGTGGGCCCGGTTCGGCAAAAAGGATTAGGACAATGGCAAAGACGCAAGACTTCACCGCGATCATGAAAGACATGATGGGTGCATTTCCGGTAGACACCGCCGCAATGGAAGACGCATTCAAATCGACCGCTTCGCTGAACGAAAAGCTGTCGGGCGTTGCTCTGGAAGCAGCTGAGAAATCGGCTGAAATCTCGAACAAATGGACCAAAGAAACTCTGGCCAAGCTGAGCGACATGTCGAAAGCAAAGGCCGAGCCTGCTGACTACGCAAAAGCTGCAACCGACTTCGCAAGCGCGTCGGCTGAAGTTGCTGCCGAAAACATGGCTGCTTTCGCTGAAATCGCGAAAAAAGTTCAGACCGAAACCGTCGAGCTGCTGATGGCTGCTGGTAAAGACGCTGCAGAAGAAGCAACTGCTGCTGTCAAGAAAGCAACCACCGAAGTGACGACCGCTGCCAAGAAAGCGGCCGCCGCCAAGTAAGGAAGGGGCGCGACGGGCACCCATTCCTCCCAACTGGTGCAGTTGCGCTGGGCAGGTCGCTTGACCTGCCCTTTCTTTTTGTGCTGCAGTCGCATAACCTGTGCTGCAATGCATCATCCTTGGGAGGGTTAAGGGTGTCGAACCAGGAAAAACCGCTGTTGATCAAGCGTTATGCCAGCCGCCGGTTGTATAACACCGAGACCAGCGACTATGTCACGCTTGAAGATATCGCGGGGTTCATCCGGGACGGGCGTGAAGTCCAGATTATCGATCTGAAAACCGGCGACGACCTGACGCGCCAGTATCTGCTGCAAATCATTGCCGAACACGAAAGCCGGGGCGAAAACGTTCTGCCGGTCAACGTTCTCAATGACCTTGTGCGCAGCTACATGATTCCGGGCGGCGGGATGATGCCGCAGTTCCTGCAAAGCTCGTTCGAGATGCTGCGCGAAAGCCAGTCCAAGATGATGGAAAACATGAACGCCATGAACCCGATGACCCAGATTCCGGGGTTCGAGGCGATGCAGGCGCAGCAAAAAGCCTTCCTCAAGGCGATGACCGGCGGTTTGTCGGGCAATTGGTCCGGTCCCGAAAGCGATGAGGAAAAGCCCGAACCCAAAGAGGATCTGGATGACATCAAAAAGCAACTCGCCGAGTTGCAGCAGAAGCTGTCCAAGCTGAACTGATCCCTCACGCGATGCGCTGGCTTGCCGTTTGCGTCGCTTTGCTCTGCGGGCAAATGGCGCTGGCGCAGGGCCGTTTTACCGAAGCATGGTCGCCTGTGTGCACCTTGGGTGCCAAGTCGGATGCCGGATGCGATGACATCCGTGCGCGCGAGATTCTGGATGCCTCCGCCACACCATGGCGTGCGATTGGGCGGGTCAACTTTGCCAGCCGGGATCAGCGGTCGCACTGCACCGGCGTTCTGATCTCTGACAGGCTGGTCCTGACCGCCGCCCATTGTCTTTACAACAGAACCCGCAACCGCTGGATTCCCGCCGCCAGCATCCGCTTTGCCGCTGGCTATCAGCGCGGAGAAGCCGTTTCGGTGTCAACCGTCGAAAGCTACCGTTTGCACCCTGATCAAACCGCCGAAGGTTTTGAGAGCCGCCCCGAACTGGATTGGGCGGTGCTTGAACTGGTTGAGCCTTTAGGACAATCGCTTGGGTTTTTCGAACTCGCGGAAACCAGCGCCGGGCTCACCGCCGGAACAGTTGCCGGTTACCCCGGCCTGCGGCCTCATGTCCAGAGCCGGACGAAGGACTGTTTTCCGCGTCCGCTGGCTGACGGGCTGATGATCGCGACCTGCCCGGTGATGATGGGCGATTCCGGCGCGCCGCTGTTGATCCAAGCCCCATCCGGTTTGCAGGTGGCGGGTATCCTGTCACGCATCGCAGCGACCCCCGAAGGGATCACCGCGATGTTTGTATTGGTTGATGTGGTTGAGGATTGACGCTCAGGTCCCGTAGGCAGGAACCGGCCCGATCACCTCGCCGACCGAGGCCAGCAGGATATCGGCAATCACGTCCAACTCCTCGCGGGTCAGGCGCACCGGCAGGCGCACGTCGCAGGCCTTCATCAGCATCTCGCGGGTCCGCGGCAAGTCGAACTTTTCAGGCAGGAATTGCCAGTTCCAGAAGGCACGGGCGTTGTCCTCGCTCAGGCCAAAGACCTGAACCTTGACGCCCCGCGCGTCCGAGGCTTCGGCAAAGGCGCGGATTTCATCCTCGTTCAGCCCGACCAGATTGAACTGGATCGAATCCGGCGCGCGGCGTTCCGGGGCCAGCGGGGCAGGGACGTCGATATAGGGCGATGTGTTCAGGCGGTCGGCCACGTAATCGTGGTTCGCCAGCCCATCCCGCACACGCCGCGCCAGTTCGGGGATTTGCGGGCGGATCACGGCGGCGCTGAGGTTGCTCATCCGCAGGTTATAAAGCGGCAACTGGTTTTGCCAGCGGGCAAAGGCCTGCTGCAACTCGGGCGAATTGTCGCCGTGCGGGCCTTTGTGCTTTTTCCAGTTGTGCTCATAGGCGCCCGACATGATCACGGCACGCGCAACCAGATCGGCGTCATCGGTAGTCAGGATGCCGCCTTCGCCCGCGTTGATCATCTTGTAGGACTGGAACGAGAAACAGCCGACCTTGCCAATGGTGCCGATGTTGCGCCCATGCCAGGTGGTGCCCAGCGAATGGGCCGCGTCCTCGATCACCGGAATGTCGCGCGCATCGCACAGCGCCATGATCGCATCCATGTCCGAGGTATGCCCGCGCATATGGCTGATGATCACCGCATGAACATCATTCAGCTTGGCCGCGAAATCCGCCATGTCGATGCGATAGTTTTCGCCCACTTCGCACAGGACCGGGATGCAGTCTGCATGCACAATGGATGAGGGCACGGCGGCAAACGTGAAGCCCGGTATCAGCACCCGCGCGTCGCGGGGCAGGCCAAGCGCCTTTAGCGACAGGAACAAAGCGGCCGAACAGGATGACACCGCCAGCGCGTATTTCGAGCCCAGCAGTTCAGCAAACTCAGCCTCGAGCAAGGCAACCGGGGCGTCCTGCGGCGCGGTATAGCGGAACAGGTCGCCGGATTGCATCAAGGCGTCAATGGCCGCTCGGGCGGCTGCGGGGATGGGTTCGGCATCATGCACGTTTGGTGGCAGTGTCATATTTGGAAATCCCGAATTCTAACTTTTGTTTATCTAAATCGAAGAGCCCGCCGATGCCAAGTCCCCTTTCGCCGGGTCGGCGAAATTTCACCAAATTGTCGCAATGGTAGAAGGGTCAGATCCCCAAGCGGTCCCGCAGCGCGTACCACGTCATCGCCAGCACCAATAAAGGGCTGCGCAGCGCAGAACCGCCCGGAAAGGGCAGAGCGGGCACGCGGGCCAGAGTGTCGAAGCCTTCGGCCTGTCCCTGAATGGCCATGGCCATAAGCTGACCGGCATGGGTGGCCGTGCCGACGCCGTGACCGGAATAGCCCGACGCCGACAGGATGTTGGGGGCAACCCGCGCCAGATAGGGCATCCGCCGCATGGTTATGGCCAGCGTGCCGCCCCAGGCATAGTCGATCTTCACATCGCGCAGATGCGGGAAAATCTGCGCCATCGGCTTGCGGACGGTGGCGGCGATGTCCGAGGGGAAGCGATAGCCATAGCTTTCGCCACCGCCAAACAGCAACCGGCCATCACCGCTGAGTCGGAAATAATTCACCACGAATTTGGTATCGGCGACGGCCACGTCCTGCGTCAGAATCTTGGCCGCATCCGCCCCCAGCGGTTCGGTCGCGGCGATGAAGTTGTTGATCGGCATGACCCGCGCCGCGACATGCGGGCTCAAACCGCCCAGATACCCGTTGCAGCCCAGAATGACGTGATCCGCGGTGACCGTGCCTTGCGCCGTCCGAACGGTGGCGCGGGGACCCTGTTCGATGTCCAGAACCTCGGTGCCCTCATGGATACGCGCGCCCGCCTGCGCGGCGGCCCGTGCCAGACCCAGCGCATAGTTCAAAGGGTGCAAATGGGCCGCCCCCTTATCCAGATACCCACCTTCATAGGCGGGCGAGGGGCACAACGCATGGCCTGCCTCCGCGTCCAGCGGTTCAATCTGCCCATACCCGTACCGTCCGGACAGATGCGCGGCGTGTTCATGCAATTCCCGCCGCTCGCCATCGCTCAGCGCCATGTTGGCGACGCCGGGTTTCAGATCGCAGTCGATCTGATGGCGCGAGATCAGGGATTTGACCAGCGTCTTGGCATCTTCGGCCAGGTCCCACAGCTTGGCGGCATCGTCATCGCCAACCAGCCGCTCCAGATCCTCCTGATCCATCCGCTGCGCGCTGCCAAGCTGGCCGCCATTTCGGCCCGACGCGCCAAAACCCACGCGATGCGCTTCGAGCAGGACAACGTCAAACCCCGCCTCGGCCAGATGTAGCGCCGCCGACAAACCGGTATAACCGCCGCCGACAATGCAGACGTCCGCCTTACTGTCGCGTCCCAACACCGGAAACCGGTCCATCGGATTGGCCGTCGCCGCGTACCAACTGGCCGGATACTCGGCCTTTCGGTCATTGGAATACAGCAGGTTCATGCCGCGCCCCGGCTTCTTCTCGTGCCAAATACGGACATTCCGAACGGTCCCACAGGCCTAGACATTCAGCAAAAGATGCTCTCGCTCCCAAGGAGAGATCACCTGCAGGAACTCTTCGTATTCCGCGCGTTTTACGATCCCGTAAACGCGGGCAAATTCGGTGCCCAGAACCTCGTGCAAGGCGGTGGCTTCGTCGAACAGGTCCAGCGCGCTGCCCATGACCTGCGGGATGTCGCCATCGCCCTCATAGGCGTCGCCATAGAACTGGCGGCGCGGACGTTCCTGCCGGGTCAGGCCCAGATAGCCGCAAGCGAGCGACAGCGCGATGCCCAGATACGGGTTGCAATCCATCCCGGCGATGCGATTTTCCACCCGCCGCGCCTCGGGTCCCGACAGGGGCACGCGGATGCCGGTCGTACGGTTGTCGCGCGCCCACTCCAGATTGATCGGCGCGGCATGGTCTTTCACGTAGCGCCGGTACGAGTTCACATAGGGCGCCATCACCGCCAGCCCCGCGGGCAGGTGGTTCTGAAGACCTGCAATGTAATTGTAAAACGCATCCGTCTCGCCGCCCTGAGGACCCGAAAAGATATTCTGACCGGATTCCATGTCGATGATCGAGTGATGGATATGCATGGCCGAGCCCGGCTCGTCCTCGATCGGCTTTGCCATGAAAGTGGCGAAACAGTTGTGCCGCAGGGCGGCCTCGCGGATCAGGCGTTTGAAATAGAACACCTCATCAGCCAGTTTTACCGGATTGCCGTGACGCAGGTTGATCTCAAGCTGACCGGCCCCGCCTTCCTGCGTGATGCCGTCGATCTCGAACCCCTGATGTTCGGCGAAATCGTAGATGTCGTCGATCACCGGGCCGAATTCATCCACTGCGGTCATCGAATAGGCCTGCCGGGCTGCCGCCGGACGACCCGAGCGGCCCATCATCGGCTTGATCCCCTGCGCCGGGTCCACATTGGGGGCGACCAGAAAGAACTCCATCTCCGGTGCGACAACCGGTTTCCAGCCCTTGTCGTGGTACAGCTGCACGACGCGTTTCAGCACGTTGCGCGGGCTGAACGGGATCGGCTTGTCGTCGCGATCATAGGCGTCATGGATCACCTGCAGCGTCCAGTCGCCGGTCCACGGTGCGGCGGATGCGGTCGAGAAATCGGGCTTCAGGATCATGTCCCGTTCGATGAACCCGTCCTCGCCTGCGGCCTCGCCCCAGTCACCGGTGATGGTCTGGTAGAAGATGCTGTCGGGTAGATGGAAATAAGCCTGTTTGGCGAATTTCGACGCAGGCACCGCCTTGCCGCGCGCGATGCCGGGCAGGTCCGAGATGATGCATTCGACCTCATCCAGTCGGTGCCCGTCAATATAGGTGCGCGCTGCCTGCGGCAGTTGATCTGTCCAGTCGGCCATCAGGCCCTCGCTTTCTTGAGAAACTCGGCCATGTAGCGGGCGATCCCGGCATTGTCGTCCGGGGCGGTTTGCCGGTTTGTGGCGGCTTCCATCAGAGTGTCGGGCACAAGACCCTTGCCGCGCGTCCGCATCAGCCCGGTCACGAAATCGTTCGAAAACTCCGGATGGGCCTGAACCGTCCAGATCGTATCGCCATAAGACAGCATCGCGTTCTTGCAGAAGTCGTTCTGCCCTACGACCTCCGCTCCTTCGGGGGTCTCGACAACCTGATCCTGATGCCAGGCGTTCAGCCAGACCTTTTTGCCGTCAAAGTCATACTCAGTCCGCCCCACGGACCACCCGCCCGAGAATTTTTCGACCCGGCCCCCAAGGGCCTGCGCGATGATCTGATGGCCGAAGCACACGCCGACAATCGGTTTGCCACTGGCATGGATGTCGCGGATCAACTGCTCGAGCGGCGGAATCCATGGCAGGTCCTCATATGCGCCGTACCGTGATCCGGTGATCAGCCAGCCATCCGCATCCGCTGTGCTGTCTGGAAACACCCCGTCGACAACGGCAAAGGTTTCAAAGTCGAATCCGTTGCCGTCCAGAAGCGCCGGGAACAGTTCATCATAATCCCCGAATTCGTCTTTCAACCCATCAGGAGAGTGGCCGGTTTGTAGAATACCGATTTTCATGGTTCACCAAATTTGATCAAATTTAGCCTACCCGAGTTGTTTTGGTCGGGCAAGTGGGGTCAGACAGCCTCGAGATAGCTCAGCCAGTGGTCCTGGGCGGGGCGGTCCGCAAAGCGCGCGATCTCTTGCCGCTTGGTCATAGCCATATACCGGATCAGGTCGGGCGGAAACAGGCGGGCGACCATCGGGTCTGATTCATAGGCCGCAACGGCAGCGGTCCAATCACTGGCCAATTGCGGCAGGCCCTTGATGTCGTAGGCATTGCCCGAGATTGCGGCAGGGGGTTTCAAACCATCTTCAATCCCCACCAGAGCCGCGCCCAGAACGGCTGCCAGCATCAGATACGGGTTGATGTCCCCGCCCGCAACGCGGTGCTCGATACGCCGCGCAGCCGAGGCGCCGCCGGGGATGCGAATGGCGGCGGTTCTGTTCTCATAGGCCCAGCTTGCCCCGGTTGGCGCATGGGCGCTGGGCACGAGGCGGGTGTAGGAATTGCCATGTGGTGCGAAGATCAGCGTACTGCCGGGCATGGCCGCTAGGCACCCGGCCACGGCCGAACGCAGAAGGTCCGTGCCCTTTGGACCGCCGTCATCGAAGACGTTGCGCCCATCCCGATCAAGCACCGAAAAATGCACATGCATCCCGTTGCCCGCTTCGTCGGCATAGGGCTTGGCCATGAAGGTCGCGCAGAACCCGTGTTTCCGTGCCAAACCGCGCGTCAATGCCTTGAAAAGCCATGTATCATCGGCGCAGCGCATTGCGTCCTGATGATTCAGGTTGATCTCGAACTGGCCGATGCCGCTTTCCGAGATCGCGGTTTGGGCCGGGATACCCATTGCCGCGCAGCCATCGTAGAGGTCGGTGAAAAAGGCCTCGAACGCGTCCATTTCGGCAACGGACAAGACCGCCTCATCGCACAGCCTGCGCCCGGTGATCGGGTTGATCGGAGGTTGCGGCTGCGCCCCAGAGGCGTCGATCAGCGTGAACTCCAGCTCGGTCGCGGCGATCACGGACCAACCGCGCTGTGCGTAGCGGTCCAGCACGGCGGAAAGGGCGTGCCGGGAATCGCCGGGGAAGGGTTGGCCCGTGTCATCGTACAGGCACATCGGCACCAGGGCCGTTTCGGCGTCGAGCCAGGGCACCGGGACGGGGCCGCGTTCGGTGGGCCGCAGAACGCCATCGGCATCCCCGCTTTCGAAAACCAGCGGGCTGCCGTCGATGTCAGCCCCCCACAAATCCACGTTCAGCGCCGAAAGCGGCATCCGCACCGCGCCCTTGTCCAGCTTGTCGGCATATGCAGGCGGCACACGTTTGCCCCGCAACTGACCGTTCAGGTCACAGGCGGCGACGCGAAAACTGTGCAGGGCGCTCAGGTCCATGGGGGCCTCCGTTGCTCTCGTTTTCCGAGATGTACTGGAGCCGCCCGCGCTTGTCACTAAATTTGATCAAATTTAATGACGGGTCCCTGAGTGGTAATCCCCGCGCCTTGTGGCCAGGGCGCGGGGACCAGAGGGTCAGACGAAGTTAACACCGTTCTCTGCCATCGGCATTTCGGCGACCTGTACCCCGGACAGGGCGTTGATCGCGTTTGCCAGCGCCGGGGCGGACGGGGGCGTGCCGGGCTCCCCAACGCCCGAGGGCGCTTCGGCGGACGGCACGATATGCACGTCGATGGCGGCGATGTCACCGATCCGCAGCGGCTCGTAATCCGGGAAGTTGAACTGGTCCACGGTGCCACCGGTCAGCGTGATCTGGTCACGCATCACATGGCCGATGCCATAGCCGATGCCACCCTCCATCTGGGCGCGCACCACGTCCGGGTTCACGGCGATACCGCAATCCACGGCGCAGGTCACCTTTTCGATCCGAATGCCGTTTTCCGGGTCGCCGGACACTTCGACCACCTGCGCGGCGTAGGAACCGAAGGACTTGTGCACCGCGACTCCCTGCGCCCGGCCCGCTGGCGCGTTGCCCCAACCGGCCTTTTCAACCGCCAGTTTCAGCACGCCCGCCTTGCGCTTTTGGTCCGCGTCGGTGTCGTCAGCCAGATGGGCCAGCCGGAATTCAACCGGGTCGCGACCGGCGGCCTGTGCCGCAAGGTCCATCATCGTTTCCATCGCGTAGGCCGTGTGGGTATGCCCCACCGACCGCCACCACAGAACCGAGGTCGCCTTGGGCGTATCGGTCAAGCCTACCGCCATGCCGGGGATCGTGTAGGGACTGTCGCCGATCCCTTCGATCGAGGTGTGATCGATGCCATCATGCACCGCAATGGCCTCGAACGCGGTGCCCTTGATTATCGACTGCCCGGCCACCTGATGCTGCCATCCGACAATATTGCCATCCGCATCCAGACCCACGCGCACCTTGTGGCCAAAGGCGGGGCGGTAGTAGCCGCTGCGGATATCATCCTCGCGCGTCCAGACCAGTTTCACCGGGCGCGTACGGTCGGTGACAACAAAGGCTAAAGCAGCCTCGACCTGATAATCCGCATCCGGTGTGGCGCGACGCCCGAAAGAGCCACCGGCCAGCATTGTCTTGATGTGAATCTTCTCAGCCGGCAGTTGGAAGATCTGCTGATAGGCCATATGCGGCCCGGTCGGCATTTGCGCGCCATCATGCAGGACGATGTCACCATCTGCGGTCTGTTCGATGGTGCAGTTCAACGGCTCCATCGGCGCATGGGCGAGCAGCGGGAAGTAAAAGGTCTTTTCGATGACCTTATCCGCCCCGTCTATCGCCGCCGACACTGCCGCGACATCTGCCTTGTTGACGTTAAACGTCGGCTCAGCGTCCAGCGCGGCCATGATCTCGGCCTTGATCTGGTCGGAATCGCGGGTTTCCGCGCCCGACAGGTCCCATTCGACGTCAAGCGCATCGCGTGCCTGAATCGCGGCCCAGGTATTTTCGGCATAAACCGCAACGCCCGCCTGATTGGGCAGAACGGCAGCGTTGATATAGCCTTTGACGTCTTTCGACGCGCTGTCGTCAAAGCCAAGGGCGATGCTGCCGCGGGCCTCGGGGCGTTTGATCATGGCGACCATCTGGTTCGGCAGATGAACATCCATCGCGTACATTGCCTGCCCATTGCCCTTGATCGCCGAGTCCTTGCGCCGCACGGCTTCATTGCCGATCAGCCGGAACTCGGACGCGTCCTTCAGGCGTGGCTCAGCCGGGACCTCCAGTTGCGAAGCCGCAGCCACAAACTCCGCAATCGGTGCCGACTTGTCGCCCGCTTTGACGATACCGTCTTCGATGGTGACGCCCGAAGCATCCACGCCCCAGCTTTGGGTGGCGGCGTTGATCAGCATCTCGCGCGCGGCGGCACCGGCCTGACGGTATTGCAGCCAGGAATTCGCCATCGCGGTCGAGCCGCCGGTCCCCTGAAACGGACCGAGCGCCAGATTGTTGTAGACGTTGGGATCAGAGGGTGCGAATTCGTACTCGATCTGATCCATGGTCAGGCCGATTTCCTCGGCGATCAGCGTCGGCAGACCGGTCGCAGGGCCCTGACCCTTTTCAAAGTGCTTGACGATGGCGGTCACAGTGCCATCGGCGTCAATCTTCACGAACGGATTGAACATGGCGCTTTCGGACGACGCCACCGCCAGCGCGCCATCGGGACGGGCGCCAACCAGCAGAACGGCACCGGCAGCTGCGGCCCCTTTCAGAAATCCACGGCGAGAGGTGTTGATGGTCATGGATCAGGCCTCCAGAATTTCGGACGCGCGCTGGACACCGGCGCGGATACGTTGATAGGTGGCGCACCGGCAGGCGTTGCCGTGCATGTAGCTGTCGATCTCTTCGGCGCTGGGCTTGGGGTTTTCGGACAGCAGACCCACCGCCGACATCACCTGACCCGACTGGCAGTAACCGCACTGCACCACGTCCAGTTCGACCCAGGCCTGCTGGACAGCGGCCCCGACCTTGTCGTCTCCGATTGCCTCAATCGTGGTGATTTCAGCATCCTCGACGTCTTCAACATAGGTCTGGCACGAGCGCACGGGCTCGCCATTCAGATGCACGGTGCAGGCACCGCAGGACGCAACGCCGCAGCCAAATTTGGTTCCGGTCAGCTTAAGCTCATCCCGGATCACCCACAGAAGCGGGGTGCCGGGTTCGGCGTCAACCGTGTGGGTCTCGCCGTTCAGTTTCAGTGTGAGTGGCATGAGGGGGATCTCCATGTTGGGCTGGTTACCTGAGTCGGTAAACTCACGGGTTTACTAGTGGCACAGAAAATCGAGCCTGTAAACTCTTGCGTTTACCTGGCGTTTGACCACGACCCGTCAATGGGTCTATAGCTCTGACATGAGTGAATGCAGCGCACCCAATGCGTCGAAGCACGCGCAGATCATCGAAGCTGCCGTGGCCGAGTTTCAGGAAAAGGGCTTTGCCGCCGCCAGCATGGATCGCATCTCGGCCCAGGCCGAGGTGTCCAAGCGTACGCTGTACAAGTATTTCGAAAGTAAGGAAAATCTGTTCCGTTCAATCGTGATCGAGCTGTCCAGACGCTTTGCCGAAGTGGTGGAAATCCGGTACGAAAAAGGGCGTGATGTGCGCGAGCAGTTGACCGAGCTCGCCTGGGCTGAGGGCCGCATTCTGATGTCGCCGGACGTGATGGCGATGTCCCGGATGGTGATCAGCGAAACTTTGCGCAACCCGGTTCTTGCGGCCGAGGCGCAGGGCAGGCTGGACAAGACCGCCGCCTTTATTGCCATGCTTCGGGACGCCGCCGCAGACGGCCAGTTGCAGATCGACGACCCGGAAAAAGCCGGGCGCGAGTTCATCGGTCTGATCAAGGCCCGTGCCTTCTGGCCGCTGCTGTTTTCGGGCTCTGTTCTAAGCCAGTCCGAGATGGCTGACACGATTGAGAACAGCGTCGAGATGATGATCAGTCGCTATGGCATCGCCGCGAATGGGTGAGCGATTGCAGGCGATGGCCATCACGCGGCATCTGCGTCTTGTGAATTGAATCTCCGACCGGAATATGCTTCGGGTCTGTTTCCCAAAAAGAATGTGTTAAAGCCTAGCGCGCGCGAGTCGGACGCCTGCGCCGACATTGGGAGATACCGGGGAATATTGCTGCAGGGGCAGTTGGCCGTTGTGAGGGTAGTGGGTTGAAAAATAATCTGAAAATTGCCGCTCGCCTGAGCGTGGCACCTATGATGGATTGGACCTACATAGTCTGAATGGGCTTATTTTGCTGGGGTTTCTTCAGCACTTTTGGTTTTTGGCATACTTTTGGCATACCGGTTCAGTATTGTGGCGCTATCAACGCCAGTGTGAAACCTAAATCACATGCGCTTTGTGAGCGAATTCATACACGACGTAGCAAACATGGAAAACCACACAGATTTCATGGGCTCGATGAAATTGAAGCTGAAAATATGAAAGCATGGCTTCCTCCCTGAAACGTTAATCCTTATTGTGTGTATAGTGTGTATAATAACTCATCCGGCGTGTCAACATTTGACGCACTGTGTGTATGGTGGCACATTGGGGTCATGGAAAAACTATCAGACAGACCGCCCAAACGGCTTCAAATACTAATGACTGAGGATGAGTTAGCGCTCATTCGGAGGTACACACACCAGCGTGAAATCTATGGACGTTCTGCCGCGATCCGAGCTCTTGTGGAAGCTGGCTTAAAGGCGGAGGAAGCGGCTGGTCGCTTCGATCCAAACAAAAAATAGCTGGCAAACGGGCCTGTGGAAAATGTGTTCCAACCAATGGAAATTGGTTTCTTTTGGATGGAGTAAGGGTAGGACGCCCTAAGTTTTTGTTTTCGGCTCTCCCTCATTAGAACCCTCAGAATAGCCAGCAGTCTCAGCCGTTAACGGTTTCTTTAAACTCTACGAAATGATGCACCATTATTCCTTGCCTTGCGGCAAGCGCACTGGTGCACGTGATGAAGACTTGCCGATTGATGGCAGGATTAATCATGGATGACGAGACGTTTGCCGAAGCCATAGAATGGGCCTTGGAAACATTTCCACAGTTGCAAAAAGTTGGTGAACGCGCCGAGTACTTAGGAGGCTTCAAGTTCAGCTCTGGCTCAATGAAATATCGTCGGATGAGCTACGAGGTTGCTAATTTTGGCAAACAGGTTGGAGTGGATTTGCTGCGCCCAAACAGCAAAGCGCTCACGCAAGTACTCCATCCGCTTCCGCCCGGCATAAATCTCGCCGTTACCAATAAGCTGTCATACAAGAACAGCAAACACCTGCCATCGGTTGCGGTTGCCGACACTCGGAAACGCGTCCGGAGTTTCGCAAGGTACGTCGACCAACATTCCTGCGAGAAGTACTTGTTTTTGACCTTGCCGGCGTCCAAGCACAGAGTGAGGGTGGCCGAGTTAAAAGGCGAATTTGACCTTTACTTTGAAAGAGTGCGTCAATTCGAACAGGCGTTGACTGAAATGTTTGGCGATGCTGTCCAGATCGCCAGCTTTCGCCTTGAGCTTCCCTACGACCCAGCATCTAGAACATTTCATCCGCATTTTCATGCCATCGCCACTTGGGATGAAATGTTGAAGATTGAGGATTTCCAGACTTGGCTGCGCGAATACATCATCAGCGCAGGTTTTTGCTCTGTGAGCTGTGAAGCTTCGGTGGTGGATCGGGACCATGTTGGGCGTGTTGTCAGCTATATTTTCAAGCCCTGTCTAGCTGCACACAAAATGGCGCAAGCTGGTCATGCGGAAGAATTTCGTCTCTTTGTCGGTGAGGTCAAGAAACGGGTGTCCAGAACGCGGGGCGCCTATGCTGCATTTGAGAAAAAGCGCAAGGCTACATCCAAGGCTGAGAAATCAAACCAATGTAACGCCCGCAGGAACATGCATGGGAATAGTGGCGGCTTCGAAAAAGAGGCCAGTGAACCATGCATGAAAAGCCTTCCAGACGGTGTTCCAAGTGAACCTCAGAACATCCTGTGTGGCATTTCAGACAGCGTTACGCTTCCAGGTGGGCGGAAGGGAGTTTGGAGTACTGTGAAGAATTTCACGCCCTCGTCAGATGGTATGCCAAACAGGTTCGGAAACATCAGTACGGTTGATGTCGTGAATGCCGCGGCATTGGAGAGATGGGAAGCGAACGCAGGCTGCAAGTATTCTCTGAAAGAATTCATCCGACCCTTTGCCAAGGAACTCACGGACCTCCTGGACCAGAGTAATGTTCAATATTGCACGATAACTTGCAGCCCTGAAATCGTCACAGTTCTTCAAGAGATCAACCGCGAACAGGCTGCCGCCAAAAGGAGAACGGGCAAAAGTGCAGTTAAGCAACGTCTTTGGCTTAAATTTCTGCGAACGCTGAAGTGGGTTTGGTCTTGTTCTGGCTCATTGCTTCGTCTGTCCCAGAGATGGTTGGCAGAAAAACTCAACGAAATTTCTGGGAACGCGTTACCTGAGGCAAATCAGAAGTAATATCGTCGGCCTGTTGAATTTTTGAACAGGACGCAATACTTGAAGCGTATGAGCAGAAACCGGATCCGCATTCATTTGATATGAGCAGCAGTTTTGCTGATCGAAGTCTATTGAATGCAGATGGTTAGTTTCTGAGGGTCTCTCCATGCAAACTATCCTCTGCGACGCTTTTATAGGGGTGTTCGCATGCCAAAAACTGTTCCTTTGCTAACTAACCTCAAATTGTTTGAGACAGACGACGAAGACATTGAAAGACGGCTGCGTAGTTATCTTGAAGACGTGAGGCTTACCAAATGCACGGAAGGCGATCTTGGGGCTTCAAAGCGCTTGGCCTGGGAGGATATTGAAAAGATCCGCCGGCGCACAAAGAAGATTATTGAAGCACGCGGCAAGTACTCCCAGGGCCGTCATCTTTCTAGAGCCGACAAAAAGATGTTGAAACCGGTGACCGATGGCGTTGTCTTGGGTGGCCCCTCGACGGAACATCATGTCGATGAGATTGCAGCACAACTGTATGCCGAGATGCCGTGGATGAGGCAGGTCATCAACGAGCTGTGGTTGGATATGCGTCATAACGTGATTGAGTATGGTCCTGGGTTGAAGCTGACGCCCACGGTATTGGTAGGAGGTGCTGGCCTTGGAAAAACGCACCTTGTCCGACGGATTGCGAAACTCTCGCGGCTGCCGGTAGTTCATATTGATGGAGGAGCAAGCTCAGAAGGGTTTCCTGTTGCTGGCTTGTCCCGCGGATGGGGTGGTGCCGAATGTGGGCGTCCATTGAAAACCATGTTAGACACCAAAATCGCCAACCCGATTGTTATTGTCGACGAAGTAGATAAGGCCGGTACTGCGGTTAGTACTAGCGGTCATAGTACATCCATGCATGCTGCTTTGCTTGGGCTGCTGGAACCGGTTTCCGCGGTCGATTGGCACTGTCCTTACCTTCAAGTTGGGTTTGATATGAGCAGGATCAACTGGTTGCTAACAGCAAATGATGTCAGCCTCCTTCCCTCACTGCTGCGGTCTCGCGTTCGTGCAATCCAGGTTAATCCTCCAAACAAGACCCAAATGGAAGTCTTCGTGAAAAAGGAAGTGACAAGGCGCGCGCTTCCTGAAGATTGCGTCGATCAGATCCTGAAGGTCGTTCGAGATTCTAGATGGAGCAGCACTGGCAGCGTTCGTATGGTTGTCAGGCTGCTGGAGGAAATGCAGCGGTTGGAGACGCTGCCGTTGAAACACTAGATTACAAGGAAAATAGGGACGGCAGTCAGCTCAAATCTTCATCTTATCACGGTGGCGCCCACCACTTGCGGCTGTAGGTTGAATCGTTCCGATCCACCACAGGTTATTCTGGATTCTTTGCAAAAGCGGGGATACCCTATAGGCAATTTTCGGGGCAAGCGTCTGACTCGCCATGAGCTACCGAATGTTTTTGCTCAGACAAAATAGATGCAAGGGAACTTGGATGTTAGAACAAGCGTATTGGATTGCAGGGATTGTGGCGGCTGTTGTGGCTGTCGTTGGTTTGCTGCGTTGGCGAAAGAGTCAGTCCACTAACATCAATCAAAGCGCAAAAGTCTCTGGACAAGGAAACAGCGTCAATCAGAGCATAGAAAGCAATGGCGGTGAGGGCAGCAGTGATCAATGAAGATCGCTATACCGTCTTTCCTAAAAATGTTTTCAAGGTCTACGAAACCAGGCAATACCCAATCGTCTGGTATCAACGGCGACGGGAATATTGTCGATCAGTCAGTCACAAACAATTATTACGTATCGACAAGTCCAGAGCCTGAGGAAAAGATCCTTGGCGCTCAGGTAAGTGCTTTAACTGATGACCAAAATGTTGCCGAAGGCAATTCGCGCCCGGCGCTTAGGCGCACTCTGAATGCAGAAACGCTGAAGCTTGCAGCCCGACAAACCGAGAAGCCCGTGACTGTTTTTTTAGCGGGGCCATTCATTGAGCCTGAGGATGAAAACCAGTCGAGAAGTTCAGCAGCATCCATTCTGCGGTTTCAACTCTTTCACCGTCTAAAAAGCGAGAATTTTGCAGTTAGCTTAGGAACTTATCCTGAAGCGATTGACTCTTTTAAAGCCGGTACTGGAGCGTACCACAATTCGGCTGAGGCCGAGCTTGGCCATGCAAGAGATGAAGCCTCTCTTGTTGTGATGATCCCTGATAGTCCAGGTTCTTTTGCCGAAATCGGCGCTTTCAGCCTTAAGAAGGAAATTTGCGCGAAAATGATCATTCTTGTTGATGTTACATATGAAAAGAGCAGGGGATACCTCAATACTGGGCCAGTTGCCTGTGCAATGGCGCTTGGTTCAACAGTCAAAAATGTTGATTACAGAGATGTGGAAGGCTGTTTTGAAGTCGTCAGAGACTACTCGGCAAGAGTAAAAACCCGGATCCAGCTTCAGTCTAGGTTGGAAGGATGAGTGTACCAGACCCTTTGTTTGCTTACTTGGCAGTCCTGGCTGTTATCCAGCCTGGACGAGTGCAAGACGTAGAGAGATTTGCTCCAGAAGTACTTCCTCCTGAAGTAAGTGAAGCCTTACTCGCTTCTGGAGCTTTTAGAGAAGCCCATTCGTTCGCAAGGCTACATGGGTACACTCTTCAAGTTCGAAGAGGGACATATTTCCTGACGTCTAAGGGGCGAGAGTTGGTGCGGCGCGACGGCCTTCATAAAGAACTCGATAACCTCAGAATTTTCTTGATGAAAGACCAAAGGAAGAAGTACAAATGAGCCGCGAGTTGGCTTCACTATCAGATTGTTCGCTGTTTCGGCGAGCAGGTATACAGGTTAACTTCATAAGGGCTCGTGGATTGAAAGGATGCTCCGGATTTCCGGATCAATCCACAAATCCCGAGCATCCTTTCAATCCACGTGCTCAAGGCAGTCTTCTGGACTGGATTTTCTGAGATGCCGACTCGCTCCTACCACTTTCCAAACGACTTCAGGCACGTTGAAGCGATATTGCGTTCGGAGAATTCTAAACTTAACGACGCCCATTTTCAAAAATTTCGTGAACGGAACATAGCACCACTCTTTACTTCACTTGACATAGCCATCGTATTGGGGCTTGGGCCTCAACTTATTGTTTCTATAGTAAAAAACAAAAATAAACACTATCGGTCTTTCTCAATCAAAAAGAAGGATGGAACTGATCGAGAGATATCCGCTCCTAGGGTTTATCTTAAAGTGATTCAGTGGTGGATCCTTGAAAACATCCTGAGCAACCTGCCCACCCACAAACAAGCCTTCGGCTTCTGTCGTGATAAATCGATTCAAGACAATGCACGCTTTCACTCCGGCTCCCAACACATTTTGAACGTCGATATCAAGTCTTTTTTTGACACTGTTACAGAGACCCAGGTTCAAGATATTTTTAGAAACCTTGGATACAATTCCGATACTTCCAAAACGCTTTCCGACCTCTGCACCCTTGATGGTTGCCTGCCTCAAGGCGCTCCAACCAGCCCTAGTCTAGCAAATCTCGTCCTATCTGAGACTGATGATCAACTACTGGGATTAGCGACAGAAAACGGAATGAAGTATTCTAGGTATGCCGATGACTTAACGTTTAGCAGTAATGAGTTCATCGAGGCAGGCTTTCACATGAAAGTCGAAAGTTTTCTGAAGGATGCCGGCTTTCAGTTGAAGCCCGCAAAAACTAGATACTCTGGTTCAGGCAGTCGAAAAGAAGTGACCGGTCTCATCTGCGGTGAGTTTGTTCAGCCACCAGTGGAGTGGAGGAAAAACAGTCGAGCACGGCTTCATGCACTAGGTAAAAAACCTAACCTCGAAAAGGAAGACATTGCTTACCTACTAGGGCTGAGGGGTTACGCTTTGCAATTTCCCGACGCTGTGCAAATGAAAGCGTTGTTGAAAGCTGCCGATACCTTGCTTGCTGGCCAACAAGCTGATCAGAAATAGGTCTAGCACCTGAACTGGTCTACAGCTCTCAAAAACCCCAGGATTCATGAACGTCCGCTCAATTTAAGCCGCGCGATGAATTTCCGGAGCCGGCTATTCCTCCAAGAGGAGGGTTTTGGGGTTTTTGCTACCACGACGCCAGTCGTGGCCTGGGAGCTTCAGTGATGTACGAATTGAGTGGACCCTAAGGCAACAGTCCAAGTGGTCGAGAATTTTATGGAGGAGTGTTCAATTAGGGTGGTTTTCACTTCAAATTAACGCATTCCGAGTAAGTTCTAAGGGTAAAGTGAACAGAGGTAAAACTATGGCCAGAAATATCGGGTATAGACGCGTAAGTTCCAACGAACAGAACCTTGAACGCCAAGACCTGAGCTATTGTGATCGTGTTTTTGAAGAGAAAGTTCCTGGCGGATCTATGAAGCGCCCCGAGCTAGCCAAATTATTGGATTTCTTGTGGGTCGGTGATGAAGTCCACGTTTGGTCCATCGACCGCCTGGCACGTTCTATGACTGACCTTCTGGAAATCGTTCAAACTATCAGCAAGTCCGGCGCAAGCATTCACTTCATCAGTGAAAACCTTAAGTTCTCAGGCAATCCAGATACAGATGATGCTGCGGCAACATTACAAATGCACCTGTTGGGGGCGTTTGCACAATTCGAAAGGTCGATCATCCGGAAAAGGCAGAGGGAAGGCATCGCCAAGGCTAAGGCCGCAGGGAAGTACAAAGGCCGGAAGCCTGCTGTGAACCGAGACGATGTACGGCGCCGCTTGGAATTGAGACTGCCTGTTGCTCAAATTGCCAGAGAAATGCAGATCTCCAGAAGTACCGTGTATGCAATTGGGAAGGAGTTGGGATTTCAAGTTCGGCCTGGCATGTTGGCTCCTGAGAAAAGACAGCAGGCAGAGACAGGTTAATTTCAAGTTTGGCGTGGATTGCATTTTTCGACTTCTCGACAACCTAAGGTACAGGGCCGATTGCCTGAAACTTTAGGAATGAAACATGGGATACATATCAATGCCGCATGCCTGCTTCCTGGCGGGCACCACCAAAAACCCAATAAAACGGGCGATAGCCTTGGGGAGTATCTATGCATACAAAGATAATCACGGCCGTTGGCAGATTGGCGAAAAAACGTTTTTGTCTTGGTTGTCTCAGAGGCGGGCCGCAGAAAGAACGTCGGGAAACCTACATAGCCAGAGAACTGATGGAGGGTCCGCTTGGTTTGAAGCCCAAGCAGCGTCGCAATCGGTAGTGCCTTCAACATTGATTTCGGACAAGCTGGGCGATTTGACGAGGGTCGAAGAGGACGCTTGGAAACATGCTCCCAATGTGCCAGTGGACGTTCGGCCTATCTACCTCAATTACCTTGCGATGATCGGTGATCAGAGAATGTTTCTGAAAATGCTGAACCAGATCAAGTAAGTTTCCACGGCGCAAACATCGCGGCATAGCTCGCTCGCTAATCATCCACTGGTTTACTTAATTCGAGACGTCTCGCCCTATACTTCCGGCCCGAGGTTGCTTTAGGTTCTTTGAAAAAAGATCGAAGCAGATTCCTAGGGTATTCAGTGTCTCAATCCACAAACAACCTTGCCTCTTACATATGGTCGCTTGCCGACCTTCTCCGTGGTGACTTTAAGCAGAGCCAGTATGGCCGAATAATCCTGCCCTTTACGCTTTTGCGCCGCCTTGAGTGCGTTCTGAAAGCAAACAAAGCCGAAGTGTTGGCTCAGGCTGACAAACTGGCAAACTCACCACTACCAGAGGAGGCAAAGGAGAAAATCCTGCTCCGGGCTTCTAAACTCTCCTTCTACAACACCTCCAAGATGGATCTCGCTTCTCTTGGCGCTAGCGGGATCAAGGATAACCTAGAAAGCTACATCCAGAGCTTCTCGACCGACGCCCGTGAAATCTTTGAACACTTCAAGTTCGGTGAGTTCATCGCCCAGTTGGATGATGCCAATCTGCTCTACAAGGCCGTTCAGCAAGTCAAAAGCGCTGATCTGCGGCCGGAAGTCATTTCGAACCATGATATGGGGCTAGTGTTCGAAGAGCTGATCCGTCGCTTTGCGGAAAGCTCGAATGAAACCGCCGGTGAACACTTCACCCCCCGTGACATCGTCGATCTGACGACATCCCTTGTATTTATGGAAGATGACGAAGCCCTCACCAAAGAAGGTATCATACGTACGATCTATGATCCTACTGCTGGCACAGGAGGCTTTCTTTCCGCAGGCATGGAGTATGTCCTGAAACTGAACCCAGCCGCGGTCATGCGCGCCTTTGGGCAAGAACTGAACCCTGAAAGCTACGCTATCTGTAAAGCGGATATGCTGATCAAGGGTCAGGACGTTACCAATATCAAGCTGGGTAATACTCTTTCGCAGGACCAGCTGGCGAGCGACAATTTCGACTACATGCTCTCAAACCCGCCCTTCGGAGTGGATTGGAAGAAGATCGAGAAAGACATCAAGGACGAGCACGCGATCAAAGGGTTTGACGGGCGTTTTGGTCCGGGCTTGCCTCGTGTTTCGGACGGATCACTGCTGTTCCTGATGCACCTAATTTCCAAACTCCGGGATACGGACAAGGGGGGAGGGCGCATTGGTATCATCCTGAACGGTTCCCCATTGTTTACAGGGGGCGCAGGTTCGGGCGAAAGCGAAATTCGTCGACACATTTTGGAGTCCGATTTGTTGGAAGCGATCATCGCTCTACCAACGGACATGTTCTACAACACAGGCATTGCCACCTATGTCTGGGTGCTGACCAACAAGAAGGCTCCTGAACGCAAGGGCAATGTGCAGCTGATCAACGGTGTCGATCTGTTTGGAAAGATGCGCAAATCCCTCGGGTCCAAGCGCAAACGTCTTGAGGACAGCCACATTGCAACGATCACCCGTTGTTTCGGAGGGTTTGAGGCGGTTGCCGCGGAGGAGACGAGTACATTCGCCTCAAAGATCTTTGAAACACATGAATTTGGTTACCGCCGCCTGACCATCGAACGCCCACTGCGGGAGAGTTATCAGTTCAGTGATGATCGCATCGAAACCCTTCGGTTTGCGCCCAAGCCGCTGAATGCGATCACCCGTTGGATCTATGAGGCCTACGGCAAAGGTTGGGATGAGGAGGGCGCGAATTATGGCGTTCTCGACGCCCACGAGGATGAAATCCGCACCCATATCAAGACTGAGTTTGCCGAGCTGAAGGAGACGCAGATCAAGGATGCGCTGGAACCGAATACATGGCGCCGACAGTTGGAATTCCTGAAAAAGGCCAGGGAGTTAAAATTAGAGATCGGCACTGATCAGCATGATGACATGAATCTTTATGACAAGGCGCTGAAGGCAACCGGTGTTCGGTTGGACACGCTAACCAAGAAGCAGATCAGGGCCGCCGTCAGTTGGAAAAACCCCAAGGCCGAGAAGGTCATCAAAAAGGTGCACAAAGATACTGGACCGAACCCGATCTATGGCCTGTTTGAGGTGAAAGGCCAGACCATTGAATACAAACCCGATGGCGATCTGCGCGACTATGAGAATGTGCCGCTCGATCCCTCACAAAGCGTGAACGTAGTGAACGAAGCCTATTTCGCGGCGGAGGTCACTCCCCACGTGCCGGACGCCTGGATTGATGGCAGCAAGGTGGATGCGATTGACGGAGAAATCGGGATTGTCGGTTATGAAATCCCGTTCAACCGGCATTTCTACATTTACGAGCCGCCGCGTGATCTGGCCGAGATTGATGCCGACCTGGATGCAGTCAGCGCAGAAATCATGAAGCTTCTGCAAGAGGTGCATGCGTGATGGTGGGGCGGTATCAGGCCTACAAGGAGTTCAAGCCTTCTGGGGTGGAATGGCTTGGGGATGTGCCGAAGCATTGGGATGTTTCAACCAGAATAAAATATATTTCTTCCCTAAAAGGGCGCCTTGGATGGCAGGGATTGAAAGCGGATGAGTACATCGAAGATGGGCCTTATGTCGTTAGTAGTGCACACTTCAGCGAGCACAAAATTCAATGGGATAAGTGTCCCCATGTTTCGTTGGAGCGCTATGAATTAGACAGCAATATTCAACTTGCTGAAGGCGATCTTCTACTTATGAAAGATGGCGCAGCTATGGGAAAGTTAGCGTATGTAGATGATCTTCCCGACAAGGCTTGTTTAAATAGCCATTTGCTTCTGTTTCGTCCGCAGATTTCACAAGAAGAGCCCTCTTATGATGCTAGATTTATGTATTATTTTGTGCAGACGGATTTTTTTCAGGGCTACATTAAGGTAAATGGAACAGGTGCTACTTTCTTAGGGATATCACAACAAGCCATAGGAAATTTTCAACTTGTAATCCCTTCTCTTGTTGAGCAAAGCCAAATCTCAGCCTTTCTCGATCATGAAACAGCCAAGATTGATGACTTGATTGCCAAGCAGTTGCGGTTGATTGCGCTGTTGGAGGAGAAACGTCAGGCGGTGATCAGCCATGCTGTGACCAAGGGTTTAAACCCCAACGCCCCCATGCGCCCCTCAGGCATAGACTGGCTCGGTGACGTGCCAGCGCATTGGGAAGTGAAGCCATTCAAATATCTTTGCTTGGATGCGGTTGGGATCCAAATGGGACCGTTCGGCGGTATGCTCACTAACTTGGAAGAGCGGAATACGGGCTATAAATTGTTTGGCCAAGAAAACACCATCAAGGCCGATTTCAACATTGGAGATAGATACGTTTCAGCAGCGCGATTTCAGGAATTATCACGCTATAAGCTAGAACCAGGAGATCTAGTTCTCACTCGAAAAGGGAGCATCGGAAACTGTCAGATATTTCCGAAGGACGGGCCTCAGGGAATAGCAGACAGCGACACTATTCGAGTGAAATTGACTAAATCTCTGGCTTTCCCTCCCTTTATTAGGTTGTGCCTGTCCGAAGCTGGGTTCGTGGGCGCTCAGCTTGAACTCAACAAGCGCGGCGCGATTTTGAGTGGGCTTAATACAAGTGTAATTGCAAACCTTCAGTTCGTGTTGCCTGAACTTGATGAGCAAATTCAGATCTTTAATTGGGTGAAGGCCAAAAGTGAAAGCTTCTCAAAGGGAGCAGCGGCAGCTCAATGCGCGATCACGCTCCTTCAAGAACGCCGTAAAGCCCTGATCTCTGCCGCCGTAACAGGCAAGATCGACGTCCGCGACTGGCGTCCTCCTGTTGACGCCGAAACGCCGCAGGGAGAAGCCGCATGAATATTTCAACCGGCAAGGCTAGGGAAATCGTGTTTCAGGACGAGATGATCCAGCAGATGATCGCGGCTGGGTGGCAGTTGGGATCACCTGCTAACTTTGACCGTGAACGGGCGCTCTATCCCGAGGACCTGTTGGGTTTTGTCAAAGACACGCAGGATGCCGAATGGCAGAAGCATGCCAAGAACTATCCCATAGACCCCGAGGGCAAGCTGCTCGACCGGGTTGTCAACCAGTTGCAAAAGGCCGATCCAAATGCGCTCAACACCCAGTTGCGCACCTTTGGCACCCTTGGTGTGCTGCGCCACGGGATCAAGGACCGCAACGCCAAGTTCAAGCTTTGCCAGTTCAAACCGGAACATGATCTAAACCCGGATACGCTTGCCCGCTACAAACAAAACCGCCTGAGGGTGGTGCCGGAATTGGTCTACTCCCCTTATGCCACGGACGAACATTTGGCCGAGACCGGCACACAAGCCAAGAAGTGGCGCATTGATCTGGTTCTGTTTGTAAACGGTCTGCCGATTGCGACTTTGGAGCTGAAGTCCGAGTTCAAGCAATCCGTTCAGAATGCCGTAAATCAGTATAAGAAGACCCGCCTTCCTGTTGATCCTGCTACAAAAAAGCCGGAACCGCTGTTGACTTTCAAACGTGGTGCTTTGGTGCATTTCGCGGTCAGTCAGTACGAAGTGTACATGACCACCCGTCTGGATGGGACTGACACGTTCTTTCTACCCTTCAACAAAGGCACCAGGGAAGGTGGTGCAGGCAATGACGTTCCCAAAAACCAGGACGAATACGCTACCGGCTATCTCTGGCAAGAGGTGCTGCAACCCGACAATCTGCTGAACATCCTCGCCCGTTTCATGCATTTGCAGATCGAGGAGAAAGAGGACTGGCAGGGGAAGAAGTACAAGAAAGAAACCATGATCTTCCCGCGTTATCATCAGTGGGATGTGGTCGGAAAACTGATCGGCGCAGCCAGAGATGAAGGGCCGGGGAACAAGTACCTGATCCAGCATAGTGCAGGGTCGGGCAAGTCAAACTCGATTGCCTGGACAGCGCATCAGCTTGCGTCACTCTATGATGGAAAAGGCGATAAGACCTTCAACTCGGTGATCATCGTTACAGATCGGACTGTGCTGGACGACCAGTTGCAGGAAACCATTTATCAGTTCGAGCATGCGGATGGTGTTGTGGGACGGATCAATCGTCAGGAAGGGGATGGGTCGAAGTCCGAGAAACTGGCGAAGGCGCTAGAAGCGTCGCAGCCCATCATCATCGTGACGATCCAGACCTTTCCTTACGTGCTAAAAGCGATTGAGAACAGCACAAGCCTGAAAGAGCGCTGCTACGCGATCATCGCGGATGAGGCGCATTCTTCGCAGTCAGGATCGACCGCAAGGCAGTTGAAGGAAGTACTGTCGATTGATGCAACGGAAGACGGCGAGGAGATGACCTCGGAGGATATTCTGGATGCGGCAGTAGCGTCTCGCAGGGCATTGCCTAACCTAAGTTATTTTGCGTTTACAGCTACGCCAAAGACCAAAACCCTTGAGTTGTTCGGGCGTACGCCCAATCCCGCGGAACCTCCTTCCAAAACGAACCTGCCGCAGGCCTATCATGTCTATTCCATGCGGCAGGCCATCGAGGAGGAGTTCATCCTCGATGTTCTGAAGAACTACACCAGTTACAAGGTGGCTTATAACCTCGCGCTAAAAATGCAGAAAGCCGATGAGGAGGTCGATTCCAAGAAGGCCAAAGTCAAGCTGAACCAATGGGTGCGGCTGCATGATTATAACATCTCCCAGAAGGTTCAGGTTATTGTTGAGCATTTCAAGGCCAACATCATGGGCCTTCTTGGTGGACAGGCGAAGGCCATGGTTGTCACAAGTTCTCGTAAAGAGGCTGTTCGTTATAAGTTGCTTTTCGATAAGTACATTCAGGACAAGGGATACGATAAGATCCATGCCATGGTGGCGTTCTCGGGGGAGGTCGAGTTCAAATCGAACGATCCGAATGCTGCCGGTCTGGTCGGAGAGAAGTTCTCCGAGCACAGTATGAACCCCGGTCTGAAAGGGCGTGACATGCGCAAGGTGTTCGACACCGACGAATATCAGGTGATGATCGTCGCCAACAAGTTCCAGACTGGTTTCGATCAGCCCAAGTTGTGCGCCATGTATGTAGACAAAAAGCTGGCTGGCGTGGAGTGTGTGCAAACCTTGTCGAGGCTCAATCGCGTGTACCCAGGTAAGAAAATCAGCGGAACATATGTGTTGGACTTCTTCAATGAGCCCGAAGACATCCTGAGCGCTTTCCAGGAATACTACCAGACTGCCGAGCTCATCGATGTTTCGAACCCCAACCTTGTCTATGACCTTTCTGAAAAACTAAGAGCGTCTGGCATCTTTCAATGGTCGGAAGTTGAACAGTTTTGCGAAGCCTATCTGCAAAAAAACAAAAGCAATGCAGCGATCTCTAACATTTGTAAGCCAGCCGTCGAAAGATGGACGAGCAGATACAAGTCAGCGGTAGAGGCATACAAAATCGCTTATGAGACCTTCGAACGCGCCAAGAAATCTGGTGACGCGGTCTTGATTGCCAACACCGAAAAGCACTTCAAAGAATGTAAAGAAGAAAAGGACGCATTGGAGATCTTCAAAAAGGATCTCGGCACCTTTGTTCGCTTCTATGAGTTTATTTCCCAGATCGTTGATTATGATGACAAGGATCTCGAAAAACTCAGCCTATTTGCTCGAAATCTGGGTCCCCTCCTTAGAGAGGCGAACGTAGATGACGAGTTTATTGACTTGGAAGATGTGGCCCTCAGCCACTACCGGTTATCCAAGCTGAAGCAGCAAAACCTGTCTCTGGCAGTCGGAGGGCACGAAGGACTGGAGCCAGGCTCAGGGCTCGGGAGCGGTGTTGCTAAGGATAAGGCGGAAGAATTCCTGTCGCAGATTATTGAGCATCTGAATGATCTGTTTGCCGGCGACGGTCTAACCGATGACGACATGGTCAACTATGCCCAGACAATCTCTGACAAAGTCCGTGAGAACAGTAGGGTCATGACCCAGATTGCCAACAACACCAAAGAGCAAGCGATGCTTGGCGATTTCCAGAAAGCCGTCGAAGACGCCATCCTGGATAGTAGTGCGGCACATCAAAAACAGATGACAACTCTTCTGTCGATGCCGGACAAGGGAAGTGTGTTCGCTGATATAATCTACGAATTCATTAAGCGGGATCGCAGAGAAAAGAGAAAAACCTAAGAATTCACAAGGTGATTCGGGTTTGGTTTTTACGAAGAGCTTTCAGTTTTCGCTCCCATGAGTTGACCTACTGCCCTCCACAGAAGTTTTCTGAAATTTTTTTTTATGCCTCTAGAATGTCAATGCGAGCTCTCTCAGACGTTTCCCGTCTCCGAGACCAAATCATACCGGGTTCCAAAAAGTTAGTGAACTGAGGCGCGCTAACGGACCTTCTGGAGGTATCAAAACATATTTTGGGGCGACGCGATCTACCTTGGATTGAAGTCGCGTCTTTCGGGGTTCCATGGGGTTGTTCGGTATTTGATTCTGCGTAGAAACATGTCTCGAGCGGTGGCAGAATCCAAGCCGGTGCCTGCCAATAGCGTCAAAACAAAAAAAAGAAAAAGGAGCGCATATTGAATACACAGTTCCTGTTGATGGCCAGGTATCAGGGCGCAGCGATGATTCCGGCGGAAACAGTCCGCGAAGACTTTTTCCCCAATCTGACCCACCGGATTTTCCTCCGCAAGATCGCGGACGGAGATATCAAACTACCATTGGTTCAGATGGAAGCGAGTCAGAAGAGTGCCAAGGGGGTCGATATCCGAGACCTTGCCGCCTACTATGATGAACGACGGGACCAAGCTCGCCGCGAATTCGAAAAGCTTCATGATTGATACAGTTGTTGCCCCCGTCAGGGGCAAACTGTTTATGTGTTCGCTTCAATCCGGAAATCTTACGATCTGAGTAAGGTCCGCGTTGTTGACGTACAACTTTAAAGCCCGCCCGTGTGAATATGGGTCTATATTTTCCTTCCAGACTGGAGCGCAAATTGCGTATGGAGATGGTAGCGCAATGTCTCTGCTGTATTCGAAGCAAGTTACATATGCTAACCCCTCAAAGGCATCTTTCTGGAGCCATCGGCCCTGAAAATCAACAGGTTGTGCATCGGGTCGCAACTGCATCGGTAGTCCGCGAACTTTACCGAGTGGTATGGGAACACCCAAGCCGTTGTCTTCCGGTAGAATATCTTGTGCTGTGCACTTGGTAAAGTTGAATGGTATCACGTGAATAGCATCTACAACCGCCTCTCGCCCTGTTTCATCTTTGACTTCAAAGTAGTCAATGTAGCCCTTGCTGTCTCTGATCGCACCTATGACCCGAACTTTCGTGCCTTGGGGATAAAAATGACCCGGAGACGCTTCCCAAAAAGATGGTCCGGTTTGTTTGAGGGTGGGAATAAAAAGATTAGGTGCCGCTGGTCGGCGCGCTGGTATGGGGCGTTCATCATTGGCGGCAAGCCAGCCTACTCGGTTAAGACGTTCCTCAAAAGTAGCCTTAACCGGAAGGCATTCTGAGGCCGCCGGTATAGCTGTGAAGCACAGAAGTGCGGTAATCGTAAACAGTCGCCTTAGCATCCGTACCATTCTTTGTTCTGTCGTTTTTGTAGTTTTTTGCATACCTCGGGGTGATGGCTAACGGGTTTAGGTAACGGCTTCAATCCATTCCCAGTTTTCGTACTTGTCTCCCTTCGCCCGTACGTGGGTGTAGCGGTCAAGGCTCTTCGATGATCTATGACCAGTAACCGCCGCCATAAGCGGTATTGTTCGCCCCATTTCCGCTAGGCGGCTGGTGCCTTCATGGCGCAGATCGTGGAAATGAAGGTCTTCGATCCCGAGAATCTTACAGGCCTCGGTAAAGCGGCGGCTGATTGTGTCCGAGTTATACGGGAAAATCCGGTCCTTCATTTTGGGCATGCGGTCGATGATGGCGCAGCAGGGGTACGGCAGTTCGACCCATGTATCTACACCGCCTTTTTCGCCGGGGTTCTTCATTTTGCGGACCAAGACTCGTTTGTGTTCCGGTTCGTAGTCATCCCAAGTGATCCGGCAAATCTCTGCCTGACGACGTGTGCTGAAAAGTGCGAACGCGGTTACGATGTGCATGGGCATAGTTCGAGAATCCGCTTCCGTTGCCTGCTGGAAGTGGGCCATGAGTTTGTCCAGTTCTTTCAGCGTGGGGCGTCGCGTCCGTTCTTCAGGCTTGCTAACAAACCCCATGGTCACGCACACCTTTTGGGCATCCTGCATGGCTAGGGAATTCAAAGGATAGCCCCAAAGGGGGCGAGCAGTCGTGAAGACACCTGAAAGGTGTGAGAGGTAGTTTAGCGCTGTCGCTGGAGAGTTCAGGCCGGGGCGCTTGTGGAGTTCCTTGACGAAGGTGACGATATGGTGGGACTGGATTTTGTCACAAGGCATATTCGCGATATCGTATTCTTCTCTGATAGTCCGAAGCACCTGTGCTTTTGTTTTCCCGATTTCCCGCATCGACTCTGCGATGTATTTGTCAATGGCATCCCCCAAGGTAATTAGCTTGTCTTTTCGCTTCTTGACTTCACGGCCGGCGGCGATATCCGCATCGATCTCAGCCTCGCGCTGCTTGGCCCATGCGGCCACGAGCTTCCGTTTTGCATCGGTCTTGGTTTCCTGATATCGCTCGCCGTCAATCGTGCGAGTGATGATAGCCGTGAAACTGGTGCTGCCGTCTTTCAGTGGGCGTTCTCGGATAGTGGCCATTTCGTATGACTCCAATAGTCTTTTGTATGACTCTGAGTCATACGAGATGCCAAAATGGGTGTAAATGAGCAATAATGGGCCGGAATAGTGTGGCGGTGATATGAGCGAAAATATAATAAAAACAAATATATCATCATCGGCGCGCCTGTCCGTTGCGCCGATGATGGATTGGACGGATCGCCATTGCCGCTATCTGCATCGGCTGCTGAGTTCAAAGACGTTGCTGTATACCGAAATGGTGACGGCTCCCGCGCTGGTGCGGGGCGGCGCGTTGCATCTGCTGGACTATAGCCCCGAAGAACACCCGGTCGCCCTGCAACTGGGCGGGTCGGACCCGGATGAACTGGCGCAGGCCGCAAAGCTGGGGGCCGAGGCCGGGTACGATGAGGTCAATCTGAACTGCGGCTGCCCCTCGGACCGGGTTCAGTCGGGTACGTTCGGGGCCGTGTTGATGAAAGACCCCGCACGGGTCGCCGAATGCGTCGCCGCCATGCGCGAGGCAGTCGAGGTCGATGTGACCGTCAAATGCCGTATCGGCGTGGATGAGCAGGATCCGCAGCAGGTTCTGCCCGGCTTTCTGGATCAGATAAGCGCTGCAGGCTGCCGGCGCGTGACGATCCATGCCCGCAAGGCGTGGCTTCAGGGTCTGAGCCCGAAGGAAAACCGCGATATCCCGCCGCTGGATTACGACCTTGTACACAGGATGAAGGCGGATTTCCCTGGTCTGCATATTTCGATCAACGGCGGTATCACCTCGCTGGATGACGCGCGCGCGCATCTGGATGCAGGTCTGGATGGCGTGATGATCGGACGCGCGGCCTATCATCAGCCGACCGACATTCTGGCCTCGGCCGATCCTCTGATCTACCAGACCGGCGAAGTCAGCGATCCGATTGCCATCGTCCGGCAAATGGTGCCCTATGTCGAACAGCACCTTGTCAGGGGCGGGCGGCTGCATCAGATCACCCGGCACATGCTGGGTCTGTTCGCTGGCCGTCCCGGGGCGCGCGCGTGGCGGCGCGCCTTGTCCGAAGGCGCCGTGCGCGATGGGGCCGGGCCCGAACTCATGCTGCAGGCGCTGGATCACGTGGCGTCTATGGCCGAGGTCTGAAGGAACTGAACCACGGCCCCGATGGCCGATCTGGGGGGGGGGAAGATGCCCGACGCGATGTTGCTGGCCCAGATGCTGGGCCTTTTGCTTGTAATCGGGGCGCTGGCCGGTGTGCTGGCCGGATTGCTGGGCGTCGGCGGTGGTATCGTGCTGGTGCCAGCTTTTTTCTACGCCTTCAAAACCTTGGGCTATGGCGGGCCGCAGTTGATGCAACTGTGTCTGGCGACCTCTCTGGCGACGATTATCGTCACTTCCCTCCGCTCGGTTCTGGCCCACAACAAGAAAGGCGCGGTGGATTGGGACATCCTGCGCGGATGGGGCCTGGGGATTGCAATCGGGTCGGTGATCGGGGTTCTGGTCGCCTCGGCCCTTAGGACCGAGATGTTGCAGGCACTGTTCGGTGTGCTGGGCATGGTGATCGGTGCGTATCTGGGGCTCGGCCGGTCCGAGTGGCGGCTGGGGGATGCGATGCCCAAAGGGATCAAACGCGCGGTGCTGTCGCCCTTGGTCGGGTTTCTGTCCGTGCTCATGGGGATTGGAGGCGGCAGTTTCGGGGTGCCGCTGATGAGCCTTTACAACACGCCCATCCACCGCGCCGTGGCAACCGCTGCCGGGTTCGGAGTGATCATCGCGGTGCCCTCGGTGATCGGGTTTCTGTTTCTCGACATCGCACCGGAACACCGCCCGCCGCTGACCATCGGGGCCGTCAACCTTGTGGCCTTCGCCGTTGTTGTGACCATGACGATGATCACCGCGCCTTGGGGCGTGAAACTGGCCCACGCGATGGATTCCAAGCTGTTGAAACGGGTCTTTGCCGTGTTCCTGACGCTGGTTGCCCTGAACATGCTGCGCAAGGCGTTGGGGCTATGACCGACTTCCGAACCAGAGGGTGGATCAGGTTTCCCTATGATCCGGCACTGGCCACGTGGGTGGACCACGCCCTGCCGATTGCCCGCGCCGCGACCACCGATCCTGCCCATGCCGAGTGGCTGGACTGTGAAGGCACGTGGTTCATTGGCGTCGATGCCCTGCCGAACGACGAGTTGGGCCGGGTGGGGCAATCCGGCCCCTTGGCCGGGCAGGCGGCAGAGTTCATCGCGCAGCACTATGGGCAATTGCCGCTGCACAAGGGGCAGGTCTCGGTCATCTATCCGGGCTATCCCCGCCCGCGCCGGGGTGAGGGCGAAGCTGCCACGCGCTATCGCCGCAACCGGGATGCCGCCCATGTGGACGGCTTGCGCCCGATGGGGCCGGATCGCCGCCGCCGGGTGGACGAGCCGCATGCGTGGATACTGGGCATCCCGTTGACCGAAGCCAGTGCGGATGCCGCGCCAATGGTTCTGTGGGAAGGCAGCCACATCATCCTGCAACAAGCGTTCGCGCGCGCCTTGGCCGATCACCCGCGCGAAACGCTGCATCTGGTGGACATCACCGATACCTACCAAGCCGCCCGGCGTCAGGTGTTTGAAACCTGCCCAAGGATCGAACTGCCCGCGAAACCCGGTGAATCCTACCTGCTCCACCGCCATTGCCTGCACGGCGTGGCCCCGTGGGGGCAGGGGGCCTCGGCAAGTCCGGATGGGCGGATGATCGTGTATTTCCGCCCGCAATGCGCCGGGGGAGTGGCCGAATGGATCGAATCCCCATAACCTCCTGTCATTCTTTGATTTCGGAGGATTTGAGTCATGATTACGGTTCACACGAACACGGATGGTGCGCTGATCGAGGTCGAATTGTCGGGCGAAGTCACCAGCACCGATTACTCAGACACTCTGGTCCCCGCGATCGAGGTAGCGCTGGCCGAACATGACGCGGTGCGTCTGCTGGCCATCGTGCAGCCGGAATTCAAAGGCTACGATCTGGGCGCGGTCTGGTCCGACACCAAGCTTGGTGTCAGTCATTGGCGCGGGTTCGACCGGATCGGCGTGGTTGCGGATCAGGGCTGGGTGCAGACCAGCATCCGGCTGGCGGCCCCGATCCTGCCATGCCCGGTGCAGGTCTTCGAACTGGCGGAACTGGAAGAAGCCCGCCGCTGGATACGCGAATCGCTGGGCGCGGTCCACGTTACCGATCTGGGCGGGCCATGTGTGCAGATCAGCCTGCTGGGGAAGCTCGACCCCGAGGAATACCGTCAGGCTGAAACCGATCTGGACACGCTGCTGCGGGACCGCGAGGGGTTTCGCCTGTTGATTGACCTGCGCGAATTTGATGGCTGGCAGGGCCTGTCGGCGCTGGCCGCGCATTTCCGGGTGGCCAGCCGCCATATCGGAATGCTCGACCGCGCAGCGATTGTCGGGGACAAGGCCTGGCAACATATGGCGCAGCGGGTCGCGAGCCATATTCTGGGCACCCGAACCCAGTTCTTTCCGTCGGAAGATGTCGAAGACGCCAAAGCCTGGCTGGCCGCCGGTTAGGCGTTAAAAAACCATTCGCCTGAGCAGGCCTGACATGACGCAAGGGAACGTCCAGATTGCGGGGATTGTTTCTTGATTGATTGGTCAAAAACCAACAGAAGGCAGGCGTTTCCCAACCCAAAGGGAAGCCGCGTGGCCGCGCCGCGCCGCCGTGGGTCGTCGCCTACTCGACTCCAAGTCCTTGGGTTCCTCACCCCCTCGGAACCCGGGCCTGATCCCGGCGGCGCAATTCACGCGTTGCCGCCTTGCAAGCGACGCCAAAGCGCGTAGAACGCTGCAAAAAGTTGGATTACGACCCGCTAAGACGCCCCGCGCGGCCACCGCGCCGTTTCGAAAGCTGCGGCTTGCGTGCGGGCAGCTCCTGCATGATCTCGGCGCGCTCGGAACTGTCCATTTTCGACCACCGCGAGATTTCGTCGATGGTGCGATAGCAGCCGGTGCAGATCCGCTCGGTCGGGTGCACAACACAGATCTGGATACAAGGGCTTTCGACCTCGTTCCGTTTCCAAACCATGTTCGTCATTGGCGGCCTCCGACCGGTTACAAAAAGCGCAGCCTGTCCAAGGCTCCCTGCAGGATATAGCCAGCCGCGACGTGATCGATAACCTGTCCGCGACGTTTTCTGGTCGTATCCGCCTCAAGCAGTGCTTTTTCTGCCGCAACAGTGCTCAGCCGTTCGTCCCAAAACCCGATGGGCAATTCGGTCAGGCGTGACATGTTGCGGGCAAAAGCGCGGGTCGACTGGCAGCGTGGGCCTTCGGTGCCGTCCATGTTCTTGGGCAGGCCCAGCAGGATGCCTCCGATCTCGCGATCCGCGACGATTTCCAGCAGGCGCGCCGAGTCCAGCGTGAATTTCTTGCGCCGCACCGTTTCCAGCGGGCTGGCCACCCCGCGCATCCGGTCGGACACCGCGACACCGATGGTCTTTTCGCCAAGGTCCAGACCCATCAAAGCGGTCATTGGCGGCAGGCTGGCGGCGAAATCTTCGAATTCATCGTGGATCATTGCGCAATCCCGGCCTGCAGGGCGGCGGCGTCGATCATTTGCAGTGCATCCGCGTCATCGGCGAAGACGGTCATGGCCTCGTCCCGGATATCGATGGCGCGCTGGGCCTGGCCCAGAACCCCGAGGGCGGCGATCAGGCGGGCCCATTCCTCGGGCGATCCGCCTTCGGTGGCCAGACGGTCGGACAGTTGATCCACCATGCCCTGAATCATCTCCTGCCGTTCCTCGGGCGTCAGTTCCGCGGCGGCGGCCATGTCTTCCTGACTGGGGCCGGATGGGGCAACGCTCAGGTCCGGTGCATTGAATACGCCGGCGCGAAAGGCCAGTTCGTTGATCTGCGCGCGGATGGCATCCGCCCAGGGCGCACCTGCTGGCGCGTCCTGCAGCGTTTCCACCCAAACGCGGTAGGCAATATCCGGACGTCCGATCTGCGCCAGCATCTGACCCACGTAGTACCGGGCCGGACCATGCTGGGGGTCGCGATCCAGCGCCTGTTCCAGCGCTTGCTCGGCCTCGGGCGAGACATAGCCGCCGGCTGCAAGGATCATCATCTCGGCCAGGTCCGCATAGGCATCCGCCGACGCGCCGTCGCCTGACAGTTCAATCACCCGCTGCTGCGCGGTGTACCCGGCCTTGAAATTCCCCGCGTTGGTTTCGTGTTGCGCCAGCAGCATATGCCCCTGCAGATCGTCGGGCCGCGCTGCAACCGTGTCGCGCAACTGCTTGAGAAGGGACGCATAGTTTTCTTCCAACTGGCGCGCCTGCGGCGGGGTCGTCAGTTCTTCGGCGGCGGCCTGGCCCGGGCGGTTCGCGCGCACGTCCTCGGCCATTTCGAAACGCGCCTCCAGCGGCATGTCGGGCAAGCCGACCGCGCCCATCCTGTGATACAGCGCCATCGCCCCGCCAATCAGAACCAGCATCAGGCCCGCAATGGCGATCACGGATGTCACCCGGGACGGCCCGGCCCGGTTCCCGTCCTGCTGCATCTGTGCATCCGCCGCCAGAATGCGACGCGAGATTTCGGTGCGCACCCGCTCGGCATCGGCTTCCCCAATCACGCCACGCGCCAGATCCCGGTCAACACTGGCAAGCTGTTCGCGATAAACACGCAGATCATAAGCCGCTGCAGGCTCGGCGCCGCGACGGGTGCGCAGCAATGAATAGCTCAGGAACCCCGCAATCAGCAGCGCGATGAGGAATATCAGAACCCAGAACGTCATGGTCCCTCCGGAATGGTTGTCCTGACTTAGACCTGCGCGCGTCCGGAAAAAAGGGACAAATAGACGCGAGGCGGGTTCATGTCGCAATAACGATGTATTGTGACGTTGCATGGCGGGGGTATTATGCCGCCACACGGCATATCTGCGTGCAATCACCGAACCGGATGGATTCGCTTATGAAACACTACTCAGCCTTTGCTGTGGCGCGGGAAGCGCTTCGTTATCACACCGGATGGGAACGCGCATGGCGTTCGCCCGAGCCCAAGAAGAAATACGACGTGATCATCGTCGGTGCGGGCGGGCATGGTCTGGCGACGGCGTATTATCTGGGCAAGAACTACGGCATCCAGAATGTCGCTGTGATCGAGAAGGGCTGGTTGGGCGGCGGCAACACCGGCCGGAACACGACCATCATCCGGTCGAACTATCTGCAGGACCCTTCGGCGGCGCTATATGAAAAAGCGCGTGGCCTCTATGAGGATCTGAGCCAGGATCTGAACTACAACGTCATGTTCAGCCCGCGCGGCGTGATGATGCTGGCCCAAACCCAGCACGAGATTCGCGGCTATCAGCGCACGGCGCATGCCAACGCGCTGCAGGGCGTGAAAACCGAATGGATCGGCCCCGAGCGTGTGAAAGAACTGGTGCCGATCATCAATATCGACGGCACCCGCTATCCGGTTCTGGGCGCGCTCTGGCAGGAACGCGGCGGCACCGCGCGGCACGATGCCGTAGCGTGGGGCTATGCGCGCGCCTGTTCCGCGATGGGCATGGACATCATCCAGAAATGCGAAGTCACCGGCGTGCGCCAGGATAACGGTCGTGTCGTCGGCGTGGACACCACAAAAGGTGCCATCGATTGCGACAAGCTGGGCATCGTTGTGGCTGGCCATTCCGGCCAGTTGGCCGAGATGGCAGGCTTCCGTCTGCCGCTGGAAGCCATCGCGCTGCAGGCGCTGGTGTCCGAGCCGATCAAACCCTGCATGGACGTGGTCGTGATGGCCAACACCGTGCACGGCTACATGTCCCAGTCCGACAAGGGTGAAATGGTGATCGGCGGCGGTACCGACGGGTTCAACAATTTCACCCAGCGCGGTTCTTTCCATCATATCGAGGAAACCGTACGGGCGCTGGTCGAAACCTTCCCGATGATCTCGCGCCTGAAGATGCTGCGCCAGTGGGGCGGGATCGTGGACATGACCGGCGACCGGTCTCCGATCCTGTCGAAAACGCCTCTGGGCGGGTGCTTCATCAACTGCGGCTGGGGCACCGGCGGCTTCAAGGCGATCCCCGGATCGGGCTGGGGGATGGCGCAGCTGATGGCCACGGGCCATTCGCCGCTGACCGAAGCCTTCACGCTGGACCGCTTCAAAGAGGGCCGCTTCATCGACGAAAGCGTCGCCGCCGGGGTGGCTCACTGATGGAGATTGACACTCTTCCAACTGCCATCCCCGATCGACCGCGTTTGACAAAATTGGCGTTGCAGAGATTTGTGTTGGCGTGTTTCGATGCTCAGTCTGACGCGCTGCGTGTCATCCAGATTGGCGCGAACGATGGACAGCTGGATGACCCGATTTCGGCCTATTGGTCTAAAGATACCTGGAGCGGAGTTCTTGTCGAGCCGCATCCTGTGTACTTCTCGGATCTTGAAACGCGCCATGGCCAAAATCCCAACGTGAGTCTAATTAATGCGGCGGTGTCCGAGGCAGCGGGGCAGATCAAACTGTATCATTTGAATGAAGCGTATCGCAATGATGGCCCGGCTTGGCTGCGCGGTTGTGCGTCTTTGGATAAAGAACGTATGATTGCGGCTGTCGAAATGGCCAATCGACGTCAGAAGGACGCGCTGCCTCATTCTATTATCGATGAGACCAACGTGGTCGCGCGTCGGCTTGACGACATATTGGCTGAACTGAACATAGCCTCTGCCGATCTGCTGGTCATTGATGTGGAAGGCCACGAACTTCCGGTTTTAAACAGTGTTGATCTGAACGGTTTGAACATCAAGCTTGCGATTATCGAAAGCAATAGTGGTAATAGAGACGAAGAGCTTGCAATCGTTTCCATCTTGAATGCGGCCGGTCTGGTCGCGTTTAAGGTCGCCGCCGACATCGTTGCTATTCGTCCGGGCGAAATAAAAGTACCGGTCGAGGCCATGTTCCACTTCAACAACTTTGTGCCTTTGACTGCTGAGACGCAGTCGGTCGCAACCTGAAATGCCCGAGAATGGTGTAACGACATGCTGATCCTGAATTGCCCCTACTGTGGCGTCGATGCCGAAGAAACCGAACTGGCCGCGGGTGGCGAGGCGCATCTGAAGCGCTATGGCCCCGGCTCGTCGGATGACGACTTCCACGACTACCTGTTCATGCGCGAAAACCCCAAGGGCGTGCATTTCGAACGCTGGCGCCACGCCAATGGCTGCGGCAAGTGGTTCCACGCCGCGCGCTGCACCCAAACGCTCGAGGTGTTCGGCACGTATTCGGCCCAGACCACCGAGCCGCCGCAAGACATCAAAGATGCCATCACCGCCAAACGTCCCGGCTGGACGTGGAGAGAGCTCTCCTGATGCTTCATCTTTTCAAAAATACTCCCGCCGGAGGCTCCGACGTCTCCACATGCGAAAGGTCCGCACCATGAGCACCCGCCTCGCAAAACAGGGCCGGCTGATTAACCGGTCGAAACAGGTCACCTTTACGTTCAACGGCACCTCGATGCAGGGCTACGAAGGCGACACGCTTGCCTCGGCCCTGCTGGCCAATGATCAGATGATGGTGGGCCGGTCGTTCAAGTACCACCGCCCGCGCGGCATGGTCGCCAGCGGCGCAGAGGAGCCCAACGCGCTGGTCGGTCTGGGCGAGGGCAACCGGTTCGAGCCGAACCAGCGCGCCACCACGACCGAGCTGTTCGACGGACTGACTTCCGTTTCGCAAAACCACTGGCCCAATCTGGAATTCGACATCGGCGCGATCAACACCCATCTGGCGCGTTTCCTGCCGGCTGGCTTCTACTACAAGATGTTCATTCATCCGAAGCCGTTCTGGAAACATGTCTACGAGCCGTTCATCCGCCAGTCCGCCGGTCTGGGCAAAGCGCCCGACAAGGACAGCCGCGATGCGGACACGTACGAGCATTTCTATGCCTTCACCGATGTGCTGGTGGTCGGCGGCGGTGTCGCGGGCCTGCAGGCGGCCAAAGTGGCGGCTGCGTCGGGCGCGAAAGTCATGCTGATCGAACAGACCGCGCATTGGGGCGGTCGCGCTCCGGTTGATGGCGGGACGATCAATGGTGAGCCTGTGGATAAGTTCGTGGAACAATTGGTTTCCGAACTCGAAACAATGGGCGGTGTTACCATGCGATTGCGCTGCATGGGCGCAGGTGTTTACGACCACGGCTATGCCCTTGGTTACGAACGGCTGACCGACCACAAGCCGGGCACGCAAGGCCCGCGCCATCGCCTGTGGCGCATTCGGGCCAAGCAGATTGTCACTGCAACCGGTGCGATAGAACGCCCATTGTCCTTCGCGGGTAACGATGTGCCGGGTGTAATGCTCGCCTCGGCCATGCGCGACTATGTGGTCAACTGGGGGGTGACTCCGGGTGAACGCGTCATCGTTGCGACCAACAATGACGACGCCTATCGCACCGCGATTACCCTGAAACAGGCGGGTGTGGATGTTTTGCGCGTTGTTGACGCTAGGGCAACCGCCGGACCGCTGGCGGAAGAAGCCCGCCAACTGGGTATTCGGGTCGACCCGGGCAAGGCCATCGCCAAAGTCAAAGGCGGCAAGCGCGTCAAGAAAGTTGCCATCTGCAATCAGGACGGCATCGGCGGCGCGCGGGAAGAGGTCGACTGCGATGCGGTCGCCATGTCGGGTGGCTGGTCCCCAGTCGTGCATATGTGGTCCCATTGCGGCGGCAAGCTGATCTGGGATGAGGCCCACGCGCATTTCCGCCCCGATCCCGACCACCCTCCGCTGGGTGCTGATGGCGAAGGGTTTGTGCTGGCCGCAGGGTCCTCGAACGGGCCGTTGGCGCTGGGCGACGTGCTGAAAGACGCGGATGCAGCCGGTAAGGCGGCGGCAAAGGCAGTCGGGCTGACCGCGAAACGCACTAAAGCTCCGGTCGGCGAAACCACCGAGGAAGCGCCGATGGCAGCCGTCTGGCTTATGCCCGCCAATGCCGAGGTTCAGCTGCGGATGAAGTCCTGGCTGGATTTCCAGAACGACGTGAAAGTCTCGGACGTGCAACTGGCGGCACGTGAGGGTTACGAAAGCGTCGAGCACACCAAGCGCTACACCACGCTGGGCATGGCAACCGATCAGGGTAAGTTGAGCAACATCAACGGCTTGGCGATCCTTGCTGATGCACTGGATTCGGAAATTCCGAAGGTGGGCACCACCACCTTCCGTCCTCCCTATACGCCCATCTCGCTGGCGTCGATCGGCGGTGAAGCACGCGGTGATGTGTTCCAGCCGATCCGTCAAACCCCGATGCACAACTGGCACGACAAGAACGGCGCCGATTGGGAGCCCGTGGGTCACTGGCGCCGGACCTATGCCTATGTCCGTCCCGGTGAATCCGTGCATGACGCCGTGAACCGCGAGGTGAAGAACACCCGCGAAAACCTCGGCCTGCTGGATGCCTCGACACTGGGCAAGCTGATCGTCAAAGGCCCGGATGCCGGCAAGTTCCTGGACATGCTGTACACCAACATGATGTCCACGCTGAAGGTCGGAAAATGCCGCTATGGCCTGATGTGCTCGGAAAACGGCTTTCTGGTCGACGACGGTGTTGTCGCCCGTATCGATGAGGACACATGGCTGTGCCACACCACCACCGGCGGGGCTGAGCGTATCCATGGCCACATGGAAGAGTGGCTGCAGACCGAATGGTGGGACTGGAAAGTCTATGTTGCGAACGTGACCGAGCAATACGCGCAGGTCGCCGTGGTCGGCCCCAACGCCCGCAAGGTGCTGGAGAAACTCGGCGGTATGGACCTGTCGAAAGAGGCGCTGCCCTTCATGGAGTGGCAAGATGGCAAGATCGGCGCCTTCGACGCGCGGGCCTACCGCATTTCGTTCTCAGGCGAGCTTTCTTACGAAATCGCGGTCCCCGCATCGCAGGGGCAGGCTTTCTGGGATGCGCTGATGGAGGCCGGGCAGGAGTTCGGCGTGATGCCATACGGCACCGAATGTCTGCACATCCTGCGGGCCGAGAAGGGCTTTATCATGATCGGGGATGAGACCGACGGCACGGTCATTCCGCAGGATCTGGGGCTGCACTGGGCGTTGTCCAAGAAGAAAGAGGACTACCTGGGCAAACGCGCCCATTCGCGGACCCATATGGCCGACCCCGACCGCTGGAAACTGGTCGGTCTTGAGACTGTGGATGGATCGGTTCTGCCGAACGGTGCCTATGCGGTGGGCGAGGGCGTCAACGCCAACGGTCAGCGCAATATGATCGGGCGCGTGACCTCGACCTATTACTCGGCCAATCTGGAAAAGGGCATTGCCATGGGCCTGATCAAGCACGGCCCCGACCGGATGGGTGAGATTGTCGAGTTTCCGGGCACCGATGGTAAAATCTATAAAGCCAAGATCGTGGATCAGGTCTTCTACGACAAGGACGGGGAGAAGCAGAATGTCTGAACCCATCAGCGCACTGAACCATGCCAGCTTTGACGGCATCGCAAGGGTCGAGGAATGCGGCCTGCAGGGCATGATCACCCTGCGGGGTAATCTGTCCGACAAGGTGCTGGCCAAGGCCGTCAAGGACGCCACCGGGCAGAAAGTCCCCGGCCAGCGCGAAGCGCAGGTCAAGGGCGACACCGGCGTCTGCTGGATGTCCCCCGACGAGTTGCTGGTGCTGGTGCCTTACGCCGAGGTCGAGGCCAAACTGGCAGACATGGCGGGTGCCCTGAGCGGCACTCATGCTCTGGCCGTCAACGTCTCGGACGCGCGCGCGGTCTTCCGCATCTCGGGCAGCAGCGCGCGCGAGGTGCTGGGCAAGCTGGCCCCGGTCGATCTGTCGGCGGGCGCTTTCCAACCCGGCCAAATCCGCCGCTCGCGTCTGGCACAGGTGGCGGGCGCGTTCTGGATGGACGACGCCGAGACCTTCCGCGTGGTCTGCTTCCGCTCGACGGCGGATTATGTCTTCAAACTGCTCAAGGTCGCGGCGCAGCCGCGCAGTGAGGTTGGGGTTTACTGAGCTTCCGCCTGCGTGCCCGACAAAAGACCGCCCGTTTGCACGGGCGGTTTTTTTGTGACACCAATGTCTCAGTTTGAAAGAAATTCTGAAGAACCACCTCAAACTCCGGTATTGGGTGGCGCCTCCTCACACTTTTAGTAAGAGTGGGCTTGCAAAAAGCTATCGCATTACATGTAGCGAAGACATGATCCGAGTACTAAAATCTTGGGCGGGAATATTAGGAGAATAGAGAATCAATGAATATTCATAAACGTTAGCGATTGTATTGGCGGCCTTTTCCGCTGCTCCATGGACTGCTGCTGCAGAGACTTTCAAAGAAAGTTTTGAATGTACTTTTGAACCCGGTCTTGTGAACCGTCCAACGCCACAACGCTTGGTGTTTTCGGTAGATGAATTTGGCCGGTCAGTCCGGCTGCACGATGTCAAGATTCCCAAGATCACCACAGCCGCCGGAGTCGGCCGGGTGTCACGAGACACGCCCAAGGTTCTGCTTATTGCGTGGGTTGGTTCGAACTACGTTTACACGGCATCAGGACGTACCTACGCATCAAACGAGAACCGGTACGACGCGATCGACCTGCTTGATCTGGAGTTCTCAGTCAACTTGAACCGCAAAACCATGAAAGCCATCGCCAAGTCGCGCACCTCAGCCACATACCTTCCGCGTGACGGTTTCGCGAACGGGCGGTGCAAACCAATTCCGACACCTAAGTAGATTTGAAGGTCAACAGTAAATGAAATCTCTACTCTCTGTACTCACTTTGGCGTGCGCCGCTGGAACGGCCCAGGCCGATATCCAAAACTATGATTGCGAGTTGCACAGCATTGAAGACCAAGGATGGATTCCGAGCAGAGTTCTGCTGAGCGTTGATGCCGACGCCAATCAGGCCCGGGCGTATGATGGTGCGATCCGGACGTCGAATGAGCTGGCAAACCTGCCGGATGAAACGCCTGCCCAAGCAAAGCTCAAGGTAACGCGTAAGGGTGAATACAGAATGTCGTGGCGCATTAATCTTATGGCGTCCAGTTCTGGTCGTCTTCGGGTGGCCTATACCGCGACAGTGGATCCCAAGACCTCTGTTTTCAAAATGACAGCGAGTTTCCCGCAAGCCAACATCCTGAACCGCCCAAGCGGGGTCGGATCCTGCAAGTCGGTGGCTTCTCCAAACTTGTTTTAAGGCCATGGCTGGCTGGGTGGATTTTGGTCTCGCTCAGCCAGTAAACAAAAAGGTCTGAAACCCGGATAGTGCTGTCCCGTCGGTTATGGTTTCTGTTTTTGCGGCGGTTCCGTCGCTTTTGTGACAGAAACGGTAGAAGGACAGCAAATCCTCTAAGTTTGCCATCCTGCCCTTGCGTTTGGTCTCATCCAGAAGGGGCGCATGCGTTGACAGAAGCAATGCAGGTCGGTGCTTCTTGAGAAACGGGATGAGGGTTGGCAAAACAAAAAACTCTGCCCCCTCGATATCCATCTTGACCAGAGACACGCGCGAAAGGTCCGTCGCGGCCTCGAACTTGTCCCAACCAATTGTCAGCGCATCCGACCCATGCGCGCCGTCGTGCAAAAGCGAACTGGTGGAATCTCCCGGCTCGCCGCGTACCGAGGCCATGCGGGCCACGCCGAACTGGTCCGACAGCGCCACGCCGAAGGCCGAGACGTTGCGAATGTCGTTCAGGTCCAGATTCCACGCCAGATGCCGGTACGCGGTGGGGTCCGGTTCGAAACACCAGACGTGGCGCGCCCTTCGGCTGCCAAAGAGGACGGTCGGGCCGATCCACGCGCCAATATCCAGATAGTCGCTTTCAGGGGTCAGGAACCGGTCAAGCACGGCAAAGGTTTCAGGCTCCCAGTCGCCGGCAGAGGCTTTGCGCCAGAACTTGGAATGGTAGGGGTCCAGACGAAACGGCTCACCGTTCAGCCGCCCAGCATAGTACCCGCGGGCGCGGTAGAACATCTTGCGCGCCTGTGTCAGCATCGCGGACCTCCGGGTTTTATCGTCTCTGCCCTTGACCTGCGGCGCTTGCCAAAGCATGTAACCTTTGGAAACCGCAACATTCATTTCAACAGGGGGCCGAGATGGCTTTTGAACTTCCTGATCTTCCTTATGCACATGACGCGCTGGCAGCCAAGGGTATGTCCGCGGAAACATTGGAATATCACCACGACCTGCACCACAAGGCCTATGTCGACAACGGCAACAAGCTGATCGCGGGCACCGAGTGGGACGGCAAGTCGCTGGAAGAGATCATCACCGGCACCTACGACGCGAACGCCGTCGCGCAGAACGGTATCTTCAACAACATCAGCCAGCTGTGGAACCACAACCAGTTCTGGGAGATGATGGGCCCCGGCGACAACGCCATGCCCGGCGAGTTGGAGAAGGCGCTGACCGAAAGCTTCAGCTCGGTTGACGAATTCAAGTCGCAGTTCAGCGCCGCTGGCGCAGGTCAGTTCGGCTCGGGCTGGGCTTGGCTGGTCAAGAACGCCGATGGCTCGCTGGCCGTGACCAAGACCGAGAACGGCGTGAACCCGCTGTGCTTTGGTCAGACCGCGCTGCTGGGCTGCGACGTGTGGGAGCATTCGTATTACATCGACTTCCGCAACAAGCGTCCGGCTTACCTGTCGAACTTCCTCGACAATCTGGTGAACTGGGAAAACGTCGCATCGCGGATGTGATCGGTTGAACCGAAGAAGACTTTTTAAAGGCCTGCTGGCGCTTAAGCGAGCAGGCCTTTTTCGATCCGGCTATGGCTATTTCGTAGAACCATCCTTAAGCCTGCGCGTCCGCAGATGGCACATTCGGCGCGACGATTGGACGGCCAGACCGGTTCGGATTGCCATGGTCTCGGACCTGCATGTCGGAGAGCCGTTTGTCGGCCGCCAGCGACTTATGCAGATCGTCCGGCGCACAAATGCGATTGCCCCCGACCTTATCCTGCTATTGGGCGACTTTGCGCGCGGGCACAAGTTCGAGACGCGCGAGGTCTACCCTGACGAACTGGCCTCGATTCTGGCCGGGCTGGACGCACCGCTTGGTGTGCATGCCGTTCTGGGAAACCATGACTGGTGTGAAGACGAAGCCGCGAAAAGGCGCAAGGGCAGGCCGAACATTTATGGTGAGGCCCTTGAACGGAACGGAATACCGGTGCTGTCGAATGCGGCCATCAAGCTTGAGGACGCGGGGTTTTGGTTGGCGGGGCTGGAAGATCAACGCGCGTTTCCGCTTGGGCGCCGCCAGTTTCAGGGGCTGGATGATTTGCCTGCAACCCTGGCGCAGATTACCGATGATGCCCCGGTTATCATGATGGCGCATGAGCCGGACGTGTTTCCCGACGTGCCCGATCAGGTGGTCTTGACAGTGTCAGGACATACGCATGGGGGTCAGATCAATTTCTTTGGCTGGGCACCTTACGTGCCGTCCCGGTTCGGCAATCGGTACGCGTATGGCCATATGCGCGAAGATGGTCGCGATCTGGTGGTGTCCGGCGGAATCGGGTGCTCGGGGCTGCCGCTTCGGTTTGGCGTGACCCCGGAAATTACGGTGATCGAACTGTCCGCCTGATCCGGGGGCGGGTGAAAACCTGCCGATGCGTTAACTTTCGGCACCCCCACCCATTGTAAGCGGCCCCGCGATCCCTAGCTTATATTGTGCGGGAGGGAGAAATCCGCAAATTCAAAAACACCGGGCGGCGCGCCTGCTTCGACTGGCGCGTGACACAATAATTGTGTCCGGCAGGCGAGGGATACCCAAAAGAAACCTTAACAGGAGATCACGATGGTCGCACTTGCACAGGGAACATGGGTTATCATTGCAGACGGGGAGAAGGCGTTGTTCATGGAGAACATCACCGATGCCGAGGACCCGAATCTGGTTGTCCTTTCGGTCGAAGAACAAGACAGCCCGAAACCGAAACCAACCGACCGGGCCGGGCGTCGAAATGACAACGGTCCAAACCAGAAATCAGCCGTCGAGGACGCAAGCTGGAAAACCCATGCCAAATCCCTGTTCGTGCAGGATCTTGCCAATCTGCTGAACCGCAAAGGGCTGAAAGGGGCCTTTAAGCGTTTGGTGCTGGTGGCCAGCCCGCACGTACTTGGCCTGTTGCGCCGCCGGCTGCACAGTGAAGTTCTTGCCAAGGTCGTGGCCGAGGTCGACAAGACGCTGACCAATCATCCTTTGCACAAGGTCGAAAAGGTTCTGACGAACCGGCTAAAGCCCGCAGCGCGCCTGGCCTGATCGATCCTTCGGGCGGCGCAGGCCGCCCGATTCCGGCATTACTTCAGTTTTTCGCGCAAGGCGGACATCGCCGTATCCGCGTCTTCGACCCAGGTGATGAACGCGCCAAGCGAGGCATCGGCGAAGCCCTGATCGATCACCTGATCCAGCAGCTTGTGCAGCGCGTCCCAGTATCCATCCACGTTCATGACCAGAATGGGTTTGTCGTGCAGGCCCAGTTGCCGCCATGTCAGCGCCTCGAACAGCTCGTCCAGCGAACCGGGGCCTCCGGGCAGGACCACAACGGCGTCGGCGTTCATGATCATGACCTTCTTGCGCTCGTGCATCGTTTCGGTGACGACGAAACGGGTCAGGTCGGTCTTGCCGACCTCGCGCTGCAAAAGGTGGACGGGGATCACGCCGAACGTATCCCCTCCGGCAGTCTGTGCGGCCCGCGCCACTTCGCCCATCAGACCGACATCTCCGGCGCCATAAACCAGCCGCCAGCCTTCGTTTGCCAGCAAAGTGCCGAACTGCCGCGCGGCGTCGGAATATGCAGCATTTTCACCATTGCGTGACCCGCAATACACACAGACGGATTTCTGGGACATCTAAGGGGGTCTCCGGGCTTGTGTCAGACGTTTTGACCCGTGATAGCGAGATTGATAGATTGGCTCAACTGTCCGCCGGAATGCGTGTAAGTCAAAGCATTTGCGCCGCGGAGCGAAAGGAAAAGAATGGACGCCAAATCGGGAAACGGAAGCTCTGGGAATTTTGTCTGGGGAGTGATTGCCGGTCTTGTCGCAGTTTTGGGTGCGGGTGGTCTGTACCTGTCGGGCGTTTTCAGCACTCCGCCCGAGGTCGAACAGCCAGAACAGGAGCAGACCGCAGAAGCCCCGGCACCGGAAAGCCAGCCGTCCGAGGAACCCGCAGCCGTTGACAACAGCACTCAGACCGCTGAGCCGGTGCAAGAGGCTGCCGAGCAGGAGCCCTCTGCCGAGCCAGTGGAAGAGGCGGTTGCGGAACCCGCCGCTGATCAGGCAGAGGAAACCGTGTCAGAGCCGCAGGCGGAGGTTGCTGCTGATGAGGCAGGGGAAGCGGAAACTGCCCCTCTCACGCCGCCGGTTCTGGACCAGATATTTGTCGAGAAAGATGGCAATGCCTTGCTGTCCGGCGATGCGGAACCCGGCAGCCGGATGCGGGTGCTGTTGAACGGGGCATTGCTGCACGAATTCACCGTCGGGCCCGGAGGTCAGTTTGCGGAATTCGTCACGATCCCGTTCAGCGATGCGGCGCGGGGTCTTGTGTTGGAAAACTCGGATGGTGAGCGGACGGCCCAATCGGATGATTATCTGATTGCTGCCCTGCCCAAACCGGAAGAAGAGCAGATCGCCGCCGCTGAACCGCCCTTAGGGGATGAGCAGCCCGAAGATGCCGAGCCGACCAGTGAAACTGAGGTCGCCACCGCTGCCGAGACCGAGGCTCAGCCAGAAGTTTCCGGTGAGACGACGACCGAAGCATCCGATGAAACCCTGACCGAAGCCCCCGAAGAAACGCAGACCGCCGGTGCCGAACCGCAAACAACCGAGGCCGCGCCGGAAAAGGCCAGCGAAGACCAGCAATTCGCTGTGCTGCGGTCTGGTGAAGAAGGCGTCGAACTGGTCCAACCCCCGGCCGCTTCAAATGACGTGCCCGAACAGATCGCTTTGGACACCATCGGCTATTCGGACACCGGCGATGTCGAACTGACCGGGCGCGCGCCGGACGGGTCGGCTGTGCGCCTCTATCTGGACAACCGCCTTGTCGCAGATCTGGACCCCGAGGAAGACGGCAACTGGCGGGGCCAGATCGAAGGGATCGACCCGGGCGTCTACACCTTGCGCGTGGATGAAGTGAACACGGACGGAACCGTGCTCAGCCGCGTTGAAACCCCGTTCAAACGCGAACCTGTCGAGGTATTGCAGGCCGCCGAGGCCGCGACAGAGGGCGCGCCGCAGGAACAGGTGGCGCCGATCCGTTCGGTCACGGTTCAAAGGGGGGACACGCTTTGGGCCATCTCGCGCGAACGGTTTGGCGACGGCGTACTGTATGTGCGGCTGTTCGAGGCCAATCGCGAGTTGATCCGTGACCCCGATCTGATCTATCCGGGGCAGATTTTTACAATTCCCGAATAAAATCACCTCTGGCCCCGGCGCGGGCCGGGGTCTACCTCTGACCGCAGACAAGGTACGTGATGAGACGGACAGCCCCCATGACTTCGGACACCAAGCCGGACACCGACGAACGCCAGTCCGGCTGGCGCACGATCCGCAAGGTCGCGCCTTATCTCTGGCCGGATGATGAGCCCTGGGTCAAACGCCGGGTGGTCATCGCGCTGGGCATGCTGGTGCTGGCCAAGCTGATCGCGGTGTATACCCCGATCCTGTACAAGGGCGCGGTTGATGCCTTGGCCGGTGAGGGCGTGCCGCCCGTGGCGCTTGGGGCCGTGGGGCTGACCGTTGCCTATGGCGTGGCGCGTATGATGACCGTGGGGTTCCAGCAACTGCGCGATGCAGCCTTTGCCCCGGTCGGGCAGCGTGCGCTAAGGGCACTGGCGCTGGAGACCTTTCAGCACATCCACCAACTGTCGATGCGCTATCACGTCACCCGCCGCACCGGTGGGCTAAGCCGCATTATCGAGCGTGGCGTGAAGGGTGTGGAGTTCCTGCTGCGCTTCCTGCTGTTCTCGATCGGACCGCTGATCCTGGAACTGCTGCTGGTGGCCATCATCCTGATGTGGCTGTTCGACGTGTGGTATCTGGTCGTCGTCGCCGTCACCATCGCCCTTTACATCTGGTTCACCTTTGCGGTGACCGAGTGGCGGGTGAAGCTGCGGCGCGAGATGAACGATCAGGACACCGAGGCCAACCAGCGCGCCATCGACAGCCTGCTCAACTTTGAAACCGTCAAATATTTCAACGCGGAACAGCGCGAAGCCGCACGTTATGATGTGTCGATGAAGGCCTATGCGGGGGCCGCGCTAAAGACGGCGTATTCGCTGGCGTTTCTGAACTTCGGCCAGTCGTTCCTGATCACCTGCGGCCTGATCGGCGTCATGGTTCTGGCGGCGATTGGGGTGCAGAACGGGTCTCTGACCGTTGGCGATTTCGTCATGGTCAACGCCTACATGATCCAGATCACCGTGCCGCTGAACTTTCTGGGCACGGTCTATCGGGAAATCCGGCAATCGCTGGTGGATATGGGGCAGATGTTCGATCTGCTTGAACAACCGGCCGAAGTCAAGGACAAACCCGATGCGCCTGATCTTGCTGTGAACGGCGGTGAAGTGACCTTGGAGAATGTCCATTTTGGCTACGACCCGGAGCGCGAAATCCTCAAAGGCGTGTCGCTGTCCGTTCCGGCGGGACAGACGGTGGCGATTGTCGGGGCGACCGGATCGGGCAAGTCGACCATCGGGCGATTGTTGTTCCGGTTCTATGACGTGACCGGCGGCGCGTTGAAAATCGATGGTCAGGATGTGCGGGACGTTACCCAAACCAGCCTGCACGCGGCTATCGGCGTCGTGCCGCAGGATACGGTGCTGTTCAACGACACGATCCGCTACAACATCGCCTATGGACGTGACGGGTCCACGCAGGAGGATGTCGAGGCGACGGCCCGGGCCGCTCAGATTCACGACTTCATCGCGACACTGCCCGAAGGGTACGACACCAAGGTCGGGGAACGCGGCCTGAAACTGTCCGGTGGTGAAAAACAACGCGTCGGTATCGCGCGGACCCTGCTGAAGAACCCGCCGATCCTGCTGCTGGACGAGGCGACCTCGGCCCTCGATACGGATACGGAACAGGACATCAAGGATGCCCTGGCCCGCGCCGGTGAGGGGCGGACGGTGATCACCATCGCGCATCGCCTAAGCACCATCGCCGAGGCCGACCGGATCGTGGTTCTGGAAAGCGGTGAGATCATCGAGCAGGGCACGCATGACGAGCTGCTGTCGCAGCAGGGGCGCTATGCTCAGCTGTGGAACCGTCAGCAATCGGACAGTCAGGCGGCTTGATCCTGCGCCTGAGGGCGATGGCGGCACGCATCTCGAACTCATGTTGTCAGAGGGTTTGGCTGTGGAAACCTAGCGAGACATCTGATCAACGGCGTTTGCCAAAGCTAGCACACTGCTGAATGGGCGGCTCTCCGCCGGGCAACACCGAGGACATGTCCAATGTGTGACTTGGTTAACTGTATCAGGCGCGACGTCGTGATATTGCACTGGCGTCTGTGTCGAGACCGGCACCGACGCGATTTAGAAAATTACTTTTTTCCAGAGCGATATTCAGGACCCAAGACTTTTTGCCCTCTGATCGCTCAAGTTATTTGACTGAAAGGAATTTACCAATGGCTGACCAATTTGGGTTTGCAAAGTTGGCAGACGATTACTTGAAGAACGTTTACAGTCCTCTCGCCAAGGCCCACCCCAATCTGAAAAAGGGGGAAGCGAAAGAATTCGAGGGCCTGTTCAACCAGTATTACGTGGTACTGCAGGGCCTGAAGCCGCCAAGATTCAATCAGATGCTCATCGAGCTTAACATCGCTCTCAAGGCGACCAGAAAGCTGGTCAGCCACAAGCTGGCAAAAAGGACACCTGTTGAAAAAGGCCTCAAAAACCTGATCCCCAAGATCAGAAAATCTATTCAGTTGGTGACCAAGGCGGAAAAGGCCGACGATGCACAGGGCCGGAAGAACAAGCTTGTCGAATGTGACATCAGCTTTAGCGGGACGGATTTCTACAACAGACAACTGGGTCGCGGAACGGTTATCCTGACCGTGGACTCCAAGCCAGGCCGCGTGAAGCTGAAAGAGACGTTGCAGCGCGGCGCGGTCAGGTTTCGCGGTATTATGATGGAACCCTCGGGCAAGGTGAATATCGAGTTGCACATGCGGCGCAAGGTCAAGCCGGTTATGAAGCAGAACCTGACCTACAAGGGCATGGTCAGCGGGAAGACGCTGCTGATCGACGCCGCCGAAGAACCCATCATATTGGAACCCACCGCCACGAGCGGGGCGAAAGCAGTACAAAGCAAAAGTGTGAAAGGAACGCTTGGTGTTGATTTTACAGTGGTAAAAGGTGGCTCGGAGTTGACGACCGCAAAATCAGTCGAGGAATCCTATTCGATGGCGGTGAAGTACAAAATTTTCCTGCCCAAGGGTACACTGAAGGTCAAACAGGCCAGATAAGCGGGGCCTGTTTCCCGTGGCATTTGAAAGCAACAAGGGCCGGAATCTCCGGAACTTGTGGTGCTATTCTGCGGCTTTGAGCGGTGTGCCGGGCGGAAGATCGTCCCGATGATCTGCGGCATCCGGTGACGGGGCGGGCGAGTCGCTCCAGACAATCTCGGTCGATTGCATGTCGCGCGCGCTGCGTCCGATGGCCATGTCCTGCGCGATCTTGCTGGACCGGCCAGCAGTGACCCGCGCCAGCACCTTGCCCAGCCAAACTGCATAGGTTGTCACCCAGACCCGCAGCGCCAGGAACGAAGGCGTGACGATCAGCGTCAGCACCGTGGCAATACCAAGCCCGAACACTACGGCGGTCGCCAGTTGCTTCCACCACAGCGCGGTGGGGCTGTCGATGGAATAACCGCCGTTGATGAAGTCCAGCGACAGGCCGAACATCATCGGTGTCAGGCCCGCCATTGTGGTCAGGGTGGTCAGCAGAACCGGACGGATACGCGCCTCGGCCGTGCGGACGATGGCGTCGATCCGGGGCATGTAGCGGCTGTATTCCTGATAGGTGTCGATCAGAACAATGTTGTTGTTCACCACGATCCCCGCCAGCGCCACGATGCCCGTACCGGTCATGATGATCGAGAAAGGCTGTTGCATTACCAGCATCCCGATCAGAACCCCGGTGGTGGACAGAACCACCGCCAGCAGCACCAGGATCGAGTTGTAGAACGAGTTGAACTGGGCCAGCAGGATCACGAACATCAGCCCCAGCGCACCGGCGAAGGCGTTCATCAGGAACGCACCGGATTCCTCCTGATCTTCCTGATCGCCGGTCCATTCCCAGCTTATGGCGGTCGAGAAAGGGCTTGTGTCCAGCCACTCGGTCAGAACGGCGATCCGCTCGTTCGGGTTGATCAGCGCAAAGCGCGCGTCTCCGCTGTCGATGGCGGCGCGCAGACCCTCGGTTGTTTCGGCGCCGGTCAGTTGCACAAGTTCGAACCGGGTGCCATCGGGGCTGGCGATAACCGTGCCCGTCGGCTCGGCCCCTTCGGCCACTGCGCGAACAACGGCCAGCCGTTGTTCAGCACCTTCCGGCCCGTCGACAACCACCTTGGACAGGCCGGGTTCGACATCGGCTTTGACGTCGTAATACCGTTCCTGATCAATCCGGTTGATCTCGGCCAGTTTCGCCACCGGTTTGCGGGTGACGAAATTCGACAGCGGCACAAGGCCGTCCGGGGTGCGCACCTTGAGCGAATCCAGCGTGGACAGCACGCGGTCTTCTTCGGGCAGGCGGACGCGGATTTCGACCTCTTCATCCGTGTTGTCGGGGCGCATTTCACCCAGCAGGATACCGCGCGTGACCAGTTGCACCATCGCGCCGACCGTGGCCACATCGGCGCCGAACCGACCGGCCTGCGCGACATCCACGTCGATCTGCCAGTCGATGCCGGGCAGAGGCATCGTGTCCTCGATCTTGATCAGGCCGGGTGTTTCGTCGAAGACCGCGCGGGCAGCAAGGGCGGCGGCGGTCAGGTCTTCCCAGCCATCCCCTTTGATGCGCAGATGCACGGGCTTGGCCGAGGCCGGACCCTGTTCCAGAGGCAGGATTTCCACGATGAAACCGGGCAACTGGGCGAGTTCTGCATTCAGTTCGTCCAGAACAAAATCTCCGTCATATTCCGGTACGATGATCTCGCGGTCGAACAACCCGAATAAGATAGGCTCTGATTGCTTGGGGCGGTCTTCCCATGGGGTGATCTCGAACTGTACGCGGCCGACGGTATCTGCCGGGGCTTCGGCACCGCCGTTGTTCTGGTTGAGGCCGCCTTGCCCAGCGAACGCAAAGACATTGGTCACGGCAGGATGTGCGCTGATCACCTCTTCGGCGGCAAGCACCAGCGCGTCTTTTTCCTGTAGCGACAGGTTGCCACGCGCGCGAACATAGGCTGTGGCCTGTTCCGGCTCTGTTTCGACGAAGAATTCCACGCCCCGGTTGTTGTTCCCGAATGCGGTCATGACGGACACAACAGCGACCCCGACAACAATGATCGATACGATCGGCATGATCGGGTTGCCGACCAGAAACTTGACGATATAGCCAAACAGCGTGTGTTCCTTGGCGGTATGCACACGCTCTTCCCGGTGGCGTTCGATCTTGGCCGCGCTGAGGGTCACAGAGCCTGCAAATCCGCCCGCAACCAGCAGCAGGGCCCCGAAGACCACCCCGCCTGCGCTGCCTTCGGGCATCAGATAAGCCGGGTTCAGCATCTGCATTGCGCCGAGGAAGATCATATACAGCGACGGCGGAACCAGAACTGCACGCAGCCACCACGGCGCGGCCGCCCGCAGCCAGTTCGACGCGCGGTCGAAGATGCGGCTCAGGCGACCCGAGACGCCGCCCACCACCGGCAGGTAGATCAGCGCCACGATCAGCGACGAGGACAGTACGAAGATCAGCGTGATCGGTAGCATCTTCATGAATTCGCCCGGAACGCCGGGCCAGAACAGCATCGGCAGGAAGGCGCAGAGCGTCGTCGCGGTGGACGACACGATGGGCCAGAACATCCGCTGCGCTGCCTCGACATAGGCATGCATCGGGCCAATGCCTTCCTTGATGCGTTTGTCAGCGTATTCGACAACAACGATGGCTCCGTCGACCAGCATGCCGACGGCCAGGATCAGCCCGAACATCACCATGTTCGAAATGCTGACACCCATGATGGCCAGGAACGCAAAACTCAGCAGGAACGAGGTCGGGATTGCAAAACCAACCAGCAGCGCCGCGCGCGTACCCAGCGAGGCCAGCACGACGATCATCACCAGCGCGATGGCGGTCAGAACCGAGCCCTCAAGCTGGCGTACCATCGAGTCAACAATACGGCTCTGGTCGTTCGATGTGCCCACGTCCACCGCAGCACGCAGTTCGGCGGGCCATTTCTCCTGTGCGGCGGTCAGGGCTTCTTTGACCTGTGCCACCGTGTCGATCAGGTTGAAACCCTTGCGTTTGACGACCTGCAGGGCCACCGTGGACTCGCCGTCAAAACGGGCGGTGCCTTCACGGTCTTCGAAGGTGTAGTTGATCTGCGCCAGCTCTCCCATTGTCACGACGCGATCACCGTTGACCTTGACGGGCAGGCTGTAGACATCCTCGGCCGTTTTGAATGAGGACGGGATCTTGACCGAGAATGTGCCCTGCGCTGTATCAACCTCACCGGCAGCAATCAGTTGGTTGTTGTTCTGAACAACAGTGATCAACTCATCGGCCGAGATATTGTAGGCCTCGAGCCGCAGGGGGTCGATGATGACCTCAAGCATTTCGTCGCGATTGCCCGCGATACCGGCCTCAAGCACCGAATCCAGTGCTTCCAGATCGTCTTGTAAGTCTTTTGCAATGCGAGCCATTGTGCGTTCAGGCACGGCGCCGGTCAGGTTGACAATGACGATCGGGAATTCAGAGAAATTGACCTCGGAGATCGTGTATTGTTCGGCCCCGTCGGGAAAGTCGGCCTGAGCCGTATTCATCGCATCCCGAACGTCCGCGATGGTGGCCGATTTATCCCAGCCAAACTCGAACTCCAACAGCATGCCTGCGTAGTTCTCAGCTGCGGTGGCGGTCATCTTGTCCAGACCGTCAAGATCGGCCATCTCGGTTTCTATCGGCTTGATCAGCAGGTTTTCCGAATCCTCGGCAGAGATGCCGGGAAACTGAACCGAGACGAACAGCATCGGGATGTCGATATCCGGCTCACCTTCTTTGGGCAGGCTCACATAAGCAAACCCGCCGACGACCAGCGAGATCGCGATGAAGGCCAGAACCATCCGGGCCCGGCCGGCGGCCCAACTGACAATACCCGTCATTGTGAGACGTCCTGATAAGTCGGTGCGACGGCGACGCCGCGTGTAACGAATTCCTGTCCGACCACGATAACCTCGGCGCTTTCGGGCAGCCCGCCGAGCCAGACGCCATCAGCAGCGTCACGCAGCAGGCGGACCGGGACGAAATCGACCACGTCGCCGTCGCCGACAATACGCACGCCCAACTGCCCGTCATTGTTCAGGGTCAGCGCGGATTGCGGCAGCAAATGCGCCTTCGCGCCCTCGGCGGCGATGCGGATTTCCGCGGTCTGGCCGTCGCGGATGGTCAGGTCCGGGTTCGGAACACTGATCTCAACCTCGAACGTGCGGGTGGTCTCGTCCGCCGAGCGGCTGAGGAAGGTCACAAGCCCCTCGACCTGCTCCCCCGTCACCAGCCGTGCAGAGGCTTTTGATCCGACGGTGACCCGGTTTACCTCGGTCTCGGGCACGAAACCCACCAGCTTGATCGGGTCGAGCTGAATGACAGTCGCGCAGAGCGCGCCGGGCTGCATCAGGCTGCCCAGTTCGGCGGTGTCGCTTTCCAGCAGGCCGCGAAAGGGGGCTTCGATGGTCAGGCGGTCAATCTCGCGCTCGGCGGCTTCGACCTCGGCAGCGGCGGCTTCGATCCCTGCGCGCGTGGCCTCAAGCCCGGCTTCGGCGGATTTGATGCCAGCCTTGGCCGAACTCATGGCGGCTTCGCTGGAAATGCGGCGCGTTTCCGAGCCGAACCCGGTTTCCGACAGCTTGCGCGCGGCCTTCAGGTTGATGTCGGCCTCTGCGACCAGCGCGTGGGCTTCGACCAGGCGCGCTTCAGCCTCGGGGATGCGGCTTTCGGCTTCCAGCTTGGCGGCCTTGGCCTCGGCCAGCGCGGCGGGGCGCGATCCGGGGTCCAGTTCGCACAGCAAATCTCCCGCTTCGACAAAGGCACCCCGGCGTTTGGGTTCGGACGTCACGGTCGAGGTGGTTTCGGCCAGAACCTCGACCTGTCGGTTCGCCTGCGTCTCGCCGCGCAGCAGGACCGCGCTGTCGATTTCACGCGCGACCGAACGGATCGCAACAACGCCAACCGCGTCCTGGTCCGTAGCTGCCTGCGCAGGTGACGTTGCGTCAGATTGGTCCTCGGCCGGGGCGTCTTCGCGTCCGGCAAAGGCGAACAGCGCGTCGCGTTCGAAAACGAGCAGATACAGCGCAGCAATCACCAAGGCGGCATTGATGAATGAAATCAAACGCATAAAGGACCTCTCTTGGAATTCTCAGCCACTTTGACCGCTAAGGTCTGGTATAAAAATGGGGTACGTCAAAGGGCTTTTCCACGCTGAACTGAATAGTTCAATATGTTTTTTTACGCAAGGGCGCGGCATGACGGTGAAAATGGGCAAAATCGGACCCTTGGCTTGGCCTTGGTGCCGGGGTATGACATGGCGCACTAACGCGCAGTACACAGCTTGGGGACACGGATGAGCGACGTCGACAGTTTCATTGATGAAGTCACGGAAGAGGTGCGCCGCGACCGGATGTACCTGCTTTTGCGGCGCTGGGGCTGGGTTGGCGTTCTGGTCGTGATCCTGATCGTGGGCGGGGCGGCGTTCAACGAATACCGCAAGGCACGGGATGCATCGCAGGCCCAGACCCTGGGCGATGAGATTCTTGCAGCGCTGAGCCAGAATGATTCCGCCGCACGCGCATCCGGCTTGCAGAGCGTTCAGGCGCAGTCGCCGGGCGGTGACGCGGTGCTGAACATGCTGTTGTCCGCGTCGCAGGTCGAGGCCGGGTCCGAGCAGGATGCCGTTGCAAGCCTGAACACGGTTGCCGTGCAGGGCGATATCCCCGAGATTTACCGCGCAGTGGCCAGCTTCAAGGCGCTGCTGCTGCAAAGCGAGACACTGCCCGCCGCAGATCGCAGGCTGCAGTTCGAAGCGCTGGCCGCGCCTGGCGCGCCGCTGCGCCTGCTGGCCGAAGAGCAACTTGCCCTGATCGACGTGTCCGAGGGCAATATCGACGCCGCGCTGGACCGGCTGCAGGCGCTGCGACAGGATGCCGAGGTTGGTGTCGATTTGCAGCAACGAGCGGCTCAGCTGATCGTGGCGCTGGGTGGCGAACCGGAACCGCTTGTGGCGCAGCAAGGCTGATCTGGCGGGACAAGACTAAATGACAGGCGAGTTCGGATTATCATGGTGACAAGATTTTTTTCCCGTATGGGTTTGCTGGCTGCGGCAATCGCATTGACCGCGCTGGCCGCCTGTGAAGAGCCCGAGGCCATCCTGCCCGGCGCCCGTGAAGATATCCGCCCCGCTGCCGACAGCGAAACGGTTGAAACGCGGGGGTCTCAACCGATCAGCCTGCCGGGACAGTCGGCAAATTCAAGCTGGTCGCAAAGCCCTGGAACGCCTGCTTACCGTACGAATAACGCCGCACTCGGAAGCGCGCCGCAGCGTATCTGGTCGGCGTCAATTGGCGACGGCGACTCGCGCAAGCAGCGGATCACGGCAGAGCCGGTCGTGGCGGGCGGGCTGATTTATACGCTCGATGCCGGTGCGACCGTATCGGCGGTGTCGCCGCAGGGGCAGGTGGTCTGGGATACAAACCTGATCCCGTCGCGGGACAGCGATGGCGACGCGACAGGCGGCGGTCTGGCCTTTGCCAACGGCGTGCTTTACGTGTCGTCCGGGTTCGGGCGGCTGACGGCGCTGGACGCCAAGACCGGGGCGATCCGCTGGCAGAAACGGCTGAATGCAACCGGCAGCGGTGCGCCGCTGGTCAATGACGGGCTACTCTATCTGGTGGCGGGCGATGAAACCGGCTGGACCGTTGACACCAAGGATGGCCGCATCGCCTGGCAGATCGAAGGCACGCCAAGCGTGGGCAACGTTCTGGGCGCACCTGCGCCGGTCATAGCCTCGGATCTGGCGGTGTTTGCCTTTGGCTCGGGCGATATTGCCGCGACCTTCCGCCGGGGCGGTATCCGGCGCTGGAACGCCTCGGTCGCCGGTGGCCGCCGGGGTCGCGCGGCCGCGCAGATCGTGGATGTAACCGGTGGGCCGATGGTGGCTGGCGATACGATTTACATCGGCAACCACTCGGGCCGCACCGTCGCCTTTGACGCGGGCTCGGGCGAGCGTCGCTGGACGGCGGACGAGGGTGCTGTTGATACGGTCTGGCCCGCAGGCAACAGCATCTTCCTGATCAGCGACCGCAGCCAGTTGGTGCGTCTCAACGCCGCCGATGGGTCCATCATCTGGGCGCAGGACCTGCCGGGCTTTGTCAAGGACAAGCGCGGTCGCCGTGGCGCGATCTTTGCCCACTATGGCCCGATCCTTGCCGGGGGCCGTATCGTAATCGCCTCGAACGACGGGTATCTGCGTTTCTTCAACCCGGTCGACGGCGCGCTGGTGCATCGGGTCGAGGTGCCGGGCGGGGCGACCACCGCGCCGGTTGTGGCCGGTCAGACCTTGTATGTCGTATCGACCAAGGGCGATCTACACGCTTTCCGTTGACCGCAAGATGCGCTAAAGGGCGCTTCTTGAGTCTTGAAAGTTGAGAACATGTCGCTGACCCTCGCCATCGTGGGGCGCCCGAATGTGGGCAAATCCACCCTGTTCAACCGCCTTGTGGGCAAACGTCTGGCTTTGGTCGACGACCAGCCCGGCGTAACGCGCGATCTGCGCGAAGGCGAAGGGCGTCTGGGCGATCTGCGCTTTACCGTGATCGACACAGCAGGGCTTGAGGACGCGACCGATGACAGCCTGCAGGGCCGCATGCGCCGCCTGACCGAGCGCGCGGTGGATATGGCCGATGTCTGCCTGTTCATGATCGACGCGCGCGTGGGCCTGACCCCGACCGACGAGATGTTCGCCGAGATTCTGCGCAAACGGTCGAAACATGTGATCCTTGCGGCGAACAAGGCCGAAGGGTCAGCCGCAGATGCCGGCGTGCTTGAGGCTTATAACCTCGGCCTCGGCGAACCCGTCCGTCTGTCCGGCGAGCATGGCGAAGGGATGACGGACCTTTACGCGCAGCTGATGCCTCTGGCGGATGCGGCTGAGGAACAAGCCGCCGATGATACGCCCGAAACCGATATCGAACTGGATGAAGATGGCGAGGGCGAAGCGCCGCTGATCACCGTCGCCAAGCCCTTGCAGGTGGCGGTTGTTGGACGTCCGAACGCCGGGAAATCCACCCTGATCAACAAGATCATCGGCGAAGACCGTCTGCTGACCGGCCCCGAGGCCGGGATCACCCGCGACGCCATCAGCCTGCGCATCGACTGGGCCGACCCGGATGGCGACAGCACGCCGATGCGAATCTTCGACACGGCGGGGATGCGCAAAAAGGCCAAGGTGCAGGAGAAGCTGGAAAAGCTCTCGGTTTCGGACGGTCTGCGCGCGGTGAAATTTGCCGAGGTCGTTGTCGTCCTGCTCGACGCCGCCATCCCGTTCGAACAGCAGGACCTACGCATCGCCGATCTGGCGGAACGCGAGGGCCGCGCTGTGGTTGTCGCCGTCAACAAATGGGACATCGAGGACAACAAGCAGGAAAAGCTGCGCGATCTGAAAGAATCCTTTGACCGCCTTCTGCCGCAACTGCGCGGCGCGCCGCTGATCACAGTCTCGGCTAAAACAGGCCGGGGGCTGGAGCGCCTGCGTGCCGCCATTCTGCGCGCACATGACGTGTGGAACCGCCGCGTACCGACCGCCGCGCTGAACCGCTGGCTGACCGCGATGCTGCAGCAGCACCCGCCGCCAGCCCCGCAAGGCCGTCGGATCAAGCTGCGCTATATGACTCAGGCCAAGACCCGCCCGCCGGAGTTTGTGGTCATGTGCTCGCACCCCGACAAGATGCCCGACAGCTATTCGCGGTATCTGGTGAACGGCCTGCGCGAGGATTTTGATATGCCCGGCACCCCGATCCGCCTGACGTTGCGCGGGCAGGGCGACAAGAACCCCTATAAGGGTCGGCGCAAGAAAAACGCCGGTGCATTGGCCAAACATCTCAAGGGCCGCGCGTAACTGCGCCAATTTTCAGCGTTTTTGCTGTGGGGGCGTGACAGCCCCTGTTCCCCACGCTAGCATTCACGTGCGTGCATTTGTTTTCGCGCGCTGCTGGTATGCGGGCAACCGCATTTGATTTTGAGACAGGAAAACCGGGCCATCGTGGGGAGCGGGCTGGATGGATTTGAGGGAATATACACGACAATACGCGGTACAGGACAATCGGCTGGCTGCGCTGAGCTATTTCGGAACATTTGCGGTGTATTTCGCATCGCTGGCACTGGCGATTGCCTTTGTCGATCACTGGTACATCATGGTTCCCGCCGGGATCGTCTTTGCGTTTTCCGCCGTACGTCTATACGTGTTGCAACATGATTGCGGGCATCACTCGCTGTTCGAAACCCGACAGCAGAACGAATGGGCCGGGCACGGACTGTCGCCTTTCACCTTCGCGCCGTTCGAGGTGATGAAGCAGAACCACAACCTGCATCACGCGGGCATCGGCAATTTGGAACATCGCGAGACCGGCGAGATTCATACCATGACCCTGGGGGAATGGAATGACGCCGATTGGAAAAAGCGCCTGTTCTACAGGCTGTACCGCAATCCGTTCATCCTTGTTCCGGTCGGGGCGCTGTTCACCTATTTCATCCGCTATCGCTGGCCCAAAAACACCGTCCGCTTCGGGGTCCGGGGTGTTGTATTACACAATCTCTCGATTGTTGTGTTTCTGGGCCTGCTGTACCTGATCGCCGGTGCCACCGGCATGCTGGTCTGGCTGGTCTTTTCGATGCTGGGGGGCATGCTGGGCGTGTTCCTTGTCTATCTGCAGCATAATTTCGAGGATACCTACTGGGACCGCCGCCCCGATCTGGACCCGCAACTGGCGGCTTTGCAGGGGTCGTCAGCTTTGGATTTCGGCTGGTGGTTCGACACTGCGGTGGCCTGCATCACGTTGCACGATATCCACCACTTCAACGCGCGTATCCCGTCCTATCGGCTGCGCGCCTGCCATTACAATCTGCCACCGGAATTCACACCGCGCCGCATCAAGTTCCCCGAGGCGGTGGCCGCCCTCAGGCTCAAGCTTTGGGACGAGGACACCAAGCGCCTTGTGCCCTTCCCGAAAAAGGAACGCGCAGCTAATCTTGCCCATAGCAATTGACCCTCTAATCTTAGCAGGATAGCAGGGCGACTTGCATGGATGTACATCCTGTGTATATACGAAGATGCCGGGAGACAGAGAAAGGACCGATAATGACCGCAGTGACCGATGTTAAAGGTGTAGGAGCAGCGCTGGCGCAGGCGCTTGCCGCTAACGGGTTCAAGACCGCAGAAGCGCTGGCCAAGGCGACCCCTGCGGCTCTGGTCAAGGTTCCCCGCGTGGGTGAGGCCCGTGCGGCTTTGTTGATTGCCGCCGCGAAAGAGGCGATTGCCGCCAAACCGGCCGCCTCGCGCCGAACCCCCGCCCGTAAACCGGCCACCCGCAAGCCCGCCACACGAAAACCGGCGGTCCGAAAACCCGCCGCGCGAAAGACCGTAGCGGCCGCCGCTGCCGAAAAGCGCGCGGAAGAGGCCGCCCGGAAAGCGGCAGAGGAAAAGGCTGCGGCTGAACTGGCTGCGGCGAAGGAAAAGAAAAAGGCAAAAGCCAAGGCAAAGGCCGAGAAAGCCGCAGCCAAGCGCAAAGAGATGGAAGCCGCGTTCTCGAAAGCCAAGGACAAGGTCAAGGAAAAGTCCAAGAAGGGCAAAAAGCCCAAGAAGGACGGCAAGAAAAAAGACGACAAAAAGAAAGACAAGAAGAAGGGCAAGAAAAAGGACAAAAAGGCCAAGAAGTAACGCCTGCGCCTTTCCGATTTTTGAACCGGCACCGTTTCAGACGATGCCGGTTTTTTCTTGTCAGGCCAGTGTGCCGTCGGCCTGCAGGGTCAGTTTGCCGCCCAGATAGGGCGACAGGACCTCGGGCAGGGACACGGTGCCATCTTCGTTCTGGCCATTTTCCAGAACCGCAATCAGGCAGCGCCCGACAGCAAGGCCCGAGCCGTTCAGCGTGTGCACATATGCCGGTTTGCCGCCGCCCTCGGGGCGGAACCGGGCATTCATCCGGCGGGCCTGGAAATCACCGGTGGTCGAGACCGAGCTGATCTCGCGATAGGCATCCTGACCGGGCAGCCACGCCTCGATGTCATAGGTCCGGCGCGCGCCAAAGCCCATGTCGCCGGTGCACAGAACCACAGTGCGGTAAGGGATGCCCAATTGTTCCAGCAGGTCCTCGGCACAGCGCAGCATGCGCTTTTGCTCGTCATCCGATTTGTCCGGATGGGTGACCGAGACCATCTCGACCTTTTCGAACTGGTGCTGGCGCAGCATGCCGGCGGTGTCCTTGCCCGCGCTGCCCGCCTCGGACCGGAAACAGACGGTGTGGGCGGTCATACGGATGGGCAGGGTGGCCTCGTCCAGAATATCGCCCGCCACCGAATAAGTCAGCGTGACCTCGGATGTCGGGATCAGCCACCAGCCATTGGTGGTCTGATAGCTGTCCTCGCCGAATTTCGGCAGCTTGTCGGTGCCGTACATCGCCTCGTCCCGGACCAGGACCGGGGTTTGCGTCTCCGTCAGGCCATTCTTGTCGATATGCGTGTCCAGCATGAACTGGGCCAGCGCACGGTGAATGCGGGCGACCCCTTTCGACAGGTTCACGAACCGGCTGCCGCTGGATTTTGCGGCGGTTTCGAAATCCATCGCCGCAGCGACGGCGGGGATTTCGTAATGCTCTTTCGGTGCGAAGGCGAATTCGCGCGGGGAGCCCCAGCGGTTGACCTCGACATTGTCGGTCTCATCCGCGCCCTGCGGCACATCGTCGGCGGGCAGGTTGGCGATACGGGCCAGTTGATCGGTCAGCAGCGCGTCAAGGTCCTTGGCCTCGGTTTGCATGCGGGCCACTTCGGCCTTTTTCTCGGCCACCAGCGCGCGCAGGCGTTCGAACTCGGCCTCATCCCCGCGCCCTTTGGCGGCGCCGACTTCCTTGCTGGCCTTGTTCTGTTCGGCCTGCGCGGTTTCGGCCGCCAGAATCTTGGCCCGGCGGCTTTCGTCGAGCCGCAGCAGATCTGACGACACCGGCGCGTCCCCACGGCGCGCAAGGGCGGCGTCGAAGGCGGCAGGGTTTTCGCGAATGGCGCGGATGTCGTGCATAGTCCAGGTCCTTAATGCGTGAATCACTGTTGCCGCTTATGCACTATCTGAATGACAGCGTGTAGCACCGGTTACGACTTATCCGCGTCTTCGTGTGTTTCATGCGCCAGATGCCCGTCCCATTCCCCGACCGGGATTTTCGGCTCGGGCGGATCGGCCATATACGAGGGCGTCATGATCTGAACGTTGTTCTCGTTGAACACCGCCACGATGTTGCGGTGCAGGTCCGAGCGTATCTTGGGAATGATACTGCCGCGTGTGGTGTAGCCGTTGATCTGGTAATTGATCGCGTAATCCGCCAAAGCGGTCCATAAAACAAAGGGTTCCGGCTTGGCCTTGATCCCCTTGGTGCGATGGGCGGCCTCGATCAGCATCGCCTCGACCTTCTCGGGAGGCTCCTCATAGCCGATGCCGACTGTGGTGTGTAGCAGCAGCCCGCTGCCATCGGTTTTCTTCGAGAAATTCACCACATCCGAATTCATCAGCTGCGCGTTGGGGATCGAGATCAACTCGTTCTTGATCGACTTCAGATGCGTCTCCATCAGCTTGATCTGAACCACATCGCCGATATGGTCGCCGATCTGAATGCGATCCCCGATCGAGGTCGAGCGGCGATAGATCACGAACAGCCCGGCCAGCATGTTCGACACGACCGAGTTCGCGCCCAGCGACAGCATCGCGCCCACAAGAATGGTCAGCCCCTGAAAAGCCGCCGAATCCGAACCCGGAATGTAAGGCACCGCAAAGACCAAAGCGATCAGGATGACGACGACGCGGGCGATGTTGAAGGTCGGGTTGATCCAGTGCTTTTCGAAATCGCCCAGTTCGAACGAGCCCGCTTCGACCGCGTCAAAGAACACCCGCATCCCCCGGATGACATAGACAGTGATCCAGGTGATCAGCGCCAGCATGATCATGTTCGGGATATAGCTGAGAACGCCCTTGAAGATCAGCAGGACCGGCTCGGTCAGGTAGGTCAGCAGCAGTTGCGCGAAATACCGGGTCTCGGCAAAGGCCAGCAGGACGAAGGACAGGTAGTAGTAAAAGCCCAGAAAGAAGACGACCAGCAGCACGAAATTCAAACCGTATCTGACCAGCGCGGCAATGGCTTCGGCCTGTACGCTTTTGGCGGTGGCGGTTTCCACATCCTTCAGATGGCGTTTGACAAACCTTAGGGTACGCCGCCGGATCCGGCGGTGCAGCCACAGAATGGCGACAACGAACAGGGCGAACCCGATGGTCCAGGCGGCGGCCTCAATCGCGCCCGAGACGCGCGCCTGTTCGGTCCGGTTGGCGCGGTAGGCGACGATGGCCTCTTTGATGGCCTCACCGTGCAGGAAGCCGAGGACGTCCAGCTCCATCTGGTCCAGTTCCGCATCCGCGACGGTGACGATCGACACCGAGACGCCATCAACCAGAATGCGGGTGCCCAGATCGGTATCCTCATAGGTGACGGTCACATCCGGATTGTCCGAGGCCTCGGCAACTTCGATAATTCTGTTCTGGACGTTTTCGGCGCGTTCACTTGCGGGCAGGGCGCTGGAACCCCGCAGGTGGAACAGCGTATCGCCATCGACGATGACCGGGGCTTTGAAAACGTCGGATTGGGTGTCCGATGCCGCAGGCGCGTCAGCCTGTGTTTCCTGCGCCTGTCCGGGCAGGGGCTGCATCACGACAGACAGGGTCAACGCAAGCAAAAGCGCCAGCATTCGCAAGGGTTTGTGAAGATGTGCCATTGCCCCTCCTGTCGCCTGACTATATCCCAGATGTTCCTTGCGCCTAGGGCATATCTGCAACGGTCCGGGGCATCTTTGTGTGTCAGGGCGGGTGCCGGGTGAGACACTGCGCCGCCTTTGCTTGCAAACGCGCATATCTGCGCATAGGTTCCGGCCAAATTTGCGGAACGGTGCCGCAATCCAAAACAAAAGGAATATCCCATGGAAGGTGGCGCAATCGCCCAGTTTCTCCCGCTGATCCTGATCTTCGCGATCATGTATTTCCTGCTGATCCGTCCGCAGCAGAAGAAGATGAAGGAACATCAGGCCATGGTGGAGGCCGTGCGCCGGGGCGATCAGGTTGTCACGCAGGGCGGGATGATTGGCAAGGTTTCCAAGGTCAAGGAAGGCGAAAACGAGATCGAGGTCGAGATCGCCGATGGTGTGAAGGTGCGCGTGGTCAAATCGACCATCGCTCAGGTTCTGAACAAGACCGAGCCCGCGAAGTAAGTTCGCCCTACAACCTCTTAAAAAGGCAGGGTAATGCTGCAAATTGACACCTGGAAGCGGGTCCTGATCTGGCTGGTCTGTGTGACCGGCCTGCTTCTGGCCCTGCCGAATGCGTTTTACACGCGCGTCGAGCAATCGAACGACGCCAAGGCCGCGATTGAGCTGGGGATCGACACGCCCGAGATGCAGGCAGAGGCCGCGCAATGGCCGAACTGGATGCCGTCGTCTCTGGTCAATCTGGGCCTTGATCTGCGCGGCGGCGCGCATCTGTTGGCCGAAGTGCAGGTCGGCGATGTCTACGAATCCCGGATGGAGGCGATGTGGCCCGAAATCCGTGATGCGCTGCGGGATGAGCGTGCGACCGTGGGCACGATCCGCAAACAGGACTCGGCCCCGGATGAGATTCGCGTTCGCATCAGCCAGCCCGAAGGCATGTCCCGCGCGCTGGAGGTTGTGCGTGGACTGGCCCGTCAGATTCAGACCCTGACCGGCGTTGGTTCAACCGATATCGAGGCCCGCGCCGAAGGTGACACGATTATCGTTCAACTGACGGATGCCGAGAAACTCGCCTCGGACGACCGGACGGTACGTCAGGCGCTCGAGATCATCCGCCGCCGGATTGATGAGGTCGGGACGCGCGAACCTACGATTCAGCGTCAGGGCGCCGACCGGATTCTGATTCAGGTGCCGGGCATTGGCAGCGCGGGTGAGCTGAAAGAGATCATCGGCACGACCGCGCAATTGACGTTTAATCCGGTTGAAGGTCGCGGCACCGACCCGGACGTAATACCTCGTCCAGGTGAAAAAGTTGTGCCTTCGATTGATGAGCAAGGGTTCTACTACACGCTTGACGCGGCCCCCGTTGTAACGGGCGAAGAACTTGTCGATGCGCAGCCATCCTTCGACCAGAACGGACGCCCGGCGGTTAACTTTCGCTTCAACACATCCGGCGCACGGAAGTTCGGCGACTACACGCTGGAAAACATTGGCGAGCCCTTCGCAATCGTTCTGGATGACGAAGTGATCTCGGCCCCCGTGATCCAAAGCCATATTCCGGGCGGTTCGGGCATCATCACCGGCAATTTCACCGTCGAGGAAAGCACCAATCTGGCCGTCCTGCTGCGCGCTGGTGCGCTGCCTGCGGGGCTGGAGTTCCTGGAAGAGCGCACCATCGGCCCGGAACTGGGGCAGGACAGTATCGACGCCGGTAAGGTGGCGACTATCGTGGCTTTCGTTGCCGTTCTGGTCTTCATGGCGCTCAGCTACGGTCTGTTCGGCATCTTCGCCAACATCGCGCTGATCATCAACGTCGGCCTGCTGTTCGGGCTGCTGTCTCTGATCGGGGCCACGCTGACCCTGCCAGGGATCGCCGGCATCGTGCTGACGGTTGGTATGGCGGTGGACGCCAACGTGCTGATTTTCGAGCGTATCCGCGAGGAACTGAAATCCGCCAAGGGCCCGGCGCGTGCCATCGAACTGGGCTATGAAAAGGCGCTGTCGGCCATTCTGGACGCCAACGTCACCACGTTCATCACCGCGACCATCCTGTTCGCCATGGGCAGCGGCCCCGTGCGCGGCTTCGCCATCACTCTGGGTCTGGGCATTCTGACCTCGGTCTTCACCGCGATCTTCGTGACGCGCCTGATGATCGTGATGTGGTTCGAACGCCGCCGTCCGAAAATGATCGAGGTTTGACATGAGACTGAAACTCGTACCGCAAAACACCTCGTTCGATTTCTTCAGCCGCTGGAAGGTCTGGCTGGGTATCTCGGGCCTGCTGATGGTTTTGGCCTTCGGGTCGTTCCTGCTGCAGGGTCTGAATTTCGGCATCGACTTCCGGGGCGGCACCACGATCCGCACCCAAAGTGCGCAGGAAATCGATGTAGGGGCCTATCGCGATGCAATCTCGCCGCTGGAACTGGGCGATGTGACCATTACCGAGATTTTCGATCCGACCTTCGGGCCGGACGAAAACGTGGCAATGATCCGCATTCAGGCGCAGGAAGATGCCGAGGCCGTCTCTGCCGCAACCGTGACCGCGGTGGAAGAGGCGCTGAAACTCGCCGTCCCCGACATTCAGTTCGTGTCGGTCGAATCCGTTGGCCCCAAAGTGTCGGGCGAGTTGATCCAGACCGCCGTGATTGCCGTCGCCTTGGCGATTGGCGCGGTGCTGGTCTACATCTGGCTGCGCTTCGAATGGCAGTTCGCGCTGGGGGCAGTGGCCGCACTTGTGCATGACGTGATCCTGACCATCGGCATTTTCTCGGAACTTCAGATACGCTTCGATCTGGCGATCATCGCGGCGCTGCTGACCATCGTGGGCTACTCGCTGAACGACACTGTGGTCGTGTTCGACCGGGTGCGAGAGAACCTGCGGAAATACAAAAAGAAAGACCTGAAAGAGGTCCTGAACATCTCGATCAACGAAACGCTCAGCCGGACGGTCATGACCTCGGTCACGACGCTGCTGGCGCTGATCTCGCTCTATGTTCTGGGCGGGGACGTGATCCGGGGGTTCGTCTTCGCGATGATCTGGGGCGTGATCGTGGGAACCTATTCCTCGGTCTTCGTGGCCTCGACCATCCTGCTGTGGCTGGGGGTCAAGCGCGACTGGTCGAAACCGTCGAACACGGCGGGCAACCAGTTTGCCAACGTCGATGCCTGAGCTCTTTGGCCAGCCCCCTGCCGGGCTGGCCATTATCTTTTTCGCAGCCTTTCTGGGTGGCGTCGTACGCGGGTTTTCCGGCTTCGGAACCGCGCTGGTTTTCCTTCCCATCGCAACCCCGCATCTTGGCCCGTTCGGCGCGCTGATCGGCCTGACCATCATGGACATCTTCGGCCCGCTGCCCAACCTGCGCCGCGCCTGGGCCGACGTGGACAAGGGCGACTTGACCCGGTTGGTCGGCGGATGCGCCGTGGTTTTGCCCCTGGGCCTATGGGTGCTGACACGGGTCGACCCCGAGGTGTTTCGATACGCGGTCAGCCTGCTGGCGCTTTTCATGCTCGCCGTTCTGATATTGGGGCTCAGGTATAGCGGCCGGGTCCGCCGCGCGATGGTCGCCGGGATCGGCGCCGCTGCAGGGTTTCTGGGCGGTGTCGCGGGTTTGCCGGGGCCGGCTGTGATCCTGTTCTACATGTCCCGCCCGCTGCCAGTGCAGGTGATCCGCGCCACGATCCTGCTGTTCCTCTTTGCGTTTGATTTCCTGCTGCTCGGCTATCTGACCGGGATCGGGCGGGTGACCTGGGCTACCGCGGCGCTGGGGCTCGCTCTGGCCATCCCGAATCTGGCGGGGAACTGGCTGGGCGGATGGATGTTCCACCCCGAGCATGAACGGCTTTACCGCGCGGCGGCCTATCTGGCCATCGCACTGGCGGCCTTGTCGGGCCTGCCGCTTTGGGGCTAGAACCGCTACATGCGCCTGAACGAGATCACATATAACAATGCAGTTCCGGTCGATGGCTACGGCCCCGGCTTCTTCCGCATCGGCGGACAGGTCCACGACGGCCCGGTTCTGACCGGCCCAACCGGGACAACAGGGTGGGGCGGCTTTAATGACCAACCGCCGCTGCTGCAACTTGCGGATCACATCGACGTCTTGTTCATCGGCACCGGCAAAGACCTGACGCGCATCCCGCCTGACCTGCGCGCAACGCTGGAAGAGGTCGGCATCGGCGTCGAGATCATGAACTCCCCCGCCGCCTGCCGCACCTATAACGTGCTACTCTCCGAAGGCCGCCGCGTCGCCCTCGCCCTGATCCCGGTCTGAGGGATCCCATCTTCATCTGGCCAAAAATATCCCGGGGAGCGCGAGGGGCTGGCCCCTCGCTCTGCCCTAACCAAACAAACCAACCCTCGCCACTCTGCGGCAATTCCGTCCTTTTGTCCGCCCACACAATCCGCTAAGCGGGCGATATGACACTGATTGTGACCGATCTGGCCATCACCCGCGGCGGCGTTCCCGTGCTTGAAGGGTTGAGCTTCACGCTCCACCCCGGCAAGGCGCTGATCCTGCGCGGTCCGAACGGGATCGGCAAGACAACCTTGCTGCGAACGCTGGCCGGGTTGCAGCCGCCACTGGAAGGGCAGATCGAAGGAGCCGAGGATCAGATCGCCTATGCATCGCATTCCGACGGCCTGAAACCCACTTTGACCGTGGTTGAAAATCTCAGCTTCTGGGCCTCGGTCTTTGGTACCAATACGATCCAGCCCGCACTTGACGCCTTTGCCCTGAACGATCTGTCCGACCGCCATGCGGGAAACCTGTCGGCGGGGCAGAAACGTCGCCTGGGGCTGGCGCGGATGCTGGTCACGGGCCGTCCGATCTGGATGCTGGACGAACCCACCGTATCGCTGGACCGTGACGCGGTGCAGATGTTCGCCGACGCAGTGCGCGCGCATCTGGGGCAGGGCGGCTCGGCCCTGATCGCCACTCATATCGACCTCGGCCTGGATGGTGAGGTTCTGGATGTCGGCCCCAACAAGGCCAAACCCAAACCCATCGATGATTTCGACGGAGGTTTCCTGTGATCGCCCTGCTGCTGCGCGACCTGAAACTGGCCTTCCGCGCCGGGGGCGGCTTTGGGTTGGGGCTGGCCTTTTTCCTGATCGTCACGGTTCTGGTGCCCTTTGCCGTCGGCCCGCAATCGTCCCTGTTGTCGACCATTGCCCCCGGCGTTCTGTGGCTGGGCGCATTGCTGGCCTGCCTGTTGTCGCTGGACCGCCTGCTGGCGCTGGATTGGGAGGACGGCTCGCTGGATCTTCTGGCTACGGCGCCGTTGCCGCTCGAGTCCGTTGTCTCGATCAAAGCGCTGGCCCATTGGCTGACAACCGGACTGCCGCTGGTGCTGGCCGCCCCGTTTCTGGGCGTGCTTTTGAACCTGCCGGTGCCGGGTTTCACCTGGCTGGTGATATCGCTGCTGATCGGCACCCCGGCCATGAGCGTGATCGGCACCTTCGGCGCGGCCCTGACGGTGGGTCTGAAGCGCGGCGGACTGCTGCTGTCATTGCTGGTGTTGCCGCTTTACGTCCCAACCCTTATTTTCGGAGCCGAAGTCGCCCGCCGCGGCGCAGTGGGGATGGAGGTTCAGACCCCGCTGCTGATGCTGGCCGGGATCACGGCGGCTACCATCGCCCTGCTGCCTTTTGCCAGCGCCGCCGTGCTGCGGATCAATCTGCGGTGAAGCGCCACAAGATTGACCGAGGTCAATTGAGAACACACCCGAGTCGGACTAGATAAGGCCCATGTCAATCGCAGCCAAAGCCAACGCCCTATGGGAATACGCCAACCCGCGAAAGTTCCTCGCGACCAGCGAGCGTGTCCTGCCGTTCTTCTGGATCACTTCGGCGGCCTGTATCGTGGTCGGTCTGGTCTGGGGGTTCTTCTTCACGCCGGATGACTACAAGCAGGGCTCGACGGTCAAGATCATTTACCTGCACGTTCCGGCGGCGCTGATGGCGATCAATTGCTGGCTGATGATGCTGGCAACCTCGCTGGTCTGGCTGGTGCGGCGTCACCATGTCAGCGCGCTGGCCGCCCGGGCTGCGGCCCCTGTCGGCATCGTCATGACCCTGATCGCGCTGGCCACAGGCGCGATCTGGGGGCAACCGATGTGGGGCACCTGGTGGGCCTGGGACCCTCGCCTGACCTCGTTCCTGATCCTGTTCCTATTCTACCTGGGCTACGTCGCCCTGTGGGAAGCGATCGAGGACCCCGACACCGCAGCCGACCTGACCTCGGTCCTGTGTCTGGTGGGCTCGGTCTTTGCGATCCTCAGCCGTTACGCGGTAAATTTCTGGAATCAGGGCCTGCATCAGGGCGCGTCGGTCATGCGGGCCGGAGCCGTTACCGGCACGGATACCGAGGAAAAGGTCAGCAACATCTTCTTCTACCCGCTGCTGATCTGCATCATCGGCTTTGTATTGCTGTTCGTTGCGCTGGTCCTGTATCGCACCGGTACTGAAATTCGCGCGCGCCGGATCAAGGCGCTGCTGGCGCGGGAAAGGGTGGGCGGATGATCCCCGATCTTGGAAAATATGCGGACGCTGTCCTGTCGTCTTACGCGGCATCCATCCTCTTGCTGGTGGCGCTGGTCGCGTTCAGTATCATGCGCGGTCGCAAGGTGCGGGCCGAGATGGAGAAGGTCGAACAAAGGATTACGCGCAATGGTTAAAGTCTCACCCCTGATGATCGCGCCGCCGCTGATCTTCGGCGCATTCGCCGTTCTGGCGGGGATCGGGATGTTCCGCGATGACCCCAACGCGCTGCCGTCGGCCCGCGAAGGCCAGCCCGCACCGCCCGTTGTCCTGACCGAATTCCCCGGCAAGCAAATGTTTGACGACGCCACGCTGCGCGACGGAGAGGTCAAGCTGGTCAACTACTGGGCCAGCTGGTGCGCGCCCTGCCGCGCCGAACACCCCAACCTCGAGGCGCTGTCGCAGGAAGGTATCCCGGTCTACGGCATCAACTACAAAGACAAGCTGGACAACGCCGAAGGATTTCTGACCGAACTGGGCGATCCCTACGAGGCGATCGGCCGGGACGAGCAAGGGCGCATGGCACTGGACTGGGGTCTTTACGGCGTGCCCGAAACCTATGTGATCGACGGCCAAGGCACGGTCATCCTGCGCTTTGCCGGGCCGATCACCCAACGCGTCATCGAAAGCACGATCCGGCCTGCGCTGGAAAAGGCGGCGGGTGGCTGACGCCGCCGCCTGGCAAGATTAACTGCCGCCGGACATCACAGCAACTTCATTGGCGATTGCCGTACGTTTGGCGTTTGCGTCCTGACTGATCATGCCCGGTATCAGGAATGCATCAACAAGCATCCAGATCCCCAGTGGGATCAGCAGTGCAAGACCAACCACCAATGCGGCGGTTGCCCAGCCGACAACAAACAGGATCAGCATCGTAATCGCAGTGCCGGTGCGCCCAAGGTAAAAGCGGTGCCCACCAAGCCCGCCAAGAAAGAGCCAAAGCAAATAAGCGACGACCGTCGATTTCTTTTCGTTGCTCAAGCGTTGTTCGACCAGCATTTGCTGTTCGGTGGAAAGTGCCATTTAACGTACCCTTTTTAATTGAATTATTGGGTACGTATCACCCAAAGGGTGAATTCGGTAAAGTAACAAACCCCGCCATTGACAGGGTTTGTTGCGACTCAAAAAGGTGGTGCTGTTGCGTCAGTCCGCTTTCGCCAGATTCCTCAGCACATACTGCAGCACGCCACCGTTTTCGATGTATTCGATCTCGGGCGCGGTATCGATCCGGCATTTCAGGGTGATGGTCTTCTCGGTCCCATCGCCGTAGACGATGGTGCAGGGGACCTCTTGCAGCGGTTCTACCGAGTCCAGACCGTGGATCGAGACGGTTTCGTCCCCCTTCAGGCCCAGCGTCTTGCGGGTGTCGCCGCCGGTGAACTCGAACGGGATCACGCCCATGCCAACTAGGTTCGAGCGGTGGATACGCTCAAAGCTTTCGGCAATCACGGCCTTGACGCCCAACAGTGCGGTGCCCTTGGCAGCCCAGTCGCGCGAGGACCCCGCGCCATACTGCTCGCCGCCGAATACCACCAGCGGAGTGCCATTGGCCTGATGCGCCATCGACGCCTCATAGACCGAGGTCTGCTGACCGTCCGGACCCAAGGTATAGCCGCCTTCGACACCATCCAGCATCTCGTTCTTGACGCGGATATTGGCGAAAGTGCCACGCATCATGACCTCGTGGTTGCCGCGGCGCGAGCCGTAGGAGTTGAACTCGCGCGGCTGCACCTGACGGTCGGTCAGGTACTTTCCGGCCGGCGTGGTCGTCGCAAAGGACCCGGCGGGCGAGATGTGGTCGGTGGTGATCATATCGCCAAGGATCAGCAGAACCTTGGCCCCGTCGATATTCGAGATCGTGCCCGGCTCGGGCCCCATCCCCTGAAAATAGGGTGGGTTCTGGATATAGGTCGAGGTCGGCGGCCAGTCATAGGTCTCCTGTTGCGGAACATCGACGCTCTGCCATTTCTCGTCGCCTTTGAAGACGTCCGCGTATTTGGTCTGGAACGCCTCGCGGGTGACGGTTTCCTGAACCAGATCAGCGATTTCCTTCTGATTCGGCCAGATGTCTTTCATGTAGACATCATTGCCGTCCTTGTCCTGACCAATCGGTTCCGAGGTCAGGTCGATGTCCAGCGTCCCGGCCAGCGCGTAGACCACGACCAACGGCGGCGAGGCCAGATAGTTGGCGCGCACATCCGGTGAAATCCGGCCCTCGAAGTTCCGGTTGCCCGACAGAACCGAGGTGGCGACCAGATCGCCCTCAGCTATCGCATCGGAAATCTCGGCCTGAATCGGGCCGGAGTTGCCGATACAGGTGGTGCAGCCGTAGCCCACGAGGTTGAAGCCGATCTTGTCCAGATCGTCCTGCAGGCCCGCAGCCTCGAGATAAGCTGACACGACCTGCGATCCCGGTGCCAGCGAGGTTTTGACCCACGGTTTGCGATCCAGCCCCAGCGCGGCGGCTTTGCGCGCCACCAGACCCGCGCCGATCATCACATACGGGTTCGAGGTGTTTGTGCACGAGGTAATCGAGGCGATCACGACCTTGCCCGATTCCATCGTGTGATCCTCGCCTTTGACGGCGACTTCCTTGCCCATGGGGCGTTTGAAGGTTTCGGCCATCTCTTTGGTAAAGGCGGCCTTGGCGTCGGTCAGGGCGACATAGTCCTGCGGGCGTTTCGGGCCAGAGATCGCGGGAACGATAGTGCCCATGTCGAGGCTCAGGGTGTCCGTATAAACCGGCGCATAGTCCGCGCCGCGCCAGAAGCCGTTTTCCTTGGCATAGGCCTCGACCAGAGCAATCCGGTCTTCGTCGCGGCCGGTGTTGCGCATGTAGCGCAGGGTTTCACCGTCGATGGGGAAGAAACCGCAGGTCGCGCCGTATTCCGGTGCCATGTTGGCGATGGTCGCCCGGTCGGCGAGCGGCAGGCGGTCCAGACCTTCGCCGTAGAATTCGACGAATTTTCCAACAACACCCTTCTCACGCAGCATTTCCACGACCTTCAGCACAAGGTCTGTACCCGTGGTGCCTTCGACCATCGCACCTGTCAGTTCAAAGCCCACAACCTCGGGGATCAGCATCGAGATCGGCTGGCCCAGCATCGCGGCCTCAGCCTCGATCCCGCCGACACCCCAGCCCAGAACGGCCATGCCGTTGACCATGGTGGTGTGGCTGTCGGTGCCGACCAGCGTATCGGGATAGGCAACCTCTCCGCCGTTCTGGTCGGTGTCGGTCCAGACGGTCTGGGCCAGATATTCCAGGTTCACCTGATGGCAGATGCCGGTGCCCGGCGGCACAACGCGGAAATTGTTGAACGCGTTCTGGCCCCATTTCAGGAACTGGTAGCGTTCCATGTTACGTTCATATTCGCGATCCACGTTCATCTGGAATGCGCGCGGGTTGCCGAATTCGTCGATCATGACCGAGTGGTCGATGACCAGATCGACCGGGTTCAGCGGGTTGATCTTCTGCGCGTCGCCACCCAACCCTTTGATGCCGTCGCGCATCGCGGCCAGATCGACCACAGCCGGAACGCCGGTGAAATCCTGCATCAGAACGCGTGCAGGGCGGTATGCGATCTCGCGCGGGTTCTTGCCGCCATTGGCGGCCCATTCGCCGAACGCTTTGATGTCGTCGACCGAGACCGAGAACCCCTGATCCTCGAATCGCAGCATGTTTTCCAGAACGACTTTCAAAGCAGCGGGAAGTTTCGAGAAATCTCCCAGACCGGCTTCTTGCGCGGCGGGAATTGAATAATAATCGATCAATCTGCCATTTACATTCAGGCTGCGCCGAGCCCTGGCTGTATCGTGTCCAACTTTGATTGGCATCTAATGGCCTCCCTCTCAAATGACTTGGAACGCGGGATTCGCTGCACGTTATCTGTACCACGTTTGTGTTCGGTTCAAGCTTTGCGAGGGGGCTTCGGGTCGAAAACTGCATACCATTGTGCACAAATATGTTGCAGCAGGACGGATATGTCTCAAGAAACGTTGATTGGTGGTTGAACGGCAGAGTCAGTACACCTTGAAGCACTGAACCAAGCCGAGACCCATTATGCTGAAAGCCATTGCCACAGCGGCAGCCGCATCCCTGTTGTTTACCCTTCCGGCCACAGCCGAAGAGGATCCGGTCGTGATCGAGTTGTTCACCTCGCAGGGATGTTCGTCCTGTCCGCCTGCGGACGCGATCATGCATGATCTGGCACAGCGGGATGATGTGATCGGTCTGGCCCTGCATGTAGACTATTGGGACTATATCGGCTGGAAGGATGAATTTGCCGACCCCGATCACGCGATGCGGCAGCGCGCCTATGCGCGGCAGGGTGGGCGGTCGATGATCTATACGCCGCAGATGGTCATAAACGGCGAGCAGGATGTCGTTGGGGCAAAGGCGGGTGAGGTGAACCGCCTGATCGATGCCCATCTGACAGCCGCCGCCGAGGCCTATGTCACTGCGGTTCGGTCCGGCAACGATTTGACGGTGGATGTGACGCCGGTTGAAATGCCCGAGGGCGAAAGTTTTGACATCCGCGTCGTGCAGTATACCCCGATGCGCCATGCCTCGATCCGTCGGGGAGAGTTGGCGGGGCATGAGCTGGACTATGCCAATGTGGTTGAAAGCTGGCAGGTGGCCGGTCGATGGGATGGGGTGGCCCCGCAACAATTCTCGGCCACCTTGGCGTCGGACCTGCCGGCGGTTGTTCTGGTGCAGCGGGTCGGGCACGGGCCGATCGTGGCGGCCACGCGGGTCAAGTGATCAGGGCATGTCCTTGGGGTGCACGCCCAGCCCGTTCCAGCTTTTCCAGCGGCGGTGAATCCAGAACCATTGACCCATGTGCTGGCGGACCATCTTCTCAAGATCGTCATTGGTGAACTGAGTCATTGTCTTTGCGTCGGTGTGCGGAACCGGTTCATGCAGGACGATATCGAAATCGATGCCATTGGGTTGCCGCACCGCGTAGCACGGGATCAGCACGGCGTTGTATTTGATTGCCAACTCGGCATTCAAAACGGACGTGACCGCCGGTTTGCCGAAGAACATCAGCTCTTCACCGCCTTGGGCGTGCAGGTCCGAAACGATGGCGATAATGCCAGCTTTCTTCAGCGACCGGACCATTTCGACCATGCCCCGGCGGCCTTGTTCGAACATGGGCGCGCCGGTTTTGTAGAACGCTTCGACATAGGCATCGTTGAAATAGGGGTTGGCCATTCGGCGATAAAGGCAGCCGATCGGCTTGCCGGTGCGGGTTTGCAGGGCGACGCGGGCCGCCAGGTAGTGGCCGAAATGGGCTGTGATCATCATGATCGGGCGGCCTTCGGCGACAGCAGCGTCAAAAGCCTCGACCCCCGGACCGGACACTTTGGCGGTGCTTTGGCGCTTGGTGAAATCCTCGGGCGAGAAATGTTCCATGATCGCGCGCCCGGCATTGTCGGGAACCGCGCGGCAGATGCGTTTGACCTCGGCCTCGGGCAGGTCAGGGCAGGTGAGTTTCAGGTTCCGCCGCACCCGGTTGGTGAAGCCGATCAGAGGGGTCACACCGCGCGCCAGCGCACCCATCGTTGCGATGCGCCGTTCGTAGGGCAGCAGACGCATTGCGCCGATCAGCCCTTTCAGGAACAAACTGGTGGCATAGTACTTTCCAAGCTCAAACCGGCTGAGCTCCGACTTTTCGACGGGCATAAAGGCGTCTCACCGCGTGTTGCGAATTGTTGGCCCAGACATACAACCCGTCGCTTTCAACCTCAAGCGCGCATCGAGGGCGGAGGGAGTAACGGGCCGATACGCCGGGTTTTGTTAAACGTCTTCCTCCTCGGTTTCGGGTTCGATCAGGGTGATCGCGCCTTCGCCGGCCAAATTCTGAATCGCGGTTACGATCTGTGTCATCGCGTCCTCGGCCTCGGCCCGTTTGACACGGCCGCGCTCACCCATCTCCTCGCGCAGGTTATCCGCCATGCGCGAGGAGATGTTGGACAGCACAAACTCGACCGAGGCCTGGTCATCCTCGGCAGCGGCACCGGCCAGGGCGGTGATCAGAACGGGTTGTTCAACTTCGCGAAGGATCGCGGGTACGTCACGGGGCGCAATGCGTGTTGCGATATGGGCGAAAGTAAACAGCGACTGGCGCACCACGCTGGCAAAATCGGCATCCTCTTCGTCAAGCGCATCCAACAAGCCATCCCGGGTCGAGGCGGCAGACTGGTTCAGGATCGCGCCGACCCGCGCGCCTGGGTCGTCGGCAAAGGCCTGAGCGGGGCGTTGATCCAGTTGCGCGGCCAGAGACCAGCCAATGCGTTCGACTGCATCGGGCGTGACATTTGCGGTTTTGGAAACAGCATAGGTGATCCGCCGCGCCACCGGGCCGGGCAGGTGGCCCAGCATCTGCGCCGCTTTGGCCGTGTCCAGTTTGGATAGCATCACCGCCGCGACCTCGGTGCTTTCGGCCTGTGCCATCGCGGCCAGATCCTCGACCCTGATATCGCGCAATCGCTGCCATGGATCGCCGATCTGGCGCACCCCGGCCACTTTGCGCAGGCGGGCGGCGGTGGTTGGTGCGATCTTGCCGTTCACCGCGTCCAGCGCCCCGGCCAGCCCGTGGGGAAATGCCAATCCGACACTGTCGAGCGCATCGCCGAATTCCCGCGCCACCGCATCAAGCGTCACGCGGTCCACCAGACTCATTTGCCCAAGCTGGTGGGTCAGTTTTTCCTGCAGATCGTCGGGCAGCTCTTCCAGCGGAATATCCGCGCCTTCGTTCAACAGAAGACGCACGACAACGGCGGCCTTTTCCCGGTTGTTCAATGCCCGGGCAACGACACGCGGCGCGTCATCCGCCGGATCGGCGACCGGCGCGGATTGCCCCGGTGCCATTTGTATCAATGCGTTTGAATCCTGCATCTGCCTGTGGTGCCAAAACTCTGTTCCACAGGCAGATTAGGGGGAATCGGGTAAAGAAAGACTGAAGCCTAGTAGCTATAGGTCAGACCCGTTCTGATCGCCTCACGCAAAGAGGCTTCGGCCCAGGTGCCTTCACCGCCACGGGCCTTGATCTCGCGCCATTGCGCGATGGCCAGATCGGTTTTGCCCTCGGACACAAAGCCCTGGCCCATATAGCTGCGCGCCAGAATATTGTCGGGGTTCTTGTCGATGGCGTTCTGGTAGAACACATTCGCCATCTCGAGCTCACCCATTTTGCGATAGGTGAAGCCCCAATAGGTCAGAACGCGGTCGTCATTCTGGTCCATGATGCGCAGAATGTCCTGCGCGTTTTCGAACTGCCCGTCATAGGCCAGTTCGCGCATCGCGTCATAGAGTTGATCTTCGGTGAAATTGGTCTTGTTCGGCTTCACGCACCGCCCGCGGTCTTTGTCATAAACGCGCCCGAACAGACACTTTTTGGTGGTGTTGGTGGGCTTGGGCGGGTTGCTGTCACCACCTGCGGCGTGAACATAAGGGGCAAAGGCAAAGGCTTGGAAGGCAATTGCAGAAGCTAAAATGAGGCGCATTATACTACTCCGGTCTCAGGGCTGCTTTTAGAAATCATAGTGTGATCTTCAGAAAAGCTAACACCCGCCCGGTCGCGTTTATTCACATGCAGGACAGAAAAATGTCAGCTATTGACAATTTTCATGCAGGTTTGGCTTTCGCTGTCCCAGAACGAGCCGGGCGCGCAGGACTGGGTTTGTTTGGAATGCCCGCTGCAGGCGATGCCTGCGGACGCCACACAGATCAAGGCGAATGAGCAGAGAATGGTACGGACCATGGTGCCTCTCCGATAAGAAATCTGATCTGAGAATACCTGATTTCAGACCATCTGGCAAAAGAACAAGGCCCGGGCTGCGTGCAGCGGCCCGGGCCATTGGATCGGTCTGGTATTGCTGGCCTTTTATTCGCCGAACACGCGCGCGAAGATCGTATCGACGTGCTTGGTGTGATAGCCGAGGTCGAATTTCTCTTCGATCTCTGCGGGGCTCAGCGCGGCTGTGACATCCGCGTCGGCCAGCAGTTCCTCTTTGAAATCGGTGCGGTGTTCCCAAACCTTCAGCGCGTTGCGCTGGACCATAGCATAGGCATCTTCGCGGCTGACACCGGCCTGGGTCAGCGCCAGCAGCACCCGCTGGCTCATCACAAGGCCGGGGAACTTGTTCATGTTCTCGATCATGTTCTCGGGGAAGATCAGCATCTTGTCGATCACACCGGTCAGGCGGGCCAGCGCAAAATCCAGCGTGATAGTAGCGTCCGGCCCGATCATACGCTCGACCGAGGAATGCGAGATATCGCGCTCGTGCCAGAGCGCCACGTTCTCCATCGCCGGGATCACTGCGGCGCGGACCATGCGGGCCAGCCCGGTCAGGTTCTCGGTCAGCACCGGGTTCTTCTTGTGCGGCATGGCCGAGGAGCCCTTTTGACCCATCGAGAAGAATTCGGCCCCCTCCAGCACCTCGGTCCGTTGCATGTGGCGGATTTCTATGGCGATGTTTTCGATGCTGCTGGCGATGACGCCCAGCGTGGCAAAGAATGCCGCGTGGCGGTCGCGGGGGATGACCTGCGTGCTGATCGGTTCGGGCACCAGACCCAGCTTGTCGCAGACATGTTCCTCGACCTGCGGGTCGATATTGGCAAATGTGCCGACCGCGCCGCTGATGGCGCCGGTGGCGATCTCGGCCCGGGCGTCGCGCATCCGGGACAGGTTGCGGTCCATCTCGGCATAGAAGCGCGCGAAGGTCAGGCCCATGGTGGTGGGCTCGGCATGAATGCCGTGGCTGCGGCCGATGCGGATGGTGTCCTTATGTTCGATCGCGCGGCGTTTCAGGGCGGCCAGCAAGCCTTCGAGATCGGCAATCAGCAGATCGGCGGCGCGGGTCAGTTGCACGTTCAGGCAGGTGTCCAGCACATCCGAAGAGGTCATGCCCTGATGCACGAACCGCGCCTCTTCGCTGCCCACATGTTCGGCCAGATGGGTCAGAAAGGCGATGACGTCGTGCTTGGTCACGGCCTCGATCTCATCGATGCGGGCCACGTCAAACTCCGCATCCTTGGCTTTCCACACGGCCTCGGCATTCTCGCGCGGGATGACGCCCAGATCCGCCATGGCGTCGCAGGCATGCGCCTCAATCTCGTACCAGATGCGGAACTTGGATTCGGGCGACCAGATGGCGACCATGTCGGGGCGGGAATAGCGTGGAATCATTGGCAGCGGCACCTTATTGTGATTTGGCAAGAGGCGATGCGGCGGGGTTTAAACCCGCGCAGGCCAACGAACAAGGCGCGAGTGCGAATATGAGACGGTTTGCCCTGATTTTGGCCCTGTGGCCCGGAGGTTTGGCAGCAGCGGAGTTCACGCAGCTGACCGGCGAGGAAATCCTGACGGCACTGTCCGGTAAGCGGCTGGACTATGGGCAGGGCGTGTCGCAAACCTTCGATGAACATATGTCGACGCAGTATTTCTCGGGCGGTCCCAGCTCGGGCAGATGGGCTGTGCGGGGGGACCGCTATTGCTCGCAATGGCCGCCATCTGACATCTGGGCCTGCTATGACGTATTGCAGAGCGGCGACACGATCCGTTTTGTCGGTGATGGTGGCGATATCACGGACGGGACCTATTCCGAGTGAGTTTGCCGAGCCAAATCTCGGACTTCATCGGCACGTGGGACGTGAAACGCACTATCCGCGACGCCAGGGCCGGCCACACCGTCATGGCCGAGGGTCACGCCCGGTTGAGCGCGGGGCAGGACGGGTTGATCTACGATGAGGACGTCACGCTGCATCTGCCGGGTCAGCCTGCGATCAAGGGCACGCGGCGGTACCAGTGGCACGATGCGGGCGATATGGTTGCCGTTCACTTCGACGACGGGCGGTTTTTTCACAATCTGAAGCTTGGCCTGCCGCATGCGGCGGATCACCATGATTGCCCGCCGGACAGCTATGATGCATTATACGACTTTACGGATTGGCCGCGCTGGAGCGTCCGCTGGACAGTTTCCGGACCGCGAAAATCCTATGAAATGGAGACAGATTACCGGCTGCGATAGCGCAATCTGCTTGCGGTCGCGGCGTAGTGCAGGCAATGCTGCGCCCGCAAAGCCGTTGGAATGTGGAGAAACAAAAATGCAAACGAATGTTCTGGCCGAAGCAATCGGCCCGCGCGAAGGTACCGCGCTGCGCGTTAAACAGGTTGTTCTGGTCGCTCTGGGGATTCTGGCGCTGGCCGTCGCCGCCAAGATCAAGGTTCCGATGTGGCCGGTTCCGATCACCATGGGTACCTTTGCCGTTCTGACCATCGGCACGGCCTATGGCGCGCGTCTGGGCCTTGTCACCATGCTGGGCTATCTGCTGATCGGTGCGCTGGGGTTTGACGTGTTCGCAAACTCCTCGGCTGAAAAATTCGGTCTGACCTACATGATGGGCGGCAGTGGCGGCTATTTGGTGGGCTACCTGCTGGCGACCGTTCTGCTGGGCGCGCTGGCGGCTCGCGGCTGGGACCGCTCGGCCGGCAAGCTGGCGCTTGCGCTGCTGCTGGCCAATGCTCTGATCTATGTGCCGGGCGTGTTGTGGCTGGGCCATGTGCTTGGCTGGGATCAGCCGATTCTGAAATGGGGTCTGACCAACTTCCTTGTGGGCGATGCACTCAAGCTGGCCCTGGCCGCACTGATGATCCCCGCGCTGTGGAAACTGGTGGGCGACGCCCGTACCTGATTGGCTTTATGCCAGAGGCATTTGACCCGCGCCGGGGAAGCTCCCGGCGCGGGTTTTTTGTTGTCCTGTCAAACGCGTACTGGACAAAGCTGCAGGTCCGCGTTCAATCTGATGGCAGAGAAACCATCAGGCTATTGAGATATGCGTATTTTATTGGGCTCAGCCCTTGCTGCCTGCGCGAGTTTGTGGATGTGGGGCGCGGAACCGGCCGCGGCAGAGACTCCGGTCACATACACCGACGAAGGGCGCGCGCTGTTTCGCTTTTCCGTACCGGACTTCTGGCTGCTGCGCACCGGAGGCCCGCGCGAGATCGAAGATACCGAACTGGGTGACGCCCGCGCCGTGGCGCGGGTGATGGGGTTCCGACCGGTGACGGACGAAAAGGTGTGGATGGGTTTTGTCTCACCCGCAGGCGTTGCGTCCATTAGGGACGCGGTGCGATACCTTGAAGATATTGATAAATTCCTTGTTAAGGATCCGACCGTCACCAGCACCAGCGACACAAGGATCGGCGGTCTGCCCGCACGTGTGTTCCGGGGCACCGGCAGCCGTGACGGGCGGGGCGTGAATTTCACCGCGACGGTGATCGACCTGCCCAACAATCGGGTGGCTGTTGCGGTTGTCATCCTGCTTGATGGGGCCGACCCGGCCTATGTGGACGATGTGAATGATGTGTTCGCGTCGTTCCGGTCCCTGCAGTGACGGAGGCGCATATGACCCGCAAACTCATCAAACGGTCGGTTCTGGCGCTGGGTCTCGGCGCGGCGAGCTTCACTCTGTCCGCCTGTGAGGGCGTGACGGTCGGGGTCGGCTACGGCTATGACCCGTTTTACGACTCGATGCTGTGGAACGATTATTACCATGATGTCGACATTGATGTGGATCGTCCGAACAGACCGGGGCGTCCTCCGGTAGGTAAGCCGCCTGCGCGACCGAAGCCGCCGATCGCAAAGCCGCCAGCGCGGCCCCGTCCGCCGGTTGCGCGCCCGCCTGCGGCCCGACCGCCGATCCACCGGCCCGCACCGAGGCGGCGCTGACACCGCAGCAGCCTCTGAACCGTCAGGGGCTGCCTGTGTTCAGTCCAGCAACTCGGTGGTGATCTGCGCGGTGCCTTCCAGTGTGCGGTGCACCGGGCATTTGTCTGCGATCTCCAGCAACCGGTCCCGTTGTTCCTGATCCAGCGGACCTTCCAGCCGGATCTTGCGGCGGAACTGGTCCACCTTGCCTTCGCTTGCCAGCCCCGCATCCTGCGCGTGCACCTTGTCGTGGCAGATATCGACCGTGATGCCGGTCAGCGGCCACTTTTTCCGCCTTGCATACATGCGGATGGTCATCGATGTGCAGGCCCCCAAACCGGCCGAGACAAACCCGTAGGGCGACATGCCCTTGTCGGTACCGCCATATGAGGCAGGCTCATCGGCCACCGAATGATGGCGCGGCCCGGCCTGAATGTCCTGCAGGAAACCGTCCGGGCCAGCTTCGGTGACGCGGATGATGCCCTCGGGCGCGCCGGGGGGCGGGGCCGGGGGGCACAGGGTCACATAGCGCGTCACCCATGCCGCGATGACGTCAGCGGCATATTCAGCGTCCGAGGCGCGGGTGATCAGGTGGTCGGCATCGTCCAGCGTGACAAAGCTTTTGGGATGTTTGGCGGCCAGAAAGATGGTGCTGGCGTTGTCGATGCTGACAGTTTCATCAAGGGGGGCGTGCAGGATCAGCAGAGCCGCCTTGAGCTCGGCAATCGCCGGTGTCAGCGCCGCCTCGGCGATGTCGTCCACGAAGGCTTTGCCGATGCGGAATGGGCGACCGCCCAGAGAAACCTCGGCGCTGCCATCCTGCTGAATCTGCGGCAGGGCTTCTGTAAAATGATGCGACACATGGCCGGGATCGGCAGGCGCGCCCAGGGTCACAACCGCCTTGACCGACGGAATGCCAGCCCGCGCGCGCAGGACGGCGGCACCGCCCAGCGAATGCCCGATCAGCAGCGCAGGTGCCATGTTCCGACCCGCAAGGTATTGCGCGGCGGCGATCAGATCCTCGACATTCGAGGTAAAGGTCGTATTGGCGAATTCCCCCTTGGAATGGCCCAGACCGGTGAAGTCGAAACGCAAAACGGCAATGCCCATGGCCGCCAGCCGGGCCGAGATGCGCCGCGCCGCCGGGATGTCCTTGGAGCAGGTAAAGCAATGCGCGAACAACGCCGTTGCCAGCACCGGCCCATCCGGAAGATCCAGCCGTGCCGCCAGTTGGCTGCCGTCATGTCCGGCAAAAGTGATGCGTTCCGTGGGCATGTCGGCTCCTTCGGTTGCTGGGGGGATGCCCCTGATATTGTGTGCATCCGCGTGGTGTCACAACCCTTATGTCATCTGCGTCACGTGAAGGTGAGTAATTTCGATTAATCGATATTGGTGATAAATAACCCAACAAACATTCGTTTTCATTATTTTAATCTTTCGCCCATATCAGTGCCATGGACAAATCATAGGAGGCCGCCATGGCACATACAGCAACAAACCCCCAAGTCTCTTCAGCCCATAGCGGGACCCTGATTGCCATCGTTCTGGCTTCGGTGATGGGCTTCGCGCTGGGTCAGGCCTGGCCCGCGACGGGGTACTCGCCGCAGCCGCAGATTGTGTCAGAGATCGAGGATTGGCACGGCAATGTGCGGCGGTCCAACTGGTCGCAATAACCGTGCCTTATTCCAGACCCATCAGTTGCGGGTCAAACGGGTACCTGGTCAGGTTCTCATAGCCATCCTCGGTGATGAGGACCTGATCTTCGAGCTTGATCGAGAAATCTCCGCCAACCTCGCCCACTGCGGCTTCGACACACAGAACCATTCCGGGTTCCAGCGGATAATCATAGGCCCCGGCGACCGCCTTATCCGGATAAGCCACCAGCGGCCATTCATCACACAAACCGACACCGTGCATCAGGCAGCCGTATTTCTGCGCCTGAAACTTGTCGTCCAGCCTGTGGGTGTTTGCCGTCAGTTCCGGGATCATGACGCCGGGTTTCAGCATCTCCATATTCGTCATGATATGCTCGTGCGCGTGCTGCATGGCATAGATCATATCAGGGCGGGGCTTTTGGTCCCCGATCCACCAGGTGCGTGAGATATCGACGCAAATACCGTAAGACCCGATCAGGTCGGTATCGAAAGCAATGATTTCGTTTTGCTGTGTGATGCGCGGGCCGCATTCCTGAAACCACGGGTTGGTGCGCTGGCCCGAAGCCAGCAGCCGGGTCTCGATCCACTCGCCGCCCCGCCGGATGTTTTCGGCGTGCAGCACAGCCCAGATATCATCTTCCGTGGTCTTGCCGTCACCGACATTGGCGCGCGCGAACCTCTCCATCTCGGCCACGGCGGTTTCGCAGGCGTGGCTGGCGCATCGCATCGCAAGTATCTCGTCAGGGCCTTTGACGGCGCGTGATTTTTCGGTGACTTCTTCGCCTTCCATCACCTCGAAGCCCTGAGCCTCCAATGCGCGCAGCCCGTGCAGCATGATCTTGTCGACGGCCAGACGTTTGTTGCCGCCGCCATGTTCATCTATCAGAATGCGGATTTCGTTCGACAGGGCATCGGCGGCCACGTCTACCTTGTCGCCACGGTCGAAATAGAACAGATCCGCGCCCGAACGCTGTTCGCGCACCAGCGGATTGAATTTGGACAGGAACGGAGAGTTCTTGTAATCCCAGATCACCATGTACCCGTCGGCACACAGCAGCACCGCCCGGAACGGGTTATGCGTGTTCCAAAGCTGCATGTTGGTGCTGTCGGTCGCATAGCGGATGTTCAGCGGGTCGAACATCAGCAGCCCGCCGTAACCCCGATCGACAATAGCCTGTGTCAGCCGCTTCCAGCGAAACTCGCGCATCCGGTCGAGATTGGGCAGGTCCAGCCCGGCCGCAGACCATTCGTCAAACGCCAGTTGAGTCGGACCGATCTCGATCCGGTCATTGTCGTTTGGGGTGCCGTCGCCGAGTGTTGCGCCTCGGGTCGGGTCGATCTTTCGGGTATCCCGGTAATGGTGATTCACGGCTTGGCTCCCTGCTTGCGTGATCAGCCTGCGGAATCATCGGTTTCCCGTCTCAGTGATTTGCGACGACGCAATTGTCGCTTTTTGACCGACATTTGCACGATCGGATGATAGGCCGGGCGCATGACCATTCTGCAGACAGCCATTCCCTACGATCCGCTCGACCGGCGCGCGCTGCCGGGGATTCAGCCCGTCACGATGGACAACTGGCTGCATCGGGATGAGGCATTTGCGGGCCAGATGCAGCGCCGGGAAACCCTGTTGGCCGGCCACCGCAAGGATGTTTTGGCGTTGAGCCCCGATGCCGAACCTGCGGCGCGGGAACTGTTGGACCTGGTTCTGGCCCGAACCTATCCGGGGATGGCCGAGCAGGTCGTACGGCCAGACGGGGTGTCCGTTGCCATTGACCGAGATCGCCCCTTGGACACGCTGTGCAAACTGGTTCAAGAGGATTTCTGCATTCTGCAAAAGACCGGCGATGAACATGTGCTGACAGGCGCGATCCTGTGTTTTCCCGCCAGTTGGCAACTGTCTGAAAAGTTCATGCGCCCGCTGGTGGATATTCACGTGCCGGTAGACAGTTATGACGACAACATAGCCCGGCGGGTGCAGCGCCTGTTCGACGGTATCCAGCCGGGCCGTCCGCTGTGGCGGTTCAACACGCTTTGGTACAACGACGCCGAGCTGTTCCAGCCGCGCAGCGCCAATGATCGGCGGGTTGCCGTTGATCCCGACACCGCCAGGTACCTGCGCAGTGAACGCCAGACCTTGCTGCGCCTGCCCGGGACGCGCGCCGTTGTGTTCTCGATCCACACTTACATTCTGGACGCTGGCCATGTGCCAAAAACGGAAAACCCCGCCTGACGGCGGGGCCTCCTAGGAGGGTCTTCAGTAATTCTGTTAGTGCCCGAGCATCCCTGCAACGCCCGCAAATGCATTGCTGGTGTTCAGGCCGACGATAGCCACGGAAAAGACAAGCACCTGCGTGTTCAGGCGGAAGTCTTCACCGCGCAGAAGGTTCACCGCGGCCATCGACAGGGCAATCGGGGTGGATACACTGGCGATGACACCGGTCATGCACCAAGTGCCAAGGCGCAGAACATCGCTGGGTCTGTCACCGTCGTCATCCGACCGGGCAGGGGTGGCGGACACCGGATCAGTATCGGCTGAGCGGAAAGCGATGCTGAGCAGCTGCTCGTCCGTCAACTGGATCGGTCGGGCTTCCGGCGCGTCTGCCTCGGCTGTGGATTCGCCGGGCGCGGCCACGGTCAGCCCGGCGAATTGGCCGGTCACGGATTGGAAAATCTGCTTTCTGTCGCGCGGTTTTCTGGAGGCCAGAGTGTCAAAGGCGCTCATGAACTGTTCGACCGTCAGGACCGTGTGCGGCGACAGCCATTCGACGCGCCGCGTGGTGCAGATATCGACCATGCGGTACAGAACGACCACCAGCATCAGTTCCGAAATCTCGCTGTCATCCAGAAGCGGCGAGACGGGTGTGAGCGTAATCACCAGCCGGTTGCGTGGCGTGCTGACACTGGGACGGGTCAGGGTTTTCAGACCGGCGGCGCGATCCATGCGCTCGTGCCGGTTCTCGGCTTTCTCGGCCTCAGAGGTCAGGGACAGGCGCACCAGATACTGGCTGGATACGATGCTGGCCTCAGTCTGGCTGAGCAGGGCTTTCCGCTCGACCAAATGACCGTAGTCTTCCAGTGTTGCCGCGACGATGGTTCCGAACCGCTCGATCGCGCCTTCGGTGCCCCCGTCAAATTGCAGGCCGCCATGGTAGCTTTGCTTCCGAGACACAGCTCTGTCCTCTGTTGCATTCCGTCTGACACCACAACCTAGCGACCCATCTGGGGGAGAATTTGACGAAAATGCAAAAAAAAGAAATTTTCTGACGATTGATTACGTATTGGAAACCAAGGAAATCCGGCTTTTTTCGCACACTATGGCGACAATGTGGCCAAATTGGGCTGTCACGATGTTGGCGGCAAGGCGCGGCTAGCCATCGATTCGGGCTGCCATAATTGCGATGGATTGCTGGTAGACCGAGGCCGCGTTCCACTGCTGGATCACCGCAAAGTTGGGCTGACCGGGCTGATACCCGCGACCGGGCTTCCAGCCTTTCTTCCGCAGAAAATTCGCGGTCGAGGCCATCGCGTCGGTCATGTTGTAAAAGTCCACGCGGCGATCCCCGGTGGCATCGACCCCATAGGTCAGCGCATTGCCGGGCAGGAATTGGGTATGGCCCAACTCGCCATGTTTCGCCCCCTTTGTCGCCATAGTGATACTGCCCTGATCAACCAGTTTCAGTGCCCCAATTGCGTGCGGAATAAAGAACTCGGATCGGCGACAATCGTAGGCCAGTGTTGTGATTGCGGAAACAACCTGACTGTCGCCCATGAAGTTCCCAAAGCCCGTTTCCATCCCGTGGATGGCAATCAGAACGCCGGCGGGAACCCCATATTGCCGTTCAAGCGCGGCATAGAATTCGGGATTGCGCGCCTTGCGCTTGCGGCCCTGCGCAACAATCGTATCCGCGCCGCGAATGCGCATGAACTTGTTCAGCGAATACTTGAAGCTTTTCTGGTTCCGGTCTGCGGCAATGGTCCGTGTTGCGTATTGCGTCTGGGCCAGCGCCTGCAGGCCCTTCTTTTTCACACCGGCTTTGCGCGCCTGTTTGGCAAAGTCCTTCTTCCATGTCTCGAACCCGCTGCTGGTGTTGCCGCATTGCGCCGCAAGCCCGGCAGAGGCAAATGTCACCGCAAGGGCGGCAAGGGGGCCAACAAGACGTTTCATGAACCGCTCTTTCCTTGTTCCTTTGAGCGCTAGGATAGCTGGCCCGATTGCCGCAAAGAAGAGAATTCCCGTCGTGTCGTGAAATTGGCTTTGCGCTGCAACCGGGCCGATACACAGGACAGCCGGACCCTTGACGCCTGTTTCGCGCAGCGTGTTCAATAAAGTGCATTCAGGTTTCATATTCCAAGGCGGTTCACACATGAGCAAGGATGAGAACAGGCGCTGGTGGGTGCTGGGGGCCATGGGCGCAATTCTTGGCGTCATCCTGCTGGATGAAACCGTGGTGGGTGTGGCCTTGCCCACGATCCAGAAAGACATCGGGCTGAGCGATCTGGGCGCGCATTGGGTGGTCAGTATCTACCTGCTGGTCCTCGCGGCGCTGGCCGGAGCCGCCGGGCGGTTGGGCGACACGGTTGGCACACGGACGCTGGTTGTCATTGGCCTGCTGCTGTTTGGCCTGTCTTCGATGGCGGCTGGATTTGCCAATAGCGGTACGGCCATCGTTTTTGCCCGCGCGGTGCAGGGCGTCGGGGCCGCGATTATCTTCCCGCTTTCGCTGGTTCTGGTGTCGATGTCGTTCGAGGACAAAGATCGCGGCATGGCGCTGGGCATATATGGCGCGATTGGCACCAGTTTTCTGGCGCTTGGTCCCGTCGTGGGTGGTTTGCTGACGGACTATCTGTCCTGGCGCTGGATCTTCTGGATCAATCCGCCCATCGTTCTGATCGTCGCCCTGATCACCTGGATCTACTGGCGTGACCCGCCGCACCGGGAAGAGCCCGCCTTTGACTGGGCCGGGTTGCTGCTGCTGGTCGGCGGGCTGGGCCTGACCGTTTTCGGCATCATGGAGGGGCCAGAGCGAGGCTGGGATCGGATCGACGTGCTTGGACCGTTGATTCTGGGCGTGCTGATGCTGGGTATTCTGGTGCCGATGGAGTTGCGGGTGCCCGCGCCCCTGATCGCCATGCGGCTGTTTTCCAACGGCACCTTTGCGGCGTCGAACATGATCGTCCTGCTGGCCCAGTTCGTCAAAATCGCAACCTTCGTGTTTGGCGCGATGTATTTCCAAAGGGTCAGCGGGCTGTCCCCGCTGATGGCGGGTGTCGCGCTGCTGCCCGCCGTTGTTCCTCCCGTCCTGACCGCGGCCATCGCGGGCAAGGCGGCGGACACCTATGGAACCCGCCTGCCATCCCTGCTTGGCGTACTGGGGACTCTGGTTGGGTTGGTCGCAATGGCAATCGGGATGGGAGTTGGTGTCAACCTGCTGGTCTATGCAGGTCTGCTGTTCTCGGGCGTCGCGATTTCGTTCCTGTTCGTGCCGCCGCAGCGTGCGGTCATGATGTCTGTCCCTCCGGGGATGCAAGGGCAGGCCGGGGGGATCGTGCTGAGCAGCCAGCTGTTGGGCGGCACATTCGGTATGGCGATCTGCAGCACTGTCTATGCCATGTCCGGGTCGTTTGCGGTCGTGTTCTGGGTTACGGCGGCGGTCTCGGCCGTGATCCTGATCTATGCTCATTTCGCGTTGGAACAGTCCGATCCCGGCGCGATGGAGCAAACAAAAAAAGGGCGCCCCGAAGGACGCCCCTGATTTTTGACCTCGCAGGGCTGGATTAGCAGCTGTAGTACATGCCGTATTCAACCGGGTGCGGGGTGTGCTCGTAGGTTTCGACCTCTTCCATCTTCAGCGCGATGTAGCCGTCGATCTGGTCTTTGGTGAACACGTCGCCCTGCAGCAGGAAGTCGTGATCGGATGCCAGAGCTTCCAGAGCCTCACGCAGCGAGCCGCAGACGGTCGGAATGTCTGCCAGTTCTTCGGCAGGCAGATCGTACAGATTCTTGTCCATGGCTTCGCCCGGATCGATCTTGTTCTTGATGCCGTCCAGACCGGCCATCAGCAGCGCGGCAAACGCCAGATAGGGGTTTGCAGCCGGGTCGGGGAAACGGGCCTCGACGCGCTTGGCTTTCGGGCTTTCGGTCCACGGAATACGGACACAACCCGAACGGTTGCGGGCCGAATAGGCGCGCAGAACGGGGGCTTCGAAACCGGGGATCAGACGCTTGTAGCTGTTGGTCGACGGGTTGGTGAAAGCGTTCAGGGTTTTTGCGTGTTTCAGAACACCGCCGATGAACCACAGCGCCTCGTCCGACAGGTCAGCATATTTGTCGCCTGCGAACAGCGGCTTGCCGTCCTTCCAGATCGACATGTTCACGTGCATGCCGGTGCCATTGTCGCCCGCGATGGGCTTCGGCATGAAGGTCGCCGATTTGCCATATGCGTGCGCAACGTTGTGGATGACGTATTTGTACTTCTGCAGTTCGTCGGCCTGTTTGGTCAGGCTGTCGAAAATCAGACCCAACTCGTGCTGGCACGAGGCAACCTCGTGGTGGTGCTTGTCGACCTTCATGCCAAGGCGCTTCATCGTCGACAGCATTTCCGAACGCAGGTCCTGCGCTTCGTCAACCGGGTTTACAGGGAAGTAACCGCCCTTGACGCCCGGACGGTGGCCCATGTTGCCCATCTCGTACTCGGTGTCGGTGTTCCACGACGCGTCGGTTGCATCAACTTCGTAGGATACCTTGTTGATACTGTTCGAAAACCGGACGTCATCGAACAGGAAGAACTCGGCCTCGGGGCCGAAGAAAGCTGCGTCGCCGATACCCGAAGATTTCAGGTAGGCTTCCGCTTTTTGCGCGGTGCCACGCGGGTCACGCTCATACGCCTCACCAGTGTCTGGCTCGACAACCGAGCAGTGCAGGCAGATGGTCTTTTCCGCGTAGAACGGATCGACATAGGCGCTGTCGGTATCCGGCATCAGTTTCATGTCAGATGCTTCGATCGACTTCCATCCGGCGATCGACGATCCGTCGAACATGAAGCCTTCCTCAAGGAAATCCTCGTCAACCTGATCGGCCATGATGGTGACGTGCTGAAGCTTGCCGCGCGGGTCGGTAAAGCGGATGTCAACGTAATCAGCGCCTTCGTCCTGGATCAGCTTAAGAACTGCGTCCTTGCTCATACTCACTATTCCTCTGATTTGAGTGTTCTGTTACAGCGCGTCCGAGCCGGTCTCGCCGGTGCGGATGCGGATGGCTTGTTCGACAGGCGAGACGAAGATTTTGCCGTCGCCAATTTTATCTGTCTTCGCCGCGGACACGATTGCATCAATGGCAGCATCGACCTGATCGTCGTCCAGAACGACCTCGACCTTCACCTTGGGCAGGAAGTCGACCACATATTCCGCACCGCGATACAGTTCGGTGTGACCTTTCTGACGGCCAAACCCCTTGACCTCGATCACGCTCAGACCCTGGACGCCGACGTCCTGCAAGGCCTCTTTCACCTCATCGAGTTTGAACGGCTTGATGATCGCTTCGATCTTCTTCATCCCGGGCTCCCTTTAGCTCTTGTCAGGATGGCAGTGACCACGTCTAAGATCGGGCGGCAATCTGAATGCGAAATTGGCCGCGCCGTGGTGCGGAGAAAACAGGCGGTGGGTTAAATTTTGATCGATTTGCACAAAAAGTAATCAGAATTGAATCGCCTAAGGAATTTGAGATGACGGAATTGCTGACAGCCGCGCAGATGCGGGCCATCGAACAGGCCGCAATCGAGTCTGGTGAGGTAACCGGGTTGGAGTTGATGGAGCGGGCCGGGCGAGGTGTCGTCGAGGCGGTTTTCGAGGAGTGGCCGGAGTTGCAGCGGGGGCCAGCCCCCGCACCCCCGGAGTATTTTCAAAAAGATGAAGAGGGGCCGCTGCGTGCCGTGGTACTATGCGGTCCCGGGAACAATGGCGGAGACGGATTTGTGGTCGCGCGGTTGCTGCGCGAGTTGGGTTGGGAAGTGGAGGTTTTTTTGTATGGCGATCCGGAGAAGCTGCCGCCGGATGCGCGGGTGAATTATGAGCGGTGGTGTGAAGCAGGGGTTGTTCAACTCTGGTCCGCATCTGCTGTCGCTGACCTGTCTGGGCGCGATCTGTACGTGGACGCGGTATTCGGGGCGGGACTGACGCGGGCTCCGGCGGCGGAGATTCTGGAACCGTTGGTGCAGTTATACGTGGCGGGCGAAACTTTTGGCCGCATGGTTTGCGTTGATGCGCCGACCGGTCTTTGCATGGACAGTGGCCGTGCCTTGAGTGCTGGGTTTGGTGCAGTACATGGTTTTCTGACCGTCACCTTTCATCGGATGCGCTTGGGGCAGTTCCTTAAGGATGGACCACAGTATTGCGGAGCGCTGCGAAGTGTCGATATCGGGTTGGACGGCGTGGGTGGCAGCAGCGTCGGGCTGATTGAAACTGGTCTGATCGCGTCGCTGCAAAAGGAGGGAGAGGAGCACAAATACACCCACGGCCACGCCCTGATCCTTTCGGGTGGCCCGGCAAAAACCGGCGCAGCGCGTCTGGCGGCGCGGGGGGCGTTGCGGATCGGTGCGGGGCTGGTGACCTTAGGCGTGTCTCCTGCTGCGCAGCTTGAGGTGGCGGCGCAGGTGACAGCCGTTATGTTGCAGCGGGTTGAGGGGGCGGATGGTCTGGCCAGCGTACTTTCGGACGAACGGTTGAATGCCTTGTGCCTCGGGCCCGGTTTGGGGTTGGAGCGGGCGCGGGAACTGGTGCCAGTCGCCCTTGAGGCCAAGCGCGCGACGGTGTTGGACGCTGACGCGCTGACGGCGTTTGCGGATGAGCCCGACGCCCTGTTTGCGCAACTGCATGAGAACTGCGTTTTGACCCCGCATGGTGGGGAATTTGCGCGGCTGTTTCCGGATACTGCAGAGAAGCTGGCAGTCGTGCCGACCAAAGGGCCAGCCTATTCCAAGGTGGATGCCACGCGTGAGGCTGCCGAAAGGGCGGGGTGCGTGGTTCTGTTCAAGGGGCCGAACACGGTGATTGCCGCACCGGACGGGCGGTGCTCGGTCAACGCGGCATTTTATGAACGCGCGGCCCCGTGGCTGGCCACGGCAGGGTCAGGTGATGTGCTGGCGGGGTTCATCACCGGACTGCTTGCGCGCGGGTTCAGCCCGATGCAGGCGGCGGAAACCGCCGCGTGGCTGCATGTGGAATGTGCGCGGAGCTTTGGGCCGGGTCTGATTGCCGAGGATTTGCCCGAGCAACTACCATCCGTCTTGCGGAAGATAGAAGCCTGAACGCCTTGCCGGTTGGAAGGTAGACTGGGCCCGTTCACCATTATTTTTGGCCAAAAGCCGGGCAAAACAAAGCGGATTGAACAGTTGCCCCTTGCACGCGGGGGGCTGGGCAAATAGAAGGCCTCAAATTTGCCCGGCGCGCCGTTTTGCGCGCCCCGAATCCTATGGGGACTACCATAATGCAGGTTACCGAGACGCTGAACGAAGGTCTGAAACGCGGCTACAACATCACCGTTACCGCGGCTGAGCTGGACGAGAAGGTCAATGAGAAACTGACCGAAGCGCAGCCCGAAGTCGAGATGAAGGGGTTCCGCAAAGGCAAGGTGCCGATGGCGCTGCTGAAAAAGCAGTTTGGCCAGCGCCTGCTGGGTGAAGCGATGCAGGAATCCATCGACGGCGCGATGAACAAGCACTTTGAGGACAGCGGCGAGCGTCCGGCCCTGCAGCCCGAGGTCAAGATGACCAACGAGGACTGGAAAGAAGGCGACGATGTCGAGGTCGCGATGTCCTATGAGGCGCTGCCGGAAATCCCCGAGGTGGACCTGAAATCGGTCGAGCTGGAAAAGCTGATCGTCAAGGCAGACGATGCGGCGGTCGAAGAAGCGCTGAACAATCTTGCCGAAACCGCGCAGGACTTCAAAGTGCGCCGCAAGGGGTCGAAAGCCAAGGACGGCGACCAGATCGTGTTCGACTTTGTCGGCAAGGTTGACGGCGAAGAGTTCGAAGGCGGCTCGGCCGAGGATTACCCGCTGGTTCTGGGCTCGAACAGCTTCATCCCCGGTTTTGAAGAGCAACTGGTTGGTGTGAAGGCCGAGGAAGAAAAAGACGTCAACGTGACCTTCCCCGAAGAATACGGCGCCGAGCATCTGGCCGGTAAAGACGCCGTGTTCACCTGCACCATAAAAGAGGTGAAGGAACCGGTTGCAGCCGAGGTCAATGACGATCTGGCCATGAAATTTGGTGCCGAGGATCTGGCCGCGCTCAAGACGCAGATTTCCGAGCGTCTGGAAGCCGAATACGCAGGTGCCTCGCGCGCGGTGATGAAGCGTGCGCTGCTGGATGTGCTGGACGAGAAGGTTTCGTTCGACCTGCCGCCGTCACTGGTGGAGGCCGAGGCCAAGCAGATCGCGCATCAGCTGTGGCACGAGGAAAACCCCGAGGTTGAAGGCCACGACCACGCCGAGGTCGAGCCCACCGAAGAGCACACCAAACTGGCGGAACGCCGCGTGCGTCTGGGCCTGCTGCTGGCGGAACTGGGCCAGAAGGCCGAGGTCGAAGTTTCGGACGCCGAAATGACTCAGGCGATCATGAACCAGGCGCGTCAGTACCCGGGTCAGGAACGTCAGTTCTTTGAGTTCGTGCAGCAGAATGCCCAGATGCAGCAGCAACTGCGCGCGCCGCTCTTTGAAGACAAAGTTGTGGACTATGTGTTCGAACTGGCACAGGTCGCAGACAAGGAAGTCAGCAAGGACGATCTGCAAAAAGCCGTTGAGGCACTGGAAGAGGAGTAATCCTCTTCCGCCCCTTATGGTGGGGGCAAAATAAAACGGAGCCACCGGGAATTCGGTGGCTCCGCTAGGGTGGCTTTTCTCTATGAGGTGAGGGGGTCAGGCCTCATGAGCAAAAGCACGGGGGGTCTGCAATAAAGCGGTCTTCTGTTCGGGCGTGAAGGTGTCGGTCAGCGCCTCGATCAGTTTCAGGACATCCTGCCGTTCCGCCTCGGTCCGCGCCGCGCTCATCTGCTCGACAAAGTACTTTTCGAGGTCGGTAAGCGGTTTGTGGTCCCGGTTGGCGGGGCTGATTTCTGCGGCTCTCTTGGAATTGAACAATTCCAGCGCAGTTTCTTCTTCCAGGAATACATCCTCGTGAATGCCTGCGAAGTCGCGGACGGCCGAGATACGTTCTTCGGTACAATCCAGCAGGGCGGCCAGAGCGGCAACTTTGCCCATCGGGACTGTTTTCCCGACATAGTCATAAGGTGCACAGGCCGACCGTTTCAGGACGCGGTCCATGACCGGGTCAATGACGGTGATGATGTCCTGAATGCCCGAGTTGCGGGCATATTCAAGCGAACCGATCATCAGTTCGCAGGTGGCGTACGAAACCGAGTTTTTCTCTTTCCCGCGTGTGAGGCGCTGGGTGTCGACGCAGAACCGGGTGGATTCCCACATGGTTGCGCTGCGCAAAGGTGCTTCGCCGTCAAGAATGGCCGAGAATACGTCGGACAGCATGTGCGGTCCGGTGGTCTGGAGGGCACGCACGGCTGCGACGACATTCCCCCCGTCGTCGAGGCCGATTACATATGCCGGGTCCAGATGGTCGAATTCATCGATCTCTTTGCCGTCTTCGATTTTGACGTCCCAGCCAAGGCGACCGCCAAATACTCGTGCTCTCAACTCGTACATCTCGTCAAGAACGTCGCTGAACATGTGTTTGTTCAGGCCATCTACCACGATGATCATTTCTACCCCCTTCGAGTGGTTGTTCGGTAAACCAGACGTTACCGGCTTGGGGGAGAATTTCTATTGGGGGTTTCCCGTATTTTGACGGAATTCGGCCAATTTTGTGTTTAACCTGGGGTAATAAGCCCAATTGCCACTGCGCGCCCGACGGCCTGCGGGGTGGTGAGTGCACTAAGCTTTTCCCGGCTGGAACGCAAGTGAACTTCTACGGTGCGGTGTGAGATCGACAAAATATCGCCGATATCCTGCTGGGATTTGCCCGCCGCGACCCATTGCAGGATCTCTGCCTCGCGCGTCGAGAGGGTCGGATGGTACAGGGCACCGGTCAAATCGTCCGAGGAGACGACGTTGTCGTGAATATGCACCGCCATCGACTGCAGGTCGGCAATCACGTGGGTAAAGAGCTTTTTCCACTCTTCCTTGCTGCATTCCCGTGTGGCGCTCAGCAAGCCGATATCACCATAAGGTCCGCGCACGGGAATTGTGACACCCTGACTGGGAAGGCCAAAATCATGGGCATCCCTGAAAACGCGCTGAAAATCGGGGCTGCGCTCGAGACGGCTCCAATCCACGGGGGCGATACTACGACGCGCCATGTGAATGGTCGGGTCGATCATGATCAGGCCCTGATTCTGGTAGTGTTCTTTCCAGGCATCGTCGTAGGTGACGTAGCCGGCCACAGTCCCCGCTGCGGGGTTCATACCGGCATAGGCTGCATGGTCCATGTCATGCTTTTCGCAGACCTGGTGAAGAAACTCGGTATATCGAGTTTCTGAATCCGGCAGAGTGCTCAGATCGAAGATTTCCATGCGCGCCTACCAGCTGCGGCCCATCTTAGCTCGGTGGTGTCGCCGAGCTTTAACTTGACTTAGAGTGGAACCCAATTTACCTCACGGCGAAAACAACATCACACTTTTTTGACTATGACAAGACAACGCTCTTAATGTGCGTACATTTAGCGTGTCTGTTAGCTTTCATTAGAGTTAAATTTGTCACTACTGCGATTTTTTGCGGTGATCCAGGGGGCAGAACCGCTAGGGCGCAGGTTCCAGACCCGTCTCGACCAACATTCCCCGGGCTTTGGCTTCGGGGTAGTAGCCTTTGGCATAGAGAAATATCGCTCTTTGCTGGTCTCCGTCCGACAAAAGCCATGCGCCGCGCAGGTATTTCCCGGCAAATTCCAGGTTCGTGTCCGCGTCCAGCAACCCGTTCGCGTCGCCCTTGTACCCCATCGAGCGTGCGGTGGCCGGCAGGATTTGCAGCAGGCCGTAATACGGCCGGTTCACCGCCCAGGGCCGATGGGTGCTTTCCCGGATCGCGAGTTTGTGGACCAACTCACGCGGCACATCGTAGTGATCCGCCCATTTGTTGATCGATGCGCGCAGTTCGGGCGTTTCATTGGGGTAGAGCGGCGGGTCGAACGGCGCGGCTGTTTGATTGCCGGGACCGCCGCACGCCGCCAGTGGCGCAATGAGCAGAAAGGCCAAGACGCTGCGGCGAAGTAGTTGGGGCATAGGGTTTCTCCGAAGTCCGAGAGCCGATGATAGGGGGTGGGTTTCTGACCGCAACTGTTGCCGGAAATTCTGGCTGAAATTCGCTGGTGCGCTGGTGAAAAAAAGGCCGCGCAAATCGGCGCGGCCTTTTAATTCTGTAGCTGTCAGCCGGATCAGGCTTTGGCTTCGTCTTCTTCGGCGGGTGCTTCTTCTGCAACCAGATCTTCGTCTTCCGAAGCAGCGGAACCGATGTCGTCGAACAGCTCGGCGATTTCGAATTCGGCGGCGGCTTCTTCTTCAGCAGCCAGTTCCTGAATCGATTTGCCCGAGGCCTGCAGTTCGGCTTCTTCTTCCGAACGGGCGACGTTCATCTTGATCTCGACTTCAACCTCGGGGTGCAGCTTGACTGCCAGCGAGTGCAGACCCAGTTCCTTGATCGGAGCGATCAGGGCGATTTGCTTCTTGTCGACGGTGAAGCCAGCCTCGGTCGCGGCGTCTGCGGCGTCACGCGGGGTGACCGAGCCGTACAGAGCACCGGCATCCGATGCCGAGCGAATCACGATGAACTGCTGACCGTCCAGCTTTTCAGCCAGTGCTTCAGCTTCTTTCTTGGTTTCCAGGTTGCGGGCCTCGAGCTGCGCTTTTTGGGCTTCGAACGAGGCGATGTTCGACTCGGACGCGCTCAGCGCTTTGCCCTGGGGCAGCAGGAAGTTGCGGGCGTAGCCGGGCTTGACGTCAACGACGTCGCCCATCTGACCCAGTTTCGCAACGCGTTCCAGCAGGATAACTTGCATGTCAGTCTCTCCTTACTTCACGGCGTAGGGCAGCAGGGCGAGGAAGCGCGCGCGCTTGATAGCACGGGCCAGTTCACGCTGCTTTTTCGCCGAAACGGCGGTGATACGCGACGGAACGATCTTGCCGCGCTCAGAGATGTAGCGCTGCAGCAGACGGGTGTCTTTGTAGTCGATCTTCGGCGCGTTGTCGCCCGAGAACGGGCAGACCTTGCGGCGGCGGAAAAATGGTTTTGCGGCCATGGTTTAGTGTCCTTTTCTCAGGCGTTGATCAGCGGCGCTCGCGGCGGCCTTCGCGCTCGTCGCGCTTCTGCATCTGGACCGACGGGCCCTCGGCATGTTCATCGACCTTGATGGTCAGAACGCGCATGACGTCTTCGTGCAGGCGCATCAGGCGTTCCATTTCCTGAACCGCGCCAGCAGAGGCGTCGGTCTTCAGAAAGGCATAGTGGCCCTTGCGGTTCTTGTTGATCTTGTAAGCCATCGTCTTGACGCCCCAGTACTCGCTGTCGACGACGCTGCCGCCGTTGTCAGCCAGAACGGTACCGAAATGTTCGACAAGGCTTTCTGCCTGCGCGTTGGACAAATCCTGACGCGCGATCATTACATGCTCATACAGTGGCATGTGCACTCCTGTTTATATCAAGGCGCATTTCAAAGGCGGGGCCAAATGGTCCTTCGCGACCCTGCCACGAGAGGCTGCGCGATTCATGTCGTTTGCGAAGGATGGCCCCATATACACGTTTATGGCGGGGGGGCAAGCCCTGCCACAGATGCCCTTGTGAAGTCGCCCAATTTCCATTGCCGCGCCCAATTCCTGACGCTTTTCACCCCGAAGTTGTTTCGTATACCGGATATTAACCGGAACGGACAACACTAATGACGGTAACCTTATGCAGGGTAAAAATGTTATGACCGCTACAAACACAAACACTTTTCAGGAAAAGACGTCCGGCGCACGTTTTGAAAACTCCGTGCCGGTCATGATTGCTTTCGCACCGAATTGGAAAGCCCGGCAGGTACTGTCCCGCATCATCGGCGTGTTTATGATTTTGGCCGCATTCTCCATGTGGTTGATGCCCGGATCGGTCATCGGCGCAGATGTCTGGCCTATCAAGCTGGCGGCATCGATGCTGTTTCTGATTATCGGTGTCAGCCTGATGACCGTCGAAATTCTGGACCCGCGGCCTGACGCCTATTTTGACCCCATCCGCCGCGAAGTCCGCGTGCTTCAAAAGAATGATGAGGGACGCCCGCAAACAGTATTGCGCCGTGCATACGATACGCTGGGCGGTGCCCGCTTCTCGGATGATGATGTCGAGCTGTATGACGTCGATGGCAGCCTGTTGATGAAACTGCCCCTGCAGTCGGCGGATGTCAGCCGCGCGCTGAAAGGTCAGTTGAGCCAAAGCGTAACAATTTTCGCCTGAGATTTATTCTGTTCAAAAAGGAACAGAGTTTGTGAACTAAAAAAACTTGTGTGCCGCCCTTAGGCGGCACATTTTTGTTTTGAGCAACCCAAACTGGTTTGCATCCACAAAAACGCGGAGATTGTCATGAAACCCATCCTTCTTGCTGCTGCTCTGGCCGTGTCGGCAACCACGGCTTTTGCGAGCGCCGAAAAATATGTTCTTGACCCAAGCCACAGTCAGGTTGTTTTCAGCTATGACCACCTTGGGTTTTCAACCACCACCGGTATGTTCTCGGGCTTTGAGGGCGAGATCATGTTCGACCAGGAAGATCCGTCCGCATCGACCGTGAGCGTGTCGATGCCGGTGGTTGAGATGCTTACTGGCTGGAAGCCGCGCGAAGAGCACTTTATGACCGAGGATTTCTTTGGTGCTGCCGAAGGCGATCTGATCACTTTCACCTCAACCGGAATCGAAGTGACAGGCGAGAATACCGCCAACATCACCGGCGATCTGACCATGAACGGCGTAACCAAATCGATTGTTCTGGACGCCAAGCTCAACAAGGTGGATCAACACCCGATGGCCAACAAGCCGTGGGCCGGGTTCAACGCAACCACGACCCTGACCCGCAGCGAATTTGATCTGGGCCAGTTCGCACCCTTTGTCAGCGATGAGGTTCAGGTTCAGATCTCGGTCGAGGCGCAAAAGGCCGATTAAATCTGTTCCCCGAAACAGCGAAACCGCCGGTGGCCCTTGCCCCGGCGGTCTTTTTATTCGCCTTGTGTCGCGGTCAATTCGATTGCGACCTTCACTGCAAAGGCCAATGAATCCTCGGCGGGCATTGAGGCGCCGATGTTGAAATCCAGCCTGTTCAGTTCCAGTTCTCCGGCTACCATTGCGGTGCCGTCCTGCATCTCCAGCGTGAAGGGCAGCACGACATCCAGAGATTTATCCCTGATTGTGAGCGGGCCTCGGGCTTCGTAGCCGGTTTCCGTTTTGAACAGGTCAGCCTTGAAGCTGGCCGTCGGAAACTGGCCGTTGTCGAAAAAATCCGTCCCCATCGCCTGATCGGTCACCGTGCCCAGGCTGAGCGACCCGATGGCGATGTTCACATCGACGGACCCTGCCGGTCCGGGTTCGGCAGGGTCATCAAAGGCAATCGCAGCGGTCCAGTCGGCAAAGCTGCCGGTGACAGGGCTGCCAAGCTGGGTGATGGTAATGGACAGCGTGCCGTCCTGTACCTGCCAGTCCGACTGAACCTCGGCCAGTTCGGCTGTGTCTGTCGCTGCGGTCGAGTGATGGGAAAAGACCCCCATGCTCCAACCGCCTGCCAGCACGGCACCCCAGATGGCAATCGCAGCCAGCGCGGGCACAGCCGAGTGTTTCTGGCTCGGGGGCTGGGGGGCATCGGACTGGCCGGGCAGCATGCGGCGCAAGGTGCTGTCTTTGTCGACCACGTGATGTTTCAGGGCACCCGCGATGTGCAGCACCAGCGAACCGGCCAGAACCCAGATGAAAAGCCAGTGCAGCGCCGCCGTAAGCTCGGCCAGATGCGCGGATTTCGGCACAAAGGGCAGGTTCTGGCCGAAGGGCCAGAAGATCGGGGCAAACCCTTCGGCGGCGGCGTGGTGGATCCATCCGGTCAGAGGCACCAGTACCAGCGAGGCGTAGAGCATCCAGTGCACGGTCTCGGCCGCGAAGGCCTCGGGCTTGTTTTCTGCGTTCAAGAGCCCCGGTTTGGGTTGCGACAGCGCCCACAGGATGCGGGCGAGGGCGGCAAAGAAAACGGTAACGCCAACTGTCTTGTGGATCGTGAACAGACGCGCGGCCAGGGCGATATCCGCCTCGGTCGTCGGGATGTTCGGGTCATAGATCGCGTGGGCCAGGTTGTTTGCGATCCAGCCCAGAGGCAGCGCCGTGAAGATCAGCAATGCGATGAGCCAATGAAAGGTCTTGGTCACGCTGCCGTAGCTGGAGAAAGTGTTGGTCAGGGCCATTGATCGAACGCTCCGGGGTTGGTCGGTTGCGACCAACCTAAAGCGGCGCGGACGGGACACAAGTAGGAGGTTGCGCACAACACCGGTGCCCGAATGCAGAGCAAACGCAGCGCTTGTGCCGCGTGCCCAGTCAGTTTACACCCCGCCGCAACCTAACGTCATCCATGAGGTTGCAATGACACTCGCGTTCGTTTTTCCGGGGCAGGGCGCCCAGACCATCGGAATGGGCAAGGCCCTGGCCGAGGCATATCCCGCCGCACAGGCCGTTTTCGATGAGGTGGACGAGGCGCTGGGGGAAAAGCTGAGCAGCCTGATCTGGGAAGGCGACATCGCCGATCTGACTTTGACGCAGAACGCGCAGCCGGCGCTGATGGCAACCTCGATGGCGGCGGTGCGCGCGCTTGAGGCCGAGGGCGTTCCGGTCACAAATACAGCGTTTGTGGCGGGGCATTCGCTGGGGGAATACTCGGCCTTGGCTGCCGCTGGGGCGTTGAGCGTCGCCGACACCGCACGCCTCTTGCGGACGCGCGGGCAGGCGATGCAGAGCGCCGTTCCGGTGGGTGAGGGCGCGATGGCTGCCATTCTGGGGCTTGATCTGGATGCGGTGCGCGCCGTTGCAGAAGAGGCGGCGCAGGGCGAGGTGTGTCAGGCCGCCAACGACAACGATCCGACTCAGGTCGTGGTGTCGGGGTCAAAGGCTGCCGTTGAACGCGCGGCTGAGATTGCCAAGGAAAAAGGCGCCAAGCGGGCGGTTATGCTGCCGGTGAGCGCGCCGTTCCATTGTGCGCTGATGCAGCCCGCCGCCGATGTCATGGCCGAAGCCCTGGCTGCGGTTGAAATCAAAGCGCCTGCCGTCCCGCTGGTCGCCAATGTTCGCGCCGAAGCGGTCAGTGACCCGGACCTGATCCGGCAATTGCTGGTCGAGCAGATCACAGGCTCGGTCCGCTGGCGGGAAAGCGTTCAGTATATGGCGGCGCAGGGCGTCACCGAGACGTGGGAGATTGGTGCAGGCAAGGCGCTGTCTGGTATGATCCGCAAGATCGACCGCGCCGTGGCGGGCAAGGCGGTGAGTACGCCCGAGGATGTACAAAAGGCTGTTCAGGCCGATTCGTGAGGACAAACGCGCCCCCACGGGGCGCAGTGCGAAGGAAACAGAATGTTTGATTTGACTGGTAAGAACGCGCTGATCACCGGTGCTTCGGGCGGAATTGGCGGCGACATCGCCCGCGCGCTGCATGAGGCCGGAGCCACGGTCGGTCTGTCCGGCACCCGGGTCGAGCCGCTGCAGGCGCTGGCCGATGAACTGGGAGAGCGCGCCCATGTGCTGCCTTGCAACCTGAGTGACTCGGATGCCGTTGACGCACTGCCAAAGCAGGCTGCCGAGGCGATGGGGTCGGTCGACATTCTGGTCAACAACGCCGGGATCACGCGGGACAATCTGTTCATGCGCATGTCGGATGAAGAATGGCAGAGCGTTATCGATGTGAACATGACCTCGACCATGAAGCTGTGCAGAGGCGTCATCCGCGGCATGATGAAAACGCGCTGGGGCCGGATCGTGAATGTCTCGTCTGTCGTGGCGGCGATCGGCAATCCGGGGCAGACCAACTATGCGGCCTCAAAGGCCGGAATGATCGGCTTTTCCAAGGCACTGGCCCATGAGGTTGCCACGCGCGGTATAACCGTGAACGCCGTGGCCCCTGGCTTTATCACGACCGCGATGACCGAGAAGCTGACAGAGGAACAGAAGAAGGGTCTGTTGCACAAAGTTCCTGCGGGTCGCATGGGTGATCCCAAGGAAATCGCGGCGGCAGTCGTGTATCTTGCAAGCCCCGAAGCGGGTTATGTGACAGGAAGCACCTTGCATGTGAACGGCGGTATGGCCATGTTGTGACCGCGACACGAGGCAGGTGCGAAAGCGTTTGCCTTGGGCGTTGTCTGTGCTATAGGCGGCGCATTCAAACAGGGGCCGGTTGTTCAGGTCGGCCTTCTACTTTCCCGCTGACACGGGACCCAAACCGCCCGGAACGGGCAAATCAAGGCCACCCCGCGCGGGCAAGGGCAGAACCGGGCACAGCGCCCTGAAACGGAATGAGGAATTGATATGAGCGACGTCGCAGATCGCGTTAAGAAGATCGTTGTTGAGCACCTGGGTGTCGAAGAAGATAAAGTCGCGGAAAACGCGTCCTTTATCGATGATCTGGGCGCAGACAGCCTGGACACCGTCGAGCTGGTCATGGCCTTCGAAGAAGAGTTCGGCATCGAGATTCCCGATGACGCAGCCGAGACCATCCAGACCTTTGGCGACGCCGTCAAGTTTATCACCGAAGCGTCCTAAGCGTTTCGAAGTCTGAAAAAGCGGCGCTTCCGGGCAACGGGGGCGCCGCTTTTTTTGTTTGCCAAAGATTCACGCTTGCGTAACGCTTTTTGGCTTAGCACTGTTTCCACTGAGGCATAATTCCCAGTGGACAGACCATGATAAGATCCACCCCGATGATCAATACCTCCCGGTTGACGCTGTGCGCGATGCGTCCCGAGGATTTCGACCGCTTCGCCGAGATTTGGCGGGACCCTTGTGTCGTACGTCATATTACCGGCTCACCGCTAACGCGGGGCGAGGCGTGGGACAAATTTCTGCGCAATGCCGGGCACTGGCAGATGACAGGGTTTGGTCAATGGGGCGTGATGTTGCAATCGAATCGCACGCTGATCGGGCAGGCCGGGTTCTTCTATGGCAACCGTTCTTTGGGTGACGATTTTGACGCCTTCCCCGAGGCCGGATGGGTTCTGGCACCTGATATGCAGGGGCAAGGTTACGGCCATGAGGCCGTGCAGGCGGCGCATGATTGGTTCGACAGGGTCATTCCGGGGCGGTTGGTTGCAATGGTTGATGCAAACAACATCGCTTCGCAGAAGCTCGCAAAAAAACTGGGCTATGTCGTTATGCGCGAAGAAACGTACGAGGGAACGCCTGTGCATCTGCTGCGGCGGAACGGTCCTCCGACCCGGGCGTAAATCCGCCGGGCATTGCACATGCCGCAAAAAGACCAAACTGTGCCGATCCCAGTCCAATCACACGTACGATCCGCTTGTATGATATGCTGGATTTGCAAAGCGATTGAGCGGAGGACCAGGCTCATGAGGATTTACCCCACGATGGAACTGCAGAACGGCCGGTGCGTTACGCTGGACAAGGGCCGTCTGGAAGATGCGATGATCTGGCATGTAAACCCGGCAGAGACGGCGCGCAGTTGGTCTGCGGCCGGGGCTGACTGGATGCAGTTGACGGATTTCGATGCGATCGAAGGCCGGGACACCAATGCCGAGCTTATAGAAGAGATTATTCGGACATCCGAAATGTCGGTGCAACTGGCGGGCGGCATGCGCACCCGCGAGCAGGTAGAGCACTGGATCGGCAAGGGCGTTGGACGTGTCGTGATCGGTACGCTGGCCGCCTGGGACCCGAACCTGGTCAAGGAACTGGCCAAGCTTTATCCCGATCAGATCGTGCTTGCCGTGGACGTGTGGCAGGGCTTTGTGATGACGGAAGGCTGGCGCAGCCAAAGCGCGTTCACCCCCGAAGCGTTCATCGATGCCTTTGCGGGTACGCCGTTCGCGGCCCTTCTGGTGACCGATATCGACAGCGACATGGAAGATGTCGAGGCGCAGCTGGGCCTGATCTCGGGTCTGGCGCAGCATTCGCGGACGCCGGTGATTGCAAGTGGTGTGGTGCGAACGGTCGATGATATCTCGCGGCTGGCGTATATTCCCAACATTGCCGGTGCGATTGTCGGGCGGGCGCTGTTCCGCAAGACGGTGGATTTGCACGAGGCGCTTGCGGTCACAACCGGCGCACATGAGCCGGTGGCGCAGTTCCAGTAAGGTTCATAACGCCGGATAAATGCCGTCTCTTCGGGAAACCGAAAGGGGCGGCATTTGCGTTGGGCCGGCGGATTTGGGTCGTTATCCATTTGCTTCAACAGCTATCGGCGTGCGCAGGAGAGTGCGGATTGCGCTGTTGCTCTTGCCCCCGCCCCCTGCGCCGGGGTAAGAGCGGTTCTCATAACAGGAAGCAGGCAAGAGGCACTTCATGCGCAGAGTCGTTGTTACCGGTCTGGGATTGGTCACTCCTTTGGCCAGTGGGGTCGAGGAAACCTGGTCGCGTCTGTTGGACGGGGAATCCGGCGCAGGCCCGATCACCCTGTTCGATGCCGAGGCGAGCGGTGTCACAACCACCTATGCCTGCGAGGTGCCGCGCGGCGACGGTACAAACGGTACGTTCAATCCCGATGACTGGATGCCGCCAAAAGAGCAGCGCAAGATCGAGGATTTTATCCTCTATTCCATCGCTGCAGCAGAAATGGCCTGCAAGGACGCGGATTGGCTGCCCGAGGATGAAGAGGAGCGGCTGCGTACGGGCGTTCTGATCGGCTCGGGGATTGGCGGGCTTGGGTCCATTGCGGAAACCGCGAATCTGATCCGCGACAAGGGCCCGCGCCGGGTTTCGCCCTTCTTTATTCCGGGCGCGCTGATCAACCTTGCGTCGGGGCAGGTGTCGATCCGGTTTGGCTTTAAAGGGCCGAACCATTCTGTCGTGACCGCCTGTTCGACCGGGGCGCATGCCATCGGAGATGCCAGCCGGATCATCCGCGCGGGTGACGCAGATGTCATGATCGCAGGTGGTGGTGAAGGCTGCATCTGTGAAATCGGTATCGCCGGGTTCAACTCGTGCAAGGCGTTGTCGACCAAATATGCCGATGACCCGAAAAAGGCGAGCCGCCCCTATGACATTGATCGCGACGGGTTCGTGATGGGCGAAGGGTCCGGCATCGTCGTTCTGGAAGATTACGAGCACGCCAAGGCGCGCGGCGCGAAAATCTATGCCGAGGTGCTGGGTTATGGGATGTCGGGCGATGCCTATCACATCACCGCGCCGTCCGAAGATGGCGACGGGGCCGAGCGGTCGATGAAAGCGGCGCTGCGCAGCGCCGGACTGGAACCCACGGATCTGGATTACATCAACGCGCATGGCACCTCGACCATGGCGGATACGATTGAACTGGGTGCGGTCGAGCGTCTGCTGGGCGATCACGCGGCCAATGCGACCATGACCTCGACCAAATCGGCCACTGGGCACCTGCTGGGTGCCGCAGGTGCGATCGAAGCGATCTTTTCGATCTTGGCGATCCGGGATCAGGTCGCGCCGCCGACGATCAATCTGGACAATCCTGCCGTGGAAACTCCGATTGATCTGGCGCCCAACGCGAAACGCGAGCGTGAGATAAACGTGGCGCTGTCGAACTCGTTCGGGTTTGGCGGCACCAATGCCAGCGTGATCTTCGGAAAGGTCAGTTAAATGTGGCGGGCCTTGGCATCGAACGCGCTGACTATTCTGGTGGTCAGCATGTTTTTGCTGGGCGGCCTGATCCTGTGGGGCCAGACGCAGTACAAGGCCGAAGGCCCGCTGGAAACCGCCATCTGCCTTCGAGTGGAAAGTGGGTCGACTATGACCCGCGTCAGCCGCGATCTTGAAGATCAGGGGGCTGTCAGCAGCGCGATGATCTTCCGGATGGCGGCGGATTATACGGACAAGGCTCCGCAGTTGAAGGCGGGCAGCTTTCTGGTTCGCGAAGGTGCGTCGATGGAGCAGATCATCGATGAGATCACCAGCAGCGGTGTCAGCACCTGCGGGTCCGAGATCGAGTATCGGATCGGTGTCACGCGCGTTCAGACCCGCGTGCGCGAGTTGAACCCGGCTACGTTGGATTTTGACCAGATTGCTTTGTTTGATGCAACGGATAAGGAGATCCCCGAGGCCTACACCGAAAAGCGTGCCGAGGCGGACACCCGCTATCGGGTTTCGGTCGCCGAAGGCGTGACCTCGTGGCAAGTGGTTGACGCGCTGAAAGGCTTTGAAGCTTTGACCGGTGAGATTGCCGAGATTCCCGCCGAGGGGATGCTTGCCCCTGACAGCTATGACATCAAACCGGGCGATGATCGGAGTGCGGTGCTGCAGGCGATGCAGGACAAACAGCAGCTGCGGATCAACGCCGTGTGGGAGAGCCGTCAAGATGATCTGCCTTTGGAAAACCCCGGAGAAATGCTGGTGCTTGCTTCGATCATCGAGAAGGAAACCGGGGTGCCGGAGGAACGCGGTCAGGTGGCCAGCGTGTTTGTGAACCGCCTGCGTCAGGGCATGAAACTGCAAACGGACCCGACGGTGATTTATGGTGTTACCAAGGGGCAGGGCGTGCTGGGCCGTGGTTTGCGCCGTAGCGAATTGCGCCGTCCAACGCCCTGGAATACCTACGTGATTGACGGTCTGCCGCCAACCCCGATTGCCAATCCGGGACAGGCGAGCCTTGAGGCGGCTGTTGCCCCCGACGCGACGAATTATGTGTTCTTCGTAGCGGATGGAACGGGCGGGCATGCATTCGCCGAAACGCTGCAAGAGCACAATCGGAACGTCGCCAAATGGCGAGAGATTGAGGCCGAGAGGAACTCGGGCAACTAAATCCGCAGGTTTGAATAAAAAAGGGCGGTGTCAGAACACCGCCCTTTATTGTTTATGCAGCGGGCCGGCGCCGGGGGCGGCGGCGTTTCGACGACGGTTTGGAATCGCCGTTGGCGGCTTGCGGTTTCGGGCCACGACGACGGTGGTTCTGACGCCGCGCAGGTTTCTTGGGTTCAACCGCTTCGGGTTGGGTGCCGCTGGCCACCGGAATCTCGATCTTCATCAGCTTCTGGATCTGGCGCAGCAGATCGACCTCTTCCGCGGAACAGAAGGCGATGCCTTCGCCCTCGCGCCCGGCGCGGGCGGTGCGACCGATGCGGTGGACATAGTTGTCGGCCACTTCGGGCAGATCGTAGTTGATCACATAGGCAACGCCCGGAATATCAATGCCGCGTGCGGCGACATCGGTTGCGACGAGGACGTTGATTTCCCCGGCCCGGAACGCCTTGATGGCGCGGTCGCGCTGGCCCTGGCTTTTGTTGCCATGGATCGACGCGGCGTTAAACCCATCGGCCACAAGCCCTTTCATAAGCTTTTCCGCACCATGTTTCGTGCGCGAGAAAACCAGTGTCAGGGCGTCCATGTCCTGAGACAGAATCTCGCGCAGCTTCGCCGGTTTTTCAGGCTTGCTGACGAAGTGAACCGATTGCGTGATCTTGTCTGCGGCTTTGCCGGGGGGAGAGACCTGCACCCGTTGCGGGTTGGTCAGATAGGCGCGGCTGAGCTCTTCCATCTGCTTGGGCATGGTGGCCGAGAACAGCATCGTCTGGCGCGGCGTTCCGAGTTGAGGCGCGATTTTGCGAAGGGCGTGGATGAACCCCAGATCGAGCATCTGGTCCGCTTCGTCCAGCACCAGATGGCGGACCGAACCAAGGTCGACCGCGCCGCGATCCATCAGGTCGATCAGGCGGCCAGGTGTTGCGACAAGGATGTCCGTGCCGCGAGACAGAAACGAAATCTGCTTGTTGATGGACTGCCCGCCCACAACGGTCGCGACCCGCAGTTTGGTCTTTTGCGTCAGGGCGCGCAGGCTTTCGGCGATCTGGTTCACCAACTCACGCGTGGGGGCAAGGATCAGGGCCTTGGCGGTCTTGGGCGCGGGTTTGCCGGGTTGCGCCAGCAGGTGGTCGATCAGCGGCAGGCCAAAGGCCAGTGTCTTGCCGGTGCCGGTCTGGGCAAGGCCCAGAATGTCGTGACCGTTCAGCGCAAGCGGGATGGCCTGGTTCTGAATCGGGGTGGGTTGAGTGAAATTCGCGCGTTTCAAAGCGTCATTCAGTGCCGGCGCAAGGCCGAGCATGTCGAAGTCGAACAAATAACTATCCTTTAGGCCCCTGACGCCGATACGCCAGCAGGCACTTTTAATGGGCCACGCATCATGCGCGACCCGCAGGGGTTGTGCGAGACCTCGGGACAGGCAGGCGGTTCCTGCGGCATCCGGCCATCGCGTCAAGAACCCTGCGTGAAGGGGAACTGGAGGTGTGTGGGCGCTGTGGGGCCAGTTTTCGACCCGGGAAAGCTCACGCGTCAGCGCTGTTTGGCGGGCTATTGCGGGTTTCGGGCGGGATTGTCAAGCGTTGGCTTTCTTCACGCCCGAGGCAACTGGTGCGACCGCAACAACTTTTGGCTGGCGTTTTTGCACCGATTGGGTCATTCGCTTCCAAGTGTCTTGGGGTCAGTCACCGGCGATGCGCCGGGTCCGGCGCTCAACCGATGTTTCGTTTTCAGGGTTTGCGATGACAATCGAAAATGTGCATGGAGCTAACCTGAGGGTGGCCAGCATCGCCCTTGTTGTCGGTGGCATGATGTGGGGCCTGTATTGGATCCCGGTGCGCTACTTTGTCGATCAGGGGCTAAGCGGCCCGTGGCCGGGGATTGTCATGTATGCCTCGGCCCTGATTGCGTTGCTGCCGCTTTTTTGGCGTGAGCCGCAGTCGCTTTTCTCGGACTGGCGGGGCCTGATTTTCAGCGGCATGTTTACCGGAGCCGCGTTCAGCCTGTTCACGATCAGTCTGGTTTATACAGACGTCGTACGCTCGATCCTGTTGTTTTATCTGACCCCGGTCTGGGGCACCTTGCTGGGTCTCGTTTTTCTTGGCGAGCGTTTGGGGCCCACGCGTGTGCTTGGGTTGGTATGCGGTCTGGCGGGGTTGGTCATTGTGCTGGGCGGCGAGCAGATCATTCCCTGGCCGCGCAATGTCGGGGATTGGCTGGCGTTGATTTCCGGCATGGCCTGGGCCGTTGGGTCGCTTGGTTTGTATCGAACCAGAGGCATTACCGTCCCCGGTCAGGTTTTCGCTTTCCTTTCTGGCGCGCTGGTCCTGTCTCTGGTCAGTTTACCGTTCAGTTCCAGTCCGCTTCTGCAAATCGTTGAGGGTAGTTTTGCGCGGGATATTGTGCCGTTTGCCTTGCTTTCGGCCCTGTACACTTTGCCGATGATATTTCTGACGATCTGGCCCGCGACCAAGCTTTCTCCGGCCCGTGTGGGGCTGTTGTTGATGAGCGAGGTCGTGGTAGGCCTGATCTCAGCCGCGGTTTTTTCGGGCGAGCCGTTCGGGGTGCGCGAGTTCACGGGCGCAACGCTTATCGTAAGTGCGGCGCTGTTGGAGATCGTGAGAGGGTGACGCCGTTTGGGTCATTTGACTTAACAAAACGTGCGCATTTCTGATCACGTCGCACGGTGCCCGTTGCGCCGGTGTTGCGCGAAATCTTGACTTTGCGCGCGGACACCCGCATAAGTTGTGTCATGCTAGAAGAAGTGGGCAACGGCCCCGGGGCGACCCGGTGGCCGTTTTTCGTTTCTCTCGTGCGGAGAAAACTCACGCATGAGGTCACAGGCAAACATGACTTTGATTACCCCGGAAGAGCGGATTTCCCAGACGGCTGACTTGCTGCAGTCGCTTGAGCGATCCATTCGCGATCTGCGCCATGCAGCGGAAGAACTGCGCAGGCAGATCGGTGCCGGGGAGGATGCAGACCTTGCCGGAACAGGCAAGCAACTGGGGCAGCTAGAGGGGCTGATCCGCAGTTGCCAGAAAGTGGAGACAAGCTTTGTCGAACAACATCACAGACAAGCCGGAATTGCCCAAGGGGGGTATGCGCTCGACCTTGATCGGGCACGATCTGAGATCGGGTGCAGGCTGGCTCGCCTCCGCGCCTGCTGCGGTGCAGGACAGATTTCTGAGTGAGATCGGGGAGGGGGGGCTGTGTGCCCTCCCTTTCCTGTTCGAGTTCTGGGCGCTGCCTCATCAGTTGCCGCCCGAGGGGAACTGGCGATCCTGGGTGATCGTGGGCGGGCGTGGGGCCGGTAAGACGCGCGCCGGGGCCGAGTGGGTTCGGTCGATGGTCGAGGGGTCTTTGCCGTTGGATTATGGCGAGGCCTGTCGGGTGGCGTTGGTCGGTGAAACCTTCGATCAGGTGCGCGATGTGATGATCTTTGGCGACAGCGGGATATTGCAGTGCTCGCCGCCGGATCGTCGGCCTGTGTGGAAGGCAACGGAACGGAAACTGGTCTGGCCCAACGGGGCCGAGGCGCAGGCGTTTTCGGCGCATGACCCCGAAGGATTGCGGGGGCCGCAGTTTGATGCGGCCTGGGTGGATGAACTGGGCTGTGCGGCCATCGACAAGGGCACGAACCAGCCCAACAAATTCCTGGACCACAAATCGTCGGAATCCAAACTGCCATCCTATTCCAACGGCCTGCGGGACGATTACATTCAGGTTCAATACTTGACGGCCATGCTGGGCTATTGGGGCGATGCTAGCGTTAACCCGGTGTCGGCTGTCTATGGCGCACCCATGGTGGACATGTCGAACGCCTATGTCTGGGCCTGGGACGCGCGGCCATTTCCCACCTTCCCGAACCTGCGCAGCCAATGGAGCGATGGTGAGAACTATGCGCGCGGCCATTGGCTGAATGGCCGGTCTGGGTCCCGCACTCTGGCGTCGGTGGTGACGGAAATCTGCCATGGGGCAGGGGTGACGGATATCGACGTCTCAGCCCTTTACGGGGTTGTCCGGGGTTATGCGGTCGAGGAAGTGTCGGACGCGCGATCGGCGTTGCAGCCTTTGATGCTGCGCTACGGGTTCGATGCGATCGAGCGCGGCGGGATGCTGCAATTCCGTATGCGCGATGCGCTGGGTGCAACTACGGTCGGTCCCGATCAACTCGCCGTCAGCCCGGACATTGAAGGCACGGTCGACCATCGTCGCGAGGCCGAGGCGGAAATGACCGGCAGGGTGCGTCTGCGCTTTGTGCAATCAGACGCGGATCACGACGTGGTCGCCGAAGAGGCTGTGCTGCCGGACGACAGTACCCATGGCGTGGCCGTGAATGAAATGCCCCTGTCGATGACCCGCACCGAAGGACGTCAGACAGTTGAGCGATGGTTGAGTGAAGCGCGTGTGTCGCGCGACACGGTGCGCTTTGCGTTGCCGCCCTCGTTGATGCATCTGGGGGCCGGGGATGTGGTCAGCCTTTCGGGCGATCAAGGCGGAGCGCGGTATCGGATCGACCGTCTGGAGCAGGCCGAGATGCAAATGGCTGACGCGGTAAGGATCGAGCAAGGGGTCTATTCCACCTCAGACCTTGCGGAAGATGCGGTTTCGGTGAAGCCATACATCGCTCCTGTTCCGGTCTTGCCTGTGTTCATGGACCTGCCCCTGATCACCGGCGCCGAGGTGCCGCATGCGCCCTACCTTGCCGTGTCAGCCGATCCATGGCCGGGCAGCGCTGCCGTCTATTCGTCATCCAATGACGAGGATTACCGGCTGAGCGATGCAATTTCAGGCCAGGCCATCATCGGATTCACCGAAACCCCGCTCAGGCGCGCTGCAAGCGGTATCTGGGACGAGGGGCCAGCGCTGCAGGTCAAACTGATCGACGGTTTGCTGGAATCGCGCCCGCGTTCGGCCCTGCTGAGCGGCGTCAACGCGGCGGCCATCGGCGACGGATCACCCAATAATTGGGAGGTTTTTCAGTTCGCAGATGCCGCCCTGCAATCTCCGGGCATTTACGCCTTGTCCGGTCGCTTGCGGGGGCAGTTGGGGACCGATGCGCTGATGCCGGATGTCTGGCCTGACGGCTCGGTCTTTGTGCTGCTGAATGACCGGGTGGTCCAGACCAGCCTGCTGCGCACCGAGCGGCGGGTGGCCAAGCACTATCGCATCGGCCCCGCCGCACGGAGTTATGACGATCCGTCATACGAGCACCTCGTACAGTCTTTCGATGGCAACGGATTGCGTCCCTATGCGCCGGCGCATGTGCGGGTCAGGCCGACCTCTGCGGGGGACATGGCAACCTGGATCCGCCGCACACGTTTGGATGGCGATGACTGGGCCGGGCTGGACGTGCCACTGGCCGAGGAAAACGAATCCTATCTTCTGCGCGTGCGTGCCAACGGCGCGGTACTGCGCGAAGTGGTGACGGCGGGACCGCGATGGACCTATTCGACCGCGATGAAGGCGGCGGATGGTCTGACGGGCCCCTATCGGCTTGAGGTGGCGCAGGTTTCGGCCAGCTTCGGGCCGGGTCCGTTCGCACAACTGGCGGTGGGGTAAGCGGCCCGATGCGGCCCGTGCTCCACGGTGATATCAGCTCTGCGGCGCGGGCTTTGCTGGCCGTGCCGCAGCGGGACCGCGACAGCCTGTGTGTCCGCATGATCGCCGGGGCGGAACTGGCGGATGCGTATGTCACCAAGACGGGGCGCTTGCACCCGCTTTACGGCAATGGCTCGCTAATGGCCGCCGCGCGGAACAGAGTGCTGCCGACGGAACCCAGCTTTGACGATGTGCAATATTGCCAGTGTTTTGAACTGGTTCTGAACCACTTGATCCGGTTTCAGATCAACCGGCAGCGCAGCTGACACATTTGCTGGCGGCGAGGTCCAGGTTCAGTCGGCCCTCGGGAATCTCGTCGCCGCAATCTTCGCAATACCCGTATTCATCTTCCTGCAGGCGGGCCAATGCGGCGTGCAGACGACGGGTTTCCAGATCACGATTGGCCTGCTGCGCCTTGGCCATCGCCTGATTTTGCAAAGCGTCCATCCGGCTTAACCGGCCAACGGCCTGCTGGTCCAACTCGACAACCGCCTGCGCCTGTTGGCCCGCGGTTGAAAGCTGGCTCAATTCCGCCAGACGCGCTTGAATTTTTGCCTCGAAATAACGGCGTTGTGATTCATTCATTTCTGTTGCATCGCAGATCACGGGTTTGCGTTTGGTGTTTTTACCACTAAATGGCATTCTAGGCGCAGCAGAGGATCAAAAGCTATGTTCGAAAAGCGCAGCCAAGTCACGTCCGTGGACCCGGTTTGGGGACGCATTACCGCCGAAGCCACCGCAGCGGTCGAAAAAGAACCCCTGATGGGGGGGCTGGTGCATGCCTGTATCTTGCATCACCGCAGTCTGGAACGTGCCCTGTCTTACAGGGTATCGGCGAAGCTGTGCTCGAACGAGATGTCGATGATGGTCCTGCGTGAGATCGTGGATGAGGCGTATGCCAACGATCCCAGCCTGATCGAAGCGGCCCGTGCCGACCTGATGGCGGTCTACGAACGCGATCCGGCCTGCCACCGTCTGTTGCAGCCGATCCTGTACTTCAAAGGCTATCAGGCCATGCAAGCCTATCGCGTGTCCCATTGGTTGTGGCGCAAGGGGCGGCACGATCTGGCCTATTTCTTCCAGATGCGGTCATCCGAGATTTTCGGGATCGACATTCACCCCGCCGCGAGGATCGGCAAGGGCATCATGATCGACCACGCCCATTCCATCGTGATCGGCGAAACGGCTGTGGTCGGCGACAACGTATCCATGCTTCATTCCGTGACCCTGGGTGGGACCGGCAAGGAAGAGGAACAGCGTCATCCCACTATTGGCGATGGCGTTCTGATCGGGGCCGGAGCCAAGGTTCTGGGCAATATCGAGGTTGGCCATTGCAGCCGCATCGCCGCCGGATCGGTGGTGCTGCAAGAGGTTCCAGCCTGCACGACCGTGGCGGGTATCCCGGCCAAGATCGTGGGTGAGGCAGGCTGCGACCAGCCGTCGATCTCGATGGATCATATGCTGGGCAAGGACCAGTAACGTCAAAAAACGCGATGTTCAGTTCGAGCGGCTGTTTTTTCTAAGCAGCCGCTCTTGCCGTTTTTGCGCGCGCCGTTGTTTGCGTAGCTCAATTTTCTTCTGCCGCTCGGCCTTTTGCTGCGCGATCACGGCAGGGTCGGTTGACTTGAACCTGGAGTTTTCGCCCGGATAGCTGTTGGGCTTTGCCGCGCTCACTGCAGGCAAGGCGGTTGCCAGCAAGGCCAGCACGATCAGGCTTTTGGTGGTTGTTTTCGGGCGCATCGCACAACATCTTCCAGCATGTTCGGTAAGAAGAAGGTGGGATGTTTCACCCTTGCACGCAATCGTTCGGGCGATCACGTGCGCTCAAATCCCGGCGCGGGGTCCGTCAATCCCGCCGGGCTGTGTGTCCGGCGGGATTGAGATTTCACAGGTGACTACGCCAGCATCACCATCGGGTTTTCCAGATTGTCTACAATGGCTTGCAGCAACTGGGCCCCCAGCGCGCCGTCGATAACCCGATGATCGACCGACATGGTGACGGACATCACGGTGGCGACGGTCAGCTCTCCATCATCGCCTACGACCGGTTTTTTCAAACCGGTGCCGACGGCCAGGATACCCGCATGCGGCGGGTTCACGATGGCGTCGAAATTGTCGATGCCGAACATGCCGAGGTTGGAAACCGCGAAGGTGCCGCCCTGATATTCATGCGGGGCCAGCTTGCGCTCGCGGGCGCGACCGGCAAGATCTTTCATCTCGGTCGATAGCGCAGACAGCGACTTGGTGTCGGCATCCTGCAGGACCGGAGTGAACAGCCCGCCCTCGATGGCGACCGCAACCGCGACGTCCGAGGGTTTCAGTTGCAGCACCCGGTCACCCGCCCAAACGGCGTTGCACTCGGGAACCTGCTGCAGCGCATTGGCGACGGCTTTGATAATGAAGTCGTTGACGCTCAGCTTCACGCCACGGCCTTCCAACTGCTTGTTCAACTGGCTGCGGAACTTGAGCAGCGCGTCCAGCTTGATATCGCGGCGCAGGTAGAAATGTGGGATGGTCTGCTTGGCTTCGGACAGGCGCGCGGCGATGGTCTTGCGCATGCCGTCGAGTTTGATTTCCTCGTATTCGCGACCTTCGTACATCTTGGCCACAGCATCCGCCGATGGACCGGCCGGAGCGGCTGCAGGCGCAGGTGCCGCCGCAGTCGGTGCAGGGGCGGCCGCCGGCGCAGTCACACCTTCGACATCCGCTTTGACGATCCGGCCATGCGGGCCGGAACCTGTGATCTGTGTCAGGTCCAGACCTTTCTGAGCGGCGATGCGGCGGGCCAGAGGCGAGGCAAAGATGCGTCCGCCATCTGCCTTGGCCGGAGCTGCCGGGGCAGGGGCAGGCGCCTCGGACGCCGCTGGTGCGGCGGCCTCGTTGCCCGCGGCGGCTGCGGGGGCAGCCGCGGGTGCAGCAGCAGGTGTGGCGGCAATATCATCGGCGCTTTCGCCATCGTCCAGCAGAACCGCGATGGCGGTGTTGACCTTGACCCCTTCGGAGCCTTCCGGGATCAGGATTTTGCCGATGGTGCCTTCGTCAACCGCTTCGAACTCCATCGTGGCCTTGTCGGTTTCGATTTCGGCCAGCAGGTCACCGGATGAGACGGTGTCGCCTTCCTTGACCAGCCATTTGGCAAGCGTGCCTTCCTCCATGGTCGGCGAAAGGGCGGGCATCAGAATTTCGGTGGGCATCTGTCTGTCGCTCCTTACCGGTAGGTCACTTGTTTGACGGCGGCGATCACCTCATCAGTGGTGATCAGGGCCAGCTTTTCCAGGTTCGCGGCATAAGGCATCGGAACATCCTTGCCGGTGCAGTTGATCACGGGTGCGTCGAGGTAATCGAACGCCTCCTGCATCACCACGGAACTGATGTAGCTGCCAACCGAACCCTGCGGCCAGCCTTCTTCGACGGTCACCAGACGGTTGGTTTTCATCACCGAGTTGATGATCGCGCCGGTGTCCATCGGGCGGATGGTACGCAGGTCGATCACCTCGGCGCTGATGCCGTCCTCGGCCAGCTTGTCGGCGGCTTCCAGCGCGAACTGCATGCCGATGCCGAAGCTGACGATAGTGACATCCGAACCCTCGCGCCAGATGCGCGCCTTGCCCAGCGGTATCGTCAGGTCATCCACCTGCGGCACGTCGAACGAGCGGCCATAGAGGATTTCGTTTTCCAGGAACACCACCGGGTTGGGGTCGCGGATCGCCGATTTCAGCAGGCCTTTGGCATCGGCTGCCGAGTACGGCATGACCACTTTCAGGCCGGGAACCTGCATGTACCACGCGGCGTAATCCTGGCTGTGCTGGGCGGCCACGCGGGCGGCGGCACCGTTCGGGCCACGGAACACGATCGGGCAGCCCATCTGACCGCCGGACATGTACAGCGTCTTGGCCGCCGAGTTGATGATCTGGTCAATCGCCTGCATGGCGAAGTTGAAGGTCATGAACTCGACAATCGGTTTCAGCCCGCCAAAGGCGGACCCCACGGCGATGCCGGTAAAGCCATGCTCGGTGATCGGGGTGTCGATGACGCGCTTGGACCCGAATTCGTCCAGCAGACCCTGGCTGATTTTGTACGCGCCCTGATATTCAGCGACCTCTTCGCCCATCAGATAAACGTCTTCGTCACCGCGCATTTCTTCGGCCATCGCGTCGCGCAGGGACTCGCGGACGGTCTGTTGCGCCATCTCGGCATCTGCGGGCCAGTCGGGCGACAGATCGACGACCGGGGCCGCCGGGGCTGCGGCAGGAGCGGCGGCCTTAACCGCCGCTGGGGCGGCTTCGGTCACCGCTGCGGCTGCAGGCGCCGCTTCGGGCAGGGCCGAGGCGTCTTCGCCTTCTTCCACCAGCACGGCGATGGGGGTATTGACCTTGACCCCTTCGGTGCCTTCCGCGATCAGGATCTTGCCAACGATACCTTCGTCGACAGCTTCGAACTCCATCGTGGCCTTGTCGGTCTCGATCTCGGCCATGATGTCGCCGGATGATACGGTGTCGCCTTCCTTGACCAGCCACTTGGCCAGCGTGCCTTCTTCCATCGTGGGCGAAAGGGCGGGCATGAGAATTTCGGTTGCCATGTCTTAATCGTCCTCTCAGGCGTAAATGTCGGTCCAGAGCTCTTCGACGGAAGGCTCGGGGCTTTCTTTTGAGAATTCGGCGGCCTGATTGACGACCTCTTTGATCTCTTTGTCGATCGCCTTCAGGTCATCCTCGGTCGCGTGTTTGCCGGTCAGCAGCAACTCGCGCACATGTTCGATCGGGTCGCTTTGTTCGCGCACCTTCTGAACCTCTTCACGGGTGCGGTATTTGGCCGGGTCGGACATCGAGTGGCCGCGATAGCGGTAGGTCTTGATTTCCAGAATATAGGGGCCCTTGCCCGCGCGGCAGTGGGCAACGGCCTTCTCGCCAGCAGCTTTGACAGCCAGAACATCCATGCCGTTGACCATTTCGCCCGGTATCCCGAAGGCCTGACCGCGATGGTAGATGTCAGCGGAAGAAGTCGAGCGCGCCTGAGCGGTGCCCATGGCATACTGGTTGTTCTCGATCACGAAGACCACCGGCAGGTGCCAGAGGGCCGCCATGTTGAAGGTCTCGTAAACCTGACCCTGGTTTGCTGCGCCATCGCCGAAATAGGTAAAGGTGACGCCACCGTTTTCCTTATATTTGTCAGCGAATGCCAAACCCGCGCCCAGCGGGACCTGCGCGCCGACGATGCCGTGGCCGCCATAGAAATTCTTCTCTTTCGAGAACATGTGCATCGAGCCGCCCTTGCCTTTGGACAGACCGCCCTCGCGCCCGGTCAGTTCGGCCATCACGCCGCCCGGGTCCATGCCGCAAGCCAGCATATGGCCGTGGTCGCGGTACGAGGTAATCCGCTTGTCACCGTCTTTTGCCGCGGCCTCGAGCCCGACAACAACCGCCTCCTGGCCGATATACAAATGGCAAAAACCGCCGATCAGACCCATGCCGTAGAGTTGTCCGGCCTTTTCCTCGAATCGGCGGATCAGCAGCATTTCACGGTAATAGGTGGTAAGTTCTTCCGCAGAAACGTTTGGTTTCTTTGTGGTTTTTCGCGCAGCCATAGTGGCGATCTCCCCCTTTCGGCAAGATAGTTTAGCGTTAAACTATCTCATAAAGCATTTCCGTCTGTCTGGCGAGTGCAAATGTGACGCAGCGGCACCCCGTGCGGAATCCAGCCGGGGTTTTTCCGCGAAATCCTCGGTTTAAGAAGAGTTTGAGACAGTAACCGGGCGGGTTCAGCGAATGACGATCTCATCCGCGCGGATCATACCCAGAACGGAACGCGCCTGCTGATCCAGAAGGTCAAGATCCAGATAGGTGTCGGACAGTCTGCGGGTGAGGTTTTCCATCTCGGTGATCTCGGCGGTCAGAGACGCCAGGTCGCGTGACAGAGCATCCCGTTCCGCCGCAATCTCGACCCGCCGGAACAGGCCATAGTCGCCCTGCACGGCGGCGAAGGTGAAATAAACACCCAGCATGAAAGCCACCGAGAAGAAAAGGACTGCGCCCAAACCGGGCCGATTGGAACGGGACACTCTGTTACCGCCGTATGAAACTTGCCTCAAAAACGTGCCCTTGGCGGGCATCTGAAAGCACTATGTCACAGGTGATTCGGGTTGTGAATCCCTTGAGTCGTCAAAATTCACCGGATGAGTCAGAAAGTCACATGGCGCGCGCAGAACGCGCCATGTGGGTCGAAATCACTGCTCCAGCGCGGCGACGCCGGGCAGGGTTTTGCCTTCCATCCATTCCAGAAACGCACCGCCAGCGGTCGAGATATACGAAAAGTCCCGCGCCGCGCCCGAGGCATTGAGCGCCGCAACCGTATCCCCGCCCCCCGCGACCGAGACCAATTGGCCGGACCGTGTCAAAGCCGCGGCTTTCAGCGCAGCAGCGTTGGTGGCCGCGTCAAAGGGTTCAAGTTCGAACGCGCCCAGGGGGCCGTTCCAGATCAGTGTCTGGCTTTGCGCGAAGATATCCGAGATTGCCGCCACGCTGTCGGGGCCCGCGTCCAGGATCATGCCCTCTTCGGGGCATTGGTCCACAGGCAGGACTTGATGCGGCGCGTGGGCTTCGAACTTTTCGGCAACAACGATATCCGTGGGCAGAACGATCTTGCAGCCCGAGGTTTCGGCCTTTGCAAGAATGTCGGCTGCGGTGTCCTTCATCTCGCGCTCGGCCAGCGATTTGCCGACGCTCACGCCCTTGGCGACAAGAAAAGTATTCGCCATCCCGCCGCCGATCACCAGAAAATCCACCTTGTCGATCAGGTTGCCCAGCAGTTCCAGCTTGGTCGACACTTTCGCGCCACCGACCACGGCGGTCACGGGGCGTTTCGGCGCCCCCAGCGCGCCTTCCAGCGCCTCAAGCTCTGCCTGCATCAGGCGACCGGCGCAGGCGGGCAGCAGGCGCGCAATCGCCTCGGTCGAGCTATGGGCGCGGTGCGCGGCGGAAAACGCATCGTTGCAATAGGCATCGCCCAGACGCGCCATTCCGGCGGCCAGATCGGGATCGTTCTTTGTCTCGGCCGCGTGAAAACGGGTGTTTTCCAGCAGCAGAACCTGACCGGGTTGCAGCGTTTCGGCGGCCAATTCCGCCTCGGCCCCGACGCAATCGGCGGCAAACAGAACCTCGGCCCCGAATGAAGCCTCGAGCGTCGGAACCAGTTGTTTCAGAGACAGGCTCTCGCGCCGTTCGCCGCCGGGGCGGCCAAAATGGGCCAACAGGATCGGCTTGCCCCCCGCGGCAAGGATATCCCGCACCGTCGGAACGATGCGCTGGATGCGGGTCGCGTCGGTTACAACGCCATCCACCACCGGCACGTTGATATCGACGCGCACCAAGACGCGTTTGCCGTTCAGGTCCATATCGTCCAGCGTTTTCCAGCCCATCGCGCAATCCTCGTGTTTTGATACCCAGTTTAGGCGGTTCTTTTCCTGCATTTTGCCCTCAGGTCAATGCGTCACTTGGCTTTCACCGGCTTGGGGCATAGGTATTTGCCAAGACCAAACGACAGGAGGGCCTCATGGCCGAGATCAAAGACCCCGAAAACACAATCATCATCGAGCTGAAGGACGGCAATGTCGTGATCGAATTGCTGCCGGATGTCGCGCCCCAGCACAGCGCGCGGATGAAGGAACTGGCGCGCGGCGGCGAATATGACAACGTGGCCTTCCACCGTGTGATCGACGGTTTCATGGCCCAGACTGGTGACGTACAGCACGGCGATATGGAAGACGGGTTCAACCTGCGTATGGCGGGCACCGGCGGGTCGTCGCTACCTAACGTTCCGGCCGAGTTCTCGAAGCTGCCGCATGACCGGGGCACACTGGGTGCAGCGCGGTCGCAGAACCCGGATTCGGCAAACTCGCAGTTCTTCATCAACTTCAAGGACAACCACTTCCTGAACGGCCAATACACCGTGTATGGCCGCGTCATCGACGGGATGGAACATGTGGACGCCATCGTGCGCGGCGAGCCGCCTGCAAACCCCGACCGCATGATCAGCGTCAAGGTGGCCGCCGATGCATAAGCTGGCCGCTGTTTTTGCTCTGCTGGCCAGCCCCGCGCTGGCCACGGGCCTGGAGATCGAGGTCGAAGGCGAGGGGGCGAATGGCACCATCATCGTCGATCTGTTCGATGACGTCGCCCCGAAGCACGTGGAACAGATCGCGGCGCTGGCGGCTGAGGGTCAGTATGACGGCGTGGTGTTTCACCGTGTGATCGACGGCTTCATGGCGCAGACCGGCGATGTTCAGTACGGCGATCAGACCAGCGACGGCTTCAACGCCAACTACGCCGGGCGTGGTGGCTCGGACCGTCCCGATCTGCCTGCCGAGTTCTCGGACATCACTTTTGACCGGGGTGTCGTCGGCATGGCGCGGTCGAACAATCCCAACAGCGCCAACTCGCAGTTCTTCATCATGTTCGCACCGGGGCCGTTTCTGGACGGGCAGTATACTGTCGTCGGTCAGGTCACAGGCGGCATGGACGTGGTTGACGCGATCAAACGCGGCGAGGGCCAGAACGGAGCCGTTATCGGCCAGCCTGATGTGATGAAAAAAGTCACCGTCACTGAGTAACAAAAGACCCCGGCGCTGCATCAAGCGCCGGGGTTTTGTTTCTTTACAGCCGCCTATCGCAAAGCGGTGTGTCAATCCTCCGACGACATCGCCTTCCAGATCAGCGCACCGACCGCACCGCCAATCAGCGGGGCGACCCAGAACAGCCACAGCTGCGCAAGCGCAGGGCCATCGGCAAACAGCGCCACTCCGGTCGAGCGGGCCGGGTTGACTGAGGTGTTGGTCACCGGGATCGACACCAGATGGATCAATGTCAGCCCCAAACCAATGGCGATCGGAGCGAACCCGGCAGGCGCACCGCTGGACGTCGCGCCCAGAATGATCAGGATGAAGAACGCGGTCATCACAATCTCGATCACCAGCGCGGACATCAGTGAGTACCCTCCGGGAGAGGCCTCGCCGTATCCGTTCGACGCAAACCCGCCGACCCCAGCGAAATCCGGCGCGCCGCTGACGATCAGATACAGAACCACAGCAGCCGCAATCGCACCGATCACCTGCGCAGCCCAGTAGGGCAGCAGGTCCTTGGCCGGAAAGCGCCCGCCGATCATCAGGCCCAGACTGACCGCCGGATTGAAATGCCCGCCCGAGATATGGCCAACCGTATAGGCCATCGTCAGGACCGTCAGGCCAAAGGCCAGTGAAACACCCAGCCATCCGATGCCCACATCAGCGACACCCGCTGCCAGAACCGCGCTGCCGCAGCCGCCAAGGACCAGCCAGAATGTGCCGAAAAACTCGGCCATAAGTTTCGATGACATGAAAACTCCTCCACAATTCAATGGGGTTAAGGTTAATTCAAAAAACACTTTTTGTGAAATTGTTAAAGAGTGGGGAATTTCCACCAGGATGCGTCAGATCGGAACCACTGGTGCGTCAAGGGCGTCGCCCCGCGTTCTTCAGATTAAGAGCGTTCGTTCTGAGTCAAATTTGGCCATGTACATCGACAGAACCGGTCCAATCAGAACCGGATCTGCCAGCCCACGTTTTCAACCCGCTTTGAGATAGGGGATTGCGCCGGCAATGTCCGTGTCATCGATGACATGGAAGTTCGAAACGCTACCCGATTGACGCGCCTTTCCATGGGGTGCGTATTCCGGGTCCGCAGCGAATGCGTCCAGTGCTTCCCGCGTTGGGAACTCCAAAATAGCGATCAACGTGCTGTCCTTCTGGTTTCCCTCCAGTGTTTCGATATTGCCGCTGCGCGACAGGTAGCGACCTCCATGTTTTTCAACCAGTTTATGTACGTTGGCCGCATAGTCCGGAATCCACCCGTCGTCAGTCACCTTTATGTCTGCGATTAGGAATACACTCATTTCGACTCTCCATTGAGCAAGCGAACGAGGCTGTTCGCGATGTGGCCACAAGGCTGGCGGATTTTCGGGAATCGAATCCAGTCACAAATCTGGAGTTGGTAGTACAGTTTCTGGACTGGTGCGCGCCCGCAAGGTCACTAAGATACAAAAAAACCAGCTAGCGAGGATCAACATGGCACAAGCCGGATACAAACAATTCTGCCCTCTCGCGATGGCGGCCGAGGTTCTTTGCACGCGCTGGACCATGGTCCTGATGCGCGAACTGATCGCTGGTTCAACGCGCTTCAACGATTTGCGACGCGGCGTGCCGAAGATGTCACCGACCTTGTTATCCCAACGCCTCAAGGAATTGGAGGAGGCCGGGATTGTTGTGAAACTACCCGTTCCTCATGAACGCAGAGTGTTCGAGTATCACCTGACCGAAGCTGGGAAAGACCTTCGGGACGTTGTTATCGCAATGGGAATGTGGGGCCAAAAATGGGTAGAGTCCTCATTGTCTTTGAAGAATCTCGATCCATCACTCTTGATGTGGGATATGCGCAGAAACCTAAATCCCGATCCACTACCCAACCGGCGAACCGTGATTCAATTTCTGTACCACGACCTGCCATCAACCAAACGCGATTGGTGGCTGGTAATTGAACCGGCAGGGGATGTCGATTTGTGCTGGGCGGACCCGGGATTCGAGGTCGATCTTTTCGTATCTACCGATCTTCGCACGATGACGGCGATCTGGATGGGTGTGACAGATGTCGCTTCCGAACGCGAGAAGTTTGAATTTACAGGGCCAAAAGAAATTTCCTCGACAATTCAAACCTGGCTCGGCCTCAGCCCGTTTGCAGTTCAGGAAAAGCTTGTCGGTTGAAGTGCATTCCGGGATCGAACGGCAGCTTCATTGCGCACCAAGGACATTCCAGAACCACGAAAAGCGCCCCAGAAAACCAGAGCGCCGCAGGGGGTCCTGCGGCGCTTCCGAATAGTGTCACTTTGCCGAAAGAAGCTTACTGCTTCACTTCCGCCGCCGGGTTTGCGCCCGATTTGCCGCTGCGGCCCGGGTTCAGGGGGTCGTCCTGACGCTGGACCGAGCCTTCGAAATGCGCGCCGCTTTCGATGGCGATGGTCTTGTGGATGATGTCGCCTTCGACCCGTGCGGTCGAGGTCAGGCGGACCTTCAGACCACGCACACGGCCTACGATGCGGCCGTTGACAACCACGTCATCCGCCGTCACTTCGCCCTTGATTGTCGCGGTCTCGCCGATGGTCAGCAGATGCGCGCGGATGTCGCCTTCGACCGTGCCTTCAACCTGAATGTCACCGCTCGTCTTGAGGTTGCCGGTGATGTGCAGGTCCGAAGACAGAACCGACGCCGGAGGCTTGGGCTTGGGCGCGGTGCTGGCCTTGGTTACAGCCGGTGCAGGGGTCGCCGGAGTGGCCGGAGCGGCCGGTTTTGCTGCCTCGGTTTCTTTCGACCCGGGCTCGTTGATTTTGCTCTTAGAAAACATTTCTCGCAGCCTTGATGTAAGTCATTGGGTTTACAGGTTTTCCGTTCACACGCACCTCATAGTGCAAATGTGTGCCGGTAGACCGTCCGGTGCTACCCATATCAGCAATATGATCCCCGCGCGAGACCCTTTGACCGACCTTTACGTTGATCTTGGTGTTATGAGCGTAAAGTGTCTCAATTCCGAACGCGTGGCGGATCTTGACCAGCCGCCCAAAGCCCGATTGCCAGCCCGCGTGGGTGACGACTCCGTCAGCGGTTGCGAAGATATCCGTGCCATGCGCGCCGGCAAAATCCGCACCGTTATGCATGCGCCGACCGCCGGTTTTCGGGTCGCGGCGGGTGCCGTAACCGCTGGTAAAGCGCACGGCCGCGTTCACCGGGCTGGCGAACGGGGCTTTTTCGGCTGCGATACGGTACAGGTTCAGCTGATCCATCTGCTGCAGCAACGTGTTTGCCCGGGCCTCGTCCGCGGACAGGTCCTCTTTTTCACCGCGTGTGCTGAAGGATAAAGGGGTCAGCGGACCGCCCATACCGCTATATCCGCGCCGGACCTCTTCGATGATGCGATCTGTGGGCATGCCTGCGCTGCGGAACATCTTGTCCAGCGGCTCGACCGAGATCACCATCGCCTCTTCCAACTGGCGGAAAATCTCGTCGTTGCGCTCTTGCATCAGGCGAATTTCCAGTTCCAGATCGTCCCGCTGATCCAGCGCGTCCTGCGCGTTGGCGGCGATCTGGTCCCGCTGTTCCGCCGTGCGCGCCAGGGCGTCGGTCATGAACTCCATCTGCGCAGGGTTGGCGACGGCGGCCATATACATGTCGGTGCCGTCGGTTTCCTGCTGCAGCTTGGCCAGTTCGGTCCGAACCTCTTCGCGCTGCTTCATGGTCGCGCGCAGGGTGGTCTGGATCACTTCGATCCCCGTCTCCAACTCGCGACGGCGGTTTTCCGAGGCCAGAAGTTCGGATTGCATCGCCGAGATTTGATCCAGAGCCGCATTGAACCGGTCCTGCGCCGCCAGCGCTTCCTGCGCCCGCGCATCGCGTTCGGTTGACAGGATGTTCAGACGTTCCTGATAGGTGGCCTGATCCCGTTTCGCCTGTTCGCGGAAGTTGCCCGAGCCGATGCTGTCCATCAGCAGGATCGCCGTGGCCACCGTCGTCCAGCCGACCATGACCGCGACACCGGCGACCGCGGCCACCTGCGTCTCGGAACTCAGACGGATAAACCGCGTGTCTTTGTCGGATTTCAGAAAGACCCGGCGTTCGGGAAAGTGCCGTTCAAGCAGCGAGTGTAATTTGATTGCCAGACGTGTTCTCACGCGTCTTATCCTCTCGTCCCCAAGATCGGGACCGGTCGTGAGTGAGTGCGTCGCCGTCCCTTGGGGCGTTTGCATAAAGGGCCGGTCGCGGTCGGGCAAGTTTGTTGACCCATCCGCAGCGATCCATGCGGAATTCCTGCGGTTCATCGGCGGGATATTGCCGAAATCAACTGAAAAGCATCACTTTGAGACATGCCCGGGCGCAGGCAGGTCTTCGGTCAGCGGCCAGTAGAAGTCGGGCGGCAACCCGGCCTCGGCGCGTTTTTCTTCGTTGAAGGGGGGCTTGAGAACCCCGTGGAAATAGCGCCGGACAAGGGCGTGGAACACATCCTTGGGGTCGGCGTTTTCGCGACCGCAAAGGAAATGGAACCATTTTGAGCCATAAGCCACATGGCCAACCTCTTCGGCATAGATCACTTCCAGCGCGGCGATGGCCTGTTCGGCTTTGGCCTTGCGAAAGATTTCGATCATGCCGGGGGTGACGTCCAGCCCGCGCGCCTCAAGCACCATGGGGACCACGGCAAGGCGGCCCATCAGATCCTCGGCGGTGTCCTCCGCCGCGCGCCACATGCCTGCGTGGGCGGGCAGGGCGCCGTAATGGCTGCCCATGCTTTCCAGACAATCGCAGACCATCTCGAAATGGCGCGACTCTTCTTCGGCGCATTTGACCCAGTCGTCGTAGAACCCGATGGGCATGGGCACATGCCCGAACCGCGCGATGATGTCCCAGTGCAGATCGACCGCGTTAAGCTCGATATGCGCCACAGCATGCAGCAAGGCGATACGCCCTGCCTCGGTTCCCGGTCGCCGTTTCGGTACGTCGCGGGGCGACAGCAGTTCCGGCTTGTCTGGGCGGGCGGGGTTCAGCGGTGGTGTTGCCGTACCGACCTCGATGGCTTCGGCCTCGCCCTTGCGGGCGGCGAACCACGCGGCGGCGTGACGTTTGGACAGGGCGGTTTTCGCCCGCCCGTCCGCCGTTGTCAGAACCTCGGTCGCCATCTGGGTCAGTGTTTGGGGCACTCTGTCGCTCCGCCTGCTTGCTTCGCTGCGGGTGATAGACCGGATGGCGCTCGGGGTCGAGGGTCAGAGGGCCTTGACCGCCTCCAGCACCTCATCGACATGGCCGGGGACTTTGACCTTGCGCCAGACGTGGGCAATCTTGCCCTCGCCATCGATGATAAAGGTCGACCGCTCGATCCCCATCGATTTGCGCCCATACATGTTCTTTTCGACCCACACGCCGTAATCCTCGCAGACGGTCGAGTTCTCGTCCGACAGAAGCGGCGTGGTCAGCCCGTGCTTGGCGACAAACTTGTCATGCTTGGCCACGCTGTCCCGCGAAATGCCGAAAACGTGAGCGCCTGAATCGGCAAAGGCCTGAAGTTGTTCTGAGAAACCAATAGATTCCTTGGTGCAGCCCTGCGTATCATCACGGGGGTAGAAGAACAAAACGACGGTGCCGCCGCGCAGATCCGAAAGTGTCACCTCACCGCCACCGTCGCGCGGCAGGGTGAAGTCAGGGGCCATGTCTGAAATGTCGGGCATTGGAAACTCCGGTAAAGAGATTTAAGGGCTGCCGGTTATCATAGGGCATCCTGGACGGGTGGAAAGGCGTGGATAGCAAATTGGTGCAGCAGAAACAGGAAGGTAACGGGACGGCGGGGAAACCCAAACGTCGCCGTTCCCGTCGCCGTGCTGCCGGAATTTGGGCCATGCGGGGCACGTTGCTACTGGTGGTTCTGGCACTGTTTGCCGGTTTCATGGTTCTGGGGCAGACCTTCCACGCGCCGGTCTGGGTCCGTGACCGGGTCGAGGCCCGGCTGGAACAGAATATGGGCGGGCTGCAAATCCGCTTTGGCGATGTCAGCTTCATCATTCACGAAGGATGGCGTCCCCGGTTGCGCCTGACGGATGTCAGCATCAGCGACGCGGCGGGACAGCAGATCGCTCAGGTGTCGGACATGCGCGCCAGCCTTGCGATGCGCCCGCTGCTGCGCGGGCATGTGCGGCCCAAACGGATCATCCTCAGCGGGGCTCAGATCGCGCTGACGCGTGGGATGGACGGGGCGCTGACCCTGACCGTGGGCGCGGGCAGCGCGCCGGTGCAGGAGGCGCCGAACCTCGCCCAACTGATCGAAACCTCGGATGAGGTCTTTCTGTCGCCGGTGCTTTCAGCACTGACCTCGGTTCAGGTGAATGCGATCACGCTGGATTTCACCGATCTGCGGCAGGGGCGGTCCTGGGTCATGGATGGCGGCCATATTCAGGCCACGCGCAGCGCCAGTGAAATGCGTCTGGCAACCGGGTTTTCCGTGCTGTCGGGCAGGGACTATGCCAGCGAGATCGAGGCGAACTATACAAGCGTTCTGGGTACTCCGGCGGCGAGCTTCGGCGTTTCGATCACCGATCTGCCGGCCGAAGACATCGCCGGGCAAAGCGCGGCATTGGCCTGGCTGCAATACCTGCGCGCGCCGATATCCGGCGCGCTGCGCGGCAGTGTGGATGACCAGGGCGCAATTGGCCCCCTGTTTGCGACCTTGAACCTCGGGGCGGGGGCGCTGCAGCCGAACCCCGAGACCCTTCCGGTGCAGTTCGACTCGGCCCGCACTTATTTCACCTACGATCCGAAACAACAGGCACTGGACTTCAACGAGTTCTCGGTGGTCTCGGCCTGGGGATCGATTCAGGCCGATGGCAAAGCCTTTCTGCAGGGGGTGGAAAACGGCGTTCTGGAAAGCCTGTCCTCGCAATTGCAGTTTTCAGGGCTGAACGTGAACCCCGCGAACCTGTTCCCGGAAGCCTTGGACCTGACGCACGCGGAACTTGACCTGCAGATGAAATTCGACCCGTTCCAACTGCGTGTCGGTCAGTTGACGGTAGAGGATGCGGAACACACGCTGCGCGCGTCCGGCATTCTGATCGGCCTGCCCGATGGGTGGTCGGTCGATCTGGATGCCCATCTGGACGCGATGACCTCGGACGAGGTGCTAAGCTACTGGCCCGAGCGTCTGGCCGCCAAACCCCGCGAATGGGTGACGAAGAACCTGTACGAGGGCGAACTGTCGGATATGGATTTCGCACTGCGGCTGCGACCCGACGAGAGGCCGGATATCTATCTGGATTTCGGGTTCAGCAAGGCCAAGATCCGGTTCGTCAAAACGCTGCCCCCGATTGAAAACGCGCAGGGGCAGGCCATCCTGATCGAAAACAGGTTCACCGCCACCGCCGAAAGCGGTGTCGTGATCGCAGATGAGGGCGGGGCAGTTGACGCCTCAGGGACGTCCTTCATCGTTCCCGACACCGAGATCAAGAAATCCTCACCCGCCATCGCGCGGATCAATGCGGCGGGAAGCGTGACGGCTGCTTTGTCCCTGCTGGACCGTCCGCCGCTGAGCCTGCTCAGCAAAGCGGGGCTGCCGGTCGATCTGGCAGATGGGTCCGTGGCGCTGTCGGGCACCTTGTCTCTGCCCATGAAAAAAGGGTTGCAGTTTCAGGACACCGAGTTCCACTTCTCAGGCGATCTGGGCAACCTCAGCAGTGACGGTCTGGTGCCCGGCTTCGCGGTCAGTGCCGCTCTGCTCGACCTGAGCGGCGATCAGACCGGTGTTGAAATCGACGGGCGGGGCCTGTTCGGAGATGTCCCGATTCAGGCCCGTTGGTATCAGCCGATCGACGGCAAAACCGCACAGCGCAGCGAACTGACCGGGCAGATTGAACTGTCACCGCGCCTGATGGACGAGATCAAGGCGGGCTTGCCGCAAGGCATGCTGACGGGCAAGGGGACGGCGGATATCACACTGGGCATCGGCGCGGGGGAACCACCGAAGCTTAGCGCGTCCTCCGATCTGGTTGGCGTCGCGCTTGCGATCCCGGAACTGGGCTGGCGCAAAGGTGCGAACAGTTCCGGCACGCTGACCGCCGAGGCAACGTTGGGGGATCAGCTAAAGGTGGATTCCCTGCGTCTTGACGCCGCTGGACTGCGCACGACAGCCTCGATTTCCTTCAACGAGGGCGAGTTCGACCGTATGCAATTTAGCTCATTCGATCTGGGCAACTGGCTGGCGGTTCCGGCGGAGCTTGTGTCGCGAGGCTCGGCAGCCCCGGATATCCGCGTTCTGGGCGGCGTTCTGAATCTGGGCCGCTCGACCTTTGGATCAGGCGGCGGTGGCGGCGCGGCATCCAGCCCTAAACTGGACGTCACGCTGGACCGTCTGCAGGTCACCGAGACAATTGCGCTGACCGGGTTCAAAGGCGCGTTCCAGACCAGCGGCGGTGTCCACGGGCCCTTTACGGCTCTGGTCAACGGCGGGGCCTCGGTCCGGGGGGAGGTAACGCCGCGCGGTGGGCGCAGCGCGGTCAACCTGAAATCCGACAATGCAGGGGCCGTCCTTCGGTCTGCCGGCGTGCTGACGCAAGCGCGTGGCGGCGGCTTTGACCTGCAGCTCGAGCCGGTCACTGCGCCGGGCAGCTACGACGTGATCCTGAAAATCGTCAACACGCGCATTCAGGATGCTCCGGCCATGGCTGCGCTGCTAAACGCGATCAGTCTGGTCGGGTTGCTGGATGAAATGGCGGGGCAGGGCATCTTTTTCTCGACCATCGACAGCCGGATGCGGATCACCCCGACGGAAATCAAAGTGCTCAGCGGCAGCGCGGTCGGCCCCTCGATGGGCCTGTCTTTTGACGGAACCATCGACACGGTGGCGGGGCTGCTGAACCTGCGTGGCGCGATTTCACCCATCTATCTGGTGAATGCCATCGGCAGTGTCTTCACCAAGAAGGGCGAAGGGGTCATTGGCTTCAACTACACGTTAACCGGGCCGCTGGCCTCGCCCAAGGTTTCGGTGAACCCGCTGTCCGGCCTTGCCCCGCTGTTCCTGCGCAACCTTCTGCGCGCGCCTGCGCCCACCGTCTCGGACGGACCCAACGCCAAGCCGCAAAAGCCGGATGAGGTGAAGAAGACATTCGGGTCACGGACAAGCGACCGGTAAATCCGAATATGGCCGAATCTGTTCCGGCCCTGTAAGGCGCGGCCATGAAACTGAGCGACTTTGATTTCCACCTGCCCGAAGACCTGATCGCCACCCGTCCTGCCAACCCGCGCTCGTCCGCGCGGCTGCTGGTGGCGCAGGGGGACACGATCACTGACAGCCACGCGTTCGACCTGCCGCAATGGCTGCAGCCGGGCGACCGGCTGGTGTTGAACGACACGCGGGTGATCCCCGCGCGCCTGAAGGGGCGGCGTCATCGGGACAGCGCGCAGGGGCCGGTTTCCGCCGCGATCGAGGCCACTTTGCTGGATCCGCAGGCCGATGGCACATGGGCGGCCCTGATCAAGCCGCTAAAAAAGATCAAGCCAGGAGAGCGCATCGTTTTCTCGGACGACCTGAGCGCCACGCTCGAGCGGGTGGAAGACGGGCAGGCTTGCCTGCGGTTCAACCTGACCGGCGAAGATTTCGACACGGCGCTGGAACAGGCGGGCGCGATGCCATTGCCGCCCTATATCGCGGCCAAGCGACCAGCGGATGAACAAGACAAGACCGACTATCAGACCATCTGGGCGCGCAACTCGGGCGCGGTTGCAGCCCCCACGGCATCTTTGCATTTTGATGAACCGCTGATGCAGGCGCTGGCGGATCGCGGGGTACATATCAGCCATGTCACCCTGCATGTCGGGGCGGGCACGTTCCTGCCCGTGAAGGTCGAGGACGTGACCACACATAAAATGCATGCGGAATGGGGCAGGGTCAGCGCCACCGCCGCCGAAGAGATCCGGTCCACCAAAGCGGCGGGCGGGCGGATCATCCCGGTCGGAACCACAGCGCTGCGCCTGATCGAAAGCGCGGCACGCGGCGGCCGGATCGAACCGTGGGAAGGTGAGACCGACATCTTCATCTATCCCGGTTTTCAGTTTCAGGTGACAGACGCGCTGATGACCAATTTCCATCTGCCGAAATCCACCCTGCTGATGCTGGTCTCGGCCCTGATGGGGCAGGACCGGATGCGGGACGTCTACGACCATGCCACCCGTCAGAAATATCGTTTCTTTTCCTACGGTGACGCGTCGCTTTTAATCCCGTGAAGGGCGCGTTCCGGGCATCATTTTTCGGGAATGTCGTAGACAAGCGCGACCAGGGCGGGTTTTGATCGCAAAACGGACCCCAATACAGATCGGCATTACTTCGGAGGCCCCAATGATTCAGGTCCTGTCCAGCGCGTGGGCTCTTTTGCTTGGCATGGGGCTGCTGATGGTCGGAAACGGCCTTCAGGGCACGATTCTTGGTGTGCGCGGCGAGATCGAAGGCTTCTCGACCCTGCAGATGTCATTTGTCATGTCTGCCTACTTTGTGGGGTTCCTGGGCGGCTCGCGTTTGGCGCCCGAGATGATCCGCCGTGTTGGTCATGTGCGCGTGTTCGCGGCGCTGGCCTCATTCATTTCAGCGGTCATGATCATGTACCCGATGCTGACCGACCCGGTTGCCTGGGTTCTGGGCCGGGTCGTGATCGGGTTCTGTTTCTCGGGCGTGTATGTCACTGCGGAAAGCTGGCTGAACAACGCCGCGAGCAATGAAAACAGGGGCCAGGCGCTGTCGCTTTACATGATCGTTCAGATGTCCGGCATTATCGGGGCGCAGGCGCTGGTGCTGGCCGGTGATCCGGCGGGGTATGAAACGTTCGTAATCGCGTCGATACTGGTTTCGGTGTCGTTTGCGCCCATCCTGCTGTCGATTTCGCCCACGCCCGCTTTCGATACCACCAAGGCGATGACCCTGCGCGAGCTGATGGGAAAGTCACCGCTGGGCTGCGTGGGCATGTTCCTGTTGGGGGGCGTTTTCTCGGCTCAGTTTGGCATGGCGTCGGTCTACGGCGCCCGGGCCGGTCTGTCGCTGGTCGAAATCTCGACCTTTGTCGCCGCGTTCTACATCGGGGCCATCGTGCTGCAATACCCTCTGGGCTGGTTCTCGGACCGAATGGACCGCCGGTTCCTGATCCTACTTGTCGCCGCAACGGGGGGATGTGGCGCAATTGCGGGTATGATGTTTGGCATCGCGTTCCCGATCCTGCTGGCTGCGGCCTTCATCATCGGTGGCATGTCGAACCCGCTTTACTCTCTTCTCATCGCTCACGCGAATGACTTTCTGGAACCCGAAGACATGGCCGCAGCCTCGGGCGGGTTGCTGTTCATCAATGGGCTGGGGGCGATTGCCGGGCCGCTGATCACAGGCTGGCTGATGGGCGATACGGTCTTTGGACCGCCGGGCTTTTTCCTGTTTATCGCATTGCTTTTGTTCGCGATGGCCACCTATGCGCTCTACCGCACGACTCAGCGTGCCGCGATTCCCGTGGACGAAACCGGCACAATGTCCACATTGTATCCAACTGCTTCACCTGTTGCGCTCGAGGTGGCACAGGAAGTCGCTATAGAAGCCGCCGAGGCGGACCAGGATACGCAAGATGTTGCCTAGGACACGAGATTATGTCGCCAGTGTTGCAATATGTTACTGTAACAGTTCTGTAAAACGGACTTAAATAAAGTTACGTCCCTGGGGAGGGTGCAAGACGGAGTTTAGGGCATGGTTGGTCCTGAAAGTGTATTGAGTTATTGGTTAGATGAGGTTGGTCCCAAGGGTTGGTATCTGCAGGATGAGGCGATGGACGCCGACATCCGGGATCGTTTCTTTGAGACATGGAAAGCAGCGAATGGGGGCAAATTTTCGCTCTGGCTGACTTATCCAAGCGGCGCTTTGGCGTACATCATCCTGATGGATCAGTTTCCGCGCAACATGTTCCGGGGCGAGGCCAAGGCCTTTGCAACCGACCGCGCGGCGCTGGCGGCAGCGAAATGCGCCATCGACAAGGGCTGGGATCTGAAGATCGACGAACCGGCACGGCAGTTCTTCTACCTGCCGCTGATGCATTCGGAAAACCTGTGCGATCAGGAACGCTGCGTGCGTTTGATGTGCGAGAACATGAGCAAGGACAATTCGCGCAATCTGCTGCATGCAAGGGCGCATCGCGAAGTGATCCGCAAGTTCGGGCGCTTCCCGTACCGGAATGAGGCCCTGTCCCGCGCCACGACCGAGCATGAGGCAGCCTATGTCAGCATGGGCGGCTATGGCGCAACGGTGCGCGAGTTGCAGGCCGCCGGTTAGGCCTCGGGCACGCAACCTCGGATTTCGTTCACCTGGTCGGCGATAACGTCGGCCGAGGTGCTGATTGCCTGATCAATCAACAGCTCGGGCGAGTCCGCCATGTCCGCAAACCGGGTTTGAACGGATTGCAGCTTTTCTTCGATCTGTTCCAATCTGCCCAGCGTCTGACCAAGGCGCTGCGCCGCCGCCTCATCCAGCGCGCCGCCGTCAGTCCGCAGCTCCGCCAGTTCACTGCGTAGGCTCGCTAGCTCGCCGCGCAGGTCCTGCGCCTGATCGCGCAAGGGGGTCACGATCTGCAGGTTCTCGGCAAATTCTGATGTGATCCCGTTGACGGTCGAGGCCAGTTTCCAACCCAGAAACAGGCAAAGTGCCACCAAAATCAGCGTCGCGTTCAGCAGGGCAAGCAAAAGATCTTTGAGCGTTTTGGCCATGGTAAGCCTTTCGAATATCTTGGAATTAAGAACGTGTGCAGGGTTCAACCTCTTCTTTTCTAGCTATTGCGCCCCCTCGGGTATAGGCTGAAAACCGCACAATTCGACCAAATTGACCCTGCGTCGCTTTTGTCGCGGGGCGGTGTGTTGATGCGTTGCGAAAATTAGTTTAATGGTAAACTAAATTTCTATCGACCTGCGCCGAGAGGGACACATGGCTGCACAATCTTTTGATCTGATCGTAATTGGCGCCGGGCCGGGGGGCTATGTCGCCGCAATCCGCGGTGCGCAACTGGGGTTGAAAACCGCAGTGGTTGAGCGTGAGCATCTGGGCGGCATCTGCCTGAACTGGGGCTGTATCCCCACCAAGGCGCTACTGCGCTCTTCCGAGGTGTTTCACCTTATGGAACGTGCCAAGGATTTCGGCCTCAAGGCAGACAAGGTTGGCTACGATCTGGATGCGGTCGTCAAACGCTCACGCGGGGTTGCGGGGCAATTGTCGGGTGGTATCGGGCATCTGCTCAAGAAGAACAAAGTCACCGTGGTGATGGGTGAGGCATCCATTCCCGCCAAAGGCAAGGTCAGCGTCAAGACCGACAAGGGCACCGAGGATCTGACTGCGAAGAACATTGTCCTAGCAACCGGTGCGCGGGCGCGCGAACTGCCGGGTCTTGAGGCAGACGGTGATTTGGTCTGGACCTACAAACACGCGCTGCAGCCGCCCCGCATGCCCAAGAAACTGCTGGTCATCGGTTCGGGCGCAATCGGCATCGAATTCGCCAGCTTCTACAACACGCTGGGCGCGGATACGACCGTTGTCGAGGTCATGGACCGCGTTCTGCCGGTGGAAGACGCCGAGATCAGCGCGCTCGCCAAAAAGGCCTTTACCAAGCAGGGCATGAAGATCATGGAAAAGGCGATGGTCAAGCAGCTTGACCGCGCCAAGGGCAAAGTGACAGCGCATATCGAGGTCAAGGGCAAAGTCGAGAAACACGAGTTTGACACCGTGATCTCGGCGGTTGGCATCGTCGGCAATGTCGAAAACCTGGGGCTGGAAGCGCTGGGTGTGAAAATCGACCGGACCCATGTTGTGACCGATGAATATTGCCGAACCGGGGTCGATGGCCTCTATGCCATCGGCGATATCGCGGGTGCGCCCTGGTTGGCGCACAAGGCCAGCCACGAGGGCGTCATGGTCGCCGACCTGATCGCCGGCAAGCACGCGCATCCGGTGAAACCCGAAAGCATCGCAGGCTGCACCTATTGCCAGCCACAAGTTGCATCGGTTGGATATTCCGAAGCGAAGGCCAAAGAGCTTGGCTATGACATCAAGGTCGGGCGCTTCCCCTTCATCGGCAATGGCAAGGCCATTGCTCTGGGCGAACCCGAAGGTCTGATCAAGACCGTGTTCGACGCCAAGACCGGAGAACTTCTGGGCGCGCACATGATCGGCGCTGAAGTGACGGAACTGATCCAGGGCTATGTCGTCGGCCGCCAGTTGGAGACCACGGAAGAAGACCTGATGAACACCGTCTTCCCGCACCCGACTCTGTCGGAGATGATGCACGAAAGCGTGCTGGATGCTTACGGTCGCGTAATCCACATGTAGGGATAGGGGGCTCTGCCCCCGCCGCGGCAAGCCGCGACTCCCCCGGGATATTTATGGGCCAGATGAAGCAGGGGATCCGTTCTTCATCTGGCTGAAAATATCCCGGAGCGCGAGGCAGAGCCTCGCAAAATCCCTGAGTTATTTGCTGAGCGCTTCCAATATCCGGGCCCAGGACCGGATGCCTTTGTGAAAGCTTTTCACGTCGTATTTCTCGTTCGGCGAATGAATAGCGTCGTCTTCATTGGCAAATCCGACCAGCATCGAATCCAGCCCGAGCACCGTGTTGAAATAGCCGACGACGGGGATTGATCCACCCATGCCCGTAAACACGGCCTCGCGGTCCCATTCGTCTGACAGCGCGCCACGGGCGGTTTCAAACTCAGGTCGATCCAGGTTCATGACCGAGGCCGGGGACCCTTCAAGATCGTTGTCCCACACAACCTTCGCATCAGGGGACAGGCGATCCTGGACGTGCTTGCGGATTTTGTCGCGCAGCGCGTCAGGGTCCATGTCGCCCACCAGACGGCAGGTGATTTTGCAGTGGGCCTCGGACGGGATCACCGTTTTCGAACCTGCGCCGTTGTAGCCGCCCCAAAGCCCGTTCACTTCCAGCGTCGGGCGCGCCCATTGCTGTTCGAGGGTGGAATAGCCCTTTTCGCCGTGGGCCTGCGTGTATCCGACCGAGTTCAGGTACTCGGCCTCATCAAACCCGCAGCCTTCCCATTGGCGCAACAGCTCAGCCGGAACCTCGTGGACGCCTTCGTAGAATCCTTCGACGGCCACCCGCCCGGTTTCCTCGTCATAGAACGATGCGACGATCTTCGACAATTCCCGCAGCGGGTTCAGGCCGGGGCCGCCATAGTGGCCGGAATGCAGGTCGATACGGGGGCCGACAATAGTGAACTCATCCTTCAGCATCCCCCTGAGTTGCGAGGCGATGGACGGCACCCCGCGCGACACCATCGATGTGTCACAGACCAGCGCGAGGTCGGCCTTCAGTTCGGCAGCGTTTTCCTTGAGGAACGGCACCAGCGACGGAGAGCCCGATTCCTCTTCCCCTTCAAAGAAAAAGGTGATGCGGCAGGGCAGGGTGCCGTGGACCGCTTTCCAGGCGCGGCATGCCTCGACAAACGTCATCAACTGCCCTTTGTCGTCAGAGGCACCGCGCGCCCGGATCACCGGGCCGTGTTCCGTTTCTTCGATCGCCGGGTCGAACGGGTCGCGGTTCCACAGGTTCAGCGGGTCCACCGGCTGGACATCGTAGTGGCCATAGAACAGCACATGCGGCCCGTTTCCGCCTTCCCCAACATGGCCAACGACCATCGGGTGTCCGGGTGTTTCCCGTTTCTCGGCGGCGATACCGATGCTCTGCAGATCGGCAACCAGCCAGTCGGCGGCCTGATCGACCTGTTCTTTATAAGCCGGATCGGTTGAGATGGACGGGATGCGCAACAGCTCCATCAAACGGTCAATTGAAGTTTGCAGATCGTCGTCGATCCGGCTCAGCACGGCGTCCAAGGACATGGCGGGCTCCTGCTTTGGTGGTGTTTGCGGGAACCTAACAGGGTTATACTTGCCGTCCAGTGGGCAAGGCGTTGAAATTCGTCTAATATCGGAAACCTGCCGATGCTGGATATAGCGCCTGCGTCGTTTCCTCGCGCTTGAAGGCCGTAACTTTGCTTGTCGGAGAGGGACCAAACTTATATTTGATGCAAATCAAAGTTGGGTTCTGCGGTTCGGCTGTAGTGAGTTGAAGCATACGAACGCAAAATAGCCGCCTGAACAGAGCACTCTGTTAAAGCGGTGGAATTTTGTCCGGGGTGGAAATCCGCGCCGGGCAGTCAAGGAGGGTCCGGTGGACTATACTGCTCAGCTCGATACAGCGATTGCCAGGCTGCATGACGAAGGACGTTACCGGACCTTTATCGATATCGAACGCCGCAACGGGCATTTCCCCCACGCGGTACGGACCCGCCCTGATGGCTCGCAGCAGAACATCACCGTCTGGTGCGGCAATGACTATCTGGGCATGGGGCAGCACCCGGTTGTCCTGGAAGCGATGCATGACGCGGTTGATGCGGCCGGTGCCGGATCGGGCGGCACGCGCAACATCTCGGGCACAACGGTCTATCACAAGCGGCTTGAGGCGGAACTGGCCGATCTGCACGGCAAAGAATCCGCCTTGCTGTTCACCAGCGCTTACATCGCCAATGACGCAACGCTCAGCACGCTGCCCAAGCTGTTCCCTGGCCTGATCATCTATTCCGACTCGCTGAACCATGCCTCGATGATCGAAGGCGTGCGCCGCAATGGCGGGGCCAAGCGCATCTTCCGCCACAACGACGTCGCCCATCTGCGCGAATTGCTCGAGGCTGACGATGCCGCCGCGCCCAAGCTGATTGCGTTCGAGTCGGTGTATTCGATGGATGGCGATTTCGGCCCGATCGAAGAGATTTGCGATCTGGCCGATGAATTCGGTGCCCTGACCTATATTGATGAGGTCCACGCGGTTGGCATGTACGGCCCCCGCGGTGGTGGCGTGACCGAGCGGGACCGTCTGGCCCATCGGATCGACATCATCAACGGGACGCTGGCCAAGGCCTATGGCGTTATGGGTGGATACATCGCGGCCAGCGCCAAGATGTGCGACGCGGTGCGGTCCTATGCGCCGGGGTTCATCTTCACCACGTCGCTGCCGCCGGCGATTGCTGCTGGTGCTGCGGCCTCGGTCGCGCATCTCAAGCGTGCGCCCGAACTGCGCGAGCAGCATCAGACCCAGGCAAAGATCCTCAAGCTGCGGCTGAAGGGGATGGGTTTGCCGCTGATCGATCACGGCAGCCACATCGTTCCGGTCATCGTGGGCAACCCTGTCCACACGAAGAAACTCAGCGACATGCTGCTGGACGACTATGGCATTTATGTGCAGCCGATCAATTTCCCGACCGTCCCGCGCGGAACCGAGCGTCTGCGCTTTACCCCATCCCCGGTGCATGGACCCGACGAAATGAACCGTCTGGTGCAGGCGATGGACGAACTTTGGTCACATTGTGCGCTAAATCGCGCCGAACTTGCAGGCTAACGTCACGGTTAAGTGTGCAACTGGTTTGTCGCATGTTAAGCTTACGCTAACAAAAACAACGGACGAATCGTTAAGGGAATGATTCGCCGTTAGCGCGAAACGCGCGACAGGCAAAATGGGGCGGCAGGAATGATTGGGCGCAGATCTCAGCGCGATTCCGAAGAGGACACGGATGTCAGACCGAAAGGTTATGACGACTATGAGGTTCGGCTTGGCGATATGATGCGCGGTGAACGCGCCACCATGGGCAAGTCGCTTCTGGACGTGCAGCGCGAATTGCGGATCAAGGCCACCTACATCGCCGCCATCGAAAACGCTGACCCCGATGCATTCGACACACCCGGCTTCATCGCCGGGTATGTGCGTTCCTACGCCCGCTATCTGGGCATGAACCCGGACGAAACCTTTGCCGCCTTCTGCAAGGAAAGCGGGTTCGAGGTCGCTCATGGCATGTCGGCCGAGGCCTCGGTGGTGCGCAAACCCCTGGGCGGCACCCCGGCGCGCGGTCCGATGGGGCATGATCCGTTTATCTCTCCGAATACGCCGTTCGTTCCGGGCCGCGAGTCTTTGGTCAGCCAGATCGAACCTCGCGCCATCGGTTCCTCGCTGGTGCTGCTGATGCTGATCGGCGGGATTGGCTATGGCGGCTGGTCGGTTCTGAACCGGATTCAGCAGGTGCAGGTCAGCCCGGTTGAGCAGGCGCCCGTGGTGCTGGCCGATCTCGACCCGCTGGACGCAGCGCGTAACAACAGCGACACGGTCGAAACAGCGGCTGCCCCGACGGCAGAGGCGCTGGATCGCCTTTATCGCCCGCAGGCGCTGGACGTTCCGGTCCTGGTTGCCCGCGACGCCCCGATCTCGACCCTTGATCCGCGCAATGTTGGCACCTTCCGCCCGCCGGAACTGCCAAAGGCCGAACTGGCCGAGGTGCATACGGTCGAAAGACCGGCGCTGCCGCAGGTGGTCGAGCAGATCGATACGACCCTCAAGATCGTGGCCGTCAATCCGGCATGGATGCGGGTCACTGCCGCCGATGGCAGCGTGATCTTCGAAGGCACGCTGGGAACGATTGAGCAAGGCAACGTGTTCGAAGTCCCCCTGACCGAAGAACCCCCGCAACTGCGCGCTGGCGCATCCGGATCTGTGTTCTTCTCGATGAACGGTGAACATTTTGGTCCCGTGGGCGCGCCGGGAACGGTCGCCAAGGGCGTTGTTCTGTCGAAGGAATCAGTGGCCGAAACCTATGCGGTTGCCGATCTGGAAGCCGAACAGAACAGCGCGCTGAAACAAGTCGTGGCCGAGCTTCAGTCGCAGGCGACAGAAGAGCCTGCCGAGTGATCTAGCCATTGCGGAGCACGGGTTGCCGGACTATCTAAAGGCGCAACCCAGGCAGACGCGGACCGGTCCTCATGTCCCTTAATCACGTACGTCCATGGCGCGATATCTATCGCCGCAAATCCCGTCAGATCATGGTCGGGACCGTGCCAGTTGGCGGGGATGCGCCCATTGCCGTGCAGACCATGACCAACACCCTGACCACCGACGTAGCAGCAACCGTGGCTCAGGTTCAGGCCGCAGCCGAGGCTGGCGCGGATATCGTCCGCGTCTCGGTTCCGGATGAAGCCTCGTCAAAAGCGCTGAAAGAGATCGTGCGCGAAAGCCCGGTGCCGATCGTGGCCGACATCCATTTCCACTACCGTCGCGGGATCGAAGCGGCCGAGGCTGGGGCTGCCTGTCTGCGGATCAATCCGGGCAATATCGGTGATGAGAAACGGGTGAAAGAGGTCATCAAGGCGGCGCGCGACCACAATTGTTCGATCCGTATCGGGGTGAACGCGGGCTCTTTGGAAAAGCATCTGCTTGAAAAATACGGCGAGCCATGCCCCGAGGCGATGGTCGAAAGCGGGCTGGAACATATCCGCATTCTTGAGGACAACGATTTCCACAACTTCAAGATCAGCGTCAAGGCCAGCGACGTCTTCCTGTCGGCTGCCGCTTATCAGGGCATTGCCGAAGCCACCGACGCGCCGATCCATCTTGGCATTACAGAGGCCGGCGGGCTGGTCAGCGGCACCATCAAATCGGCCATCGGTCTGGGCAATCTGCTGTGGATGGGCATCGGCGACACGATCCGCGTAAGCCTGTCCGCCGATCCGGTGGAAGAGGTCAAGGTCGGGTTTGAGATCCTCAAATCCCTCGGCCTGCGGCATCGTGGCGTCAACATCATCTCCTGCCCCTCCTGCGCGCGTCAGGGGTTCGACGTGATCAAGACGGTCGAGGCGCTGGAACACCGGCTGGAACACATCAAGACGCCCATGTCCCTGTCGATCATCGGCTGCGTCGTGAACGGACCGGGTGAGGCGTTGATGACCGACGTGGGCTTCACCGGCGGCGGGGCCGGGTCGGGGATGGTCTATCTGGCGGGCAAGGCCAGCCACAAGATGTCGAATGAACAGATGATCGATCACATCGTCGAGCAGGTCGAGAAGAAGGCGGCTGAACTGGATGCTGCTGCAGAGGCGGCGGAGTAACTCACCATTCCGGAATGCCTTCATTCGGTCGAATTTCCGTTCCAGAACTGGCTGAACAAAATCAGTTTTCGGAGCGATTCCCTTGCATTTTAAGTTTTCGGCGGCGTTGGTCGCTACGGTGCTTCTGACGGCATGCACCAGTCCTTCAAGCGAATATGATAACAGACCGGGTTTTGTGAGTGTTCCGGTGCCGCAGCCAACAGCCGGAACACAGCTGGGATATCTGTCTGTTCATGTTTCGGGGTATAATGAAAGCGGGACGAACACGCTGGCCCGGGTGCGGATCGGACCGGGCGGACAGGGCAATCCGTCACGAAAGTCGACGATCATCAACGCTGACCCGCAACTCGCTTCGCGCGTGGCGGTATCTTTGCGGGACGGACAGGATAAAGCTGCGGCGCTGGGTTTGGCCAAGCAGATTGCGAGAGCAACTTATTGCAGGTCGGGGCCGATTACCGAAAACACCGGGATACGCCGTTACACGAAACCCGAGGATCTGAATGCCATTCTTGCCGAAAGTACCCGGCAAGGTCGCGATGTCATACCAGCGGGAATCAAAGGGCAGCCAGTGTCTGCGACGCGTTTCAGCAGAGATGGAACGCCTGAGTGGTTCGTATCTTTGAAGTGCAACGCGCCCTACCCGTACTAGGGTAAGGCGCGTTCAAAAAACGCTCCAATCACCCCTGTTCAGCCCGAACTCCATCGGCAATCTGCTGCATCTGCTCTGCTGGCAGGAACCCCCGCAGCATTTCGGTGCCCAGCACGAAGGATGGCGTGCCGGTGATCTGCATCCGTTGCGCCAGCGCGCGGGTCTGGGCGATTTCCTCGGTCACTTTATCGCTGTCCATCGCGGCAATGATCGCGTCGCTGTCCAGCCCCAGACCGTCCGAGATACGGCGCAGGGTGACTTCGGAGGGTTCTCCACTGAACTCCAGCAATGCGTCATGCACCTGCTTGTAGGCATCGCCCCCGGCCACATGTTTGGTTGCGACCGCAAACCGCGAGGACAGGACCGACGCTTCGCCCAGAATCGGGAACTCCTTGATCACAAGGCGGATGTTGCCGTCTTCGGCCAGTAGGCTGGTCACCTCGGGCACGGCGCGGCGGCAATAGCCGCAGCGATAGTCCATGAACTCGACCAGCGTGATATCGCCCTCGGGGTTGCCGCCGACCCAGCTATAGCCATCGTCGAACAGCTCGTCGGCATTTGCTGCGACCAGTTCCTTGTCGGCCAGCGCTTCGGCGGCGGCGTTGCGTTGTTCCAGAATATTGATCGCCTCGATGATCACCTCGGGGTTTTCCAGCAGGTATTCACGGACCTGCGCGCCGAATTCGTCTTTCTCGGCCTGGCTCATGGCGTTCAGGTCCAGCGCCTGTGCAGGACTGGTGAGCATGGAAAGCCCCAGAAGGGCGGGTGCTGCATGTCTGAGGATCATTTCCGTTTCCTTTTTTCCTTTTCGGCGCGTTGTGAAGCAATCAACACATCCTGCGCCCTTTGCCAACCCGGTGAGCCTTCGGGCAACTGCCCAATGGCCCGTTTTGCGTGAATGCCTGCGTCGGCGAGCTTGCCTTGCAAAGCGTATCGTTCTGCGGTGACGGTCGAGGCCATCCCGTTATTGCCAACCTTGGCGTAAGCCGCACCCAGATCGCGCATCAGCCGGACGTCGCGATAGTCCCGAGCGCGTGCTTTTTCAAGGGCTTGCAGGGCTTCGTTCGTCTTGCCATGCGCCAGCAAGGCGCGGCCATACCCGGCGAGGATCAGAGAGTCATTGGGGGCCATGTCCACGGCCTGGCTGTATGCTGCAACAGCCTCGGACAACTGTCTGTTTTCCAGCAGGATTTGCCCTTTCAGATCATAGTAGAAAGGATCGTCGGGGCGCATTGCCAGTGCCTCGTCAATCGCGGCGCGGGCACGGGCCAGATCGCGGTTCTGGTGATGGGCCGAGGCCTCGCGCATCATGCGGATGTCGTAATCGGTTTCCTCATGTGACCGGCGCAGGGTCCAGGCGGGCGAGCGCAGAAATGCCGAGAGTTTGCCCTTGACCCGCGCAAACCAATAATCGGCATTGGCATTGGGCTGCGCCTTGTCGCCGAACTGATCCAGAAAGGTTTCGGCAGCGCGCAAGCGTTCGCGGCTGGTGGGGTGCGAGCGCATATAGGGGTCCTGATTGGCCGGGCTCAGCAGTTCCTGACCCGCAAACTTCCGGTGCAGTTTGACCATGCCGCTGGGCGAAATGCCCGCCCATCGCAGATAACCGGCGGCGCTGCGGTCGGCGGCAGATTCCTCGGCGCGCGTGTGTCCCAGAAAACTGCGCAGGGCGGCGGATTGCGTGCCCGCAGCGATGCCTGCGGCGGCCTCTCCGCCACCGGCGGCACCGGCGATCAAGGCAAGGGCCGTTCCCAAACCCGCCTTGCGCTTCGCAGCTTTCAGGTTCTCGGCGCGCCGGGCCAGATGGCCGTTGGCGATATGCGCGGCTTCATGCGCGATCACGGCCTGCAGCATGTCGGGGCTGTCCACCGTCAGAATCAGCCCGTAATTCAGATAGATGGCGTTGTAATCGATGACGAAGGCGTTGAAGGTGCTGTCATTGACCACAAGGATGCGAACCCGGTTGGTGTTCAGCCCAGCGGCGCGCAGCACCGGAAAGGCCAGTTCGCGCAGCCCGTGTTCGATATCTGGGTCCCGGATCAGGCCTTGTGCATGGCTTTGCGCGGCGGCTGCCAGCCACATCACCGCAGCCAGCATCAGGGCCGGGATTGACGCCAGCCGGGATACGCGTTCAAAAGCCATGTCAGAAACATGGGAGATGGGCATGAGAAACTCAACCCGGTCCGGGGTCGATCCTTTCATTGTGATGGATGTGATGGAGGCCGCGCGCAAAGCGGAAGAGGCCGGGCGACATGTCATCCATATGGAGGTCGGCCAGCCCGGAACCGGTGCCCCCAAAGGCGCGACCGAGGCCTTGGCAAGCGCAATGGAACACGGCCCGCTGGGCTATACCGTGGCGCTTGGTTTGCCCGCATTGCGCCAACGCATCGCCCGGATGTATGGCGAATGGTACAACGTCGATCTGAATCCTGACCGGGTGGTGATCACGCCCGGATCCTCGGGCGGTTTTCTGCTGGCTTTCACGGCACTGTTCGACAGCGGAGATCGGGTCGGGATCGGTGCGCCGGGCTACCCCTCGTACCGTCAGATTTTGAAAGCGCTCGGTCTGGTTCCGGTCGATCTGCCGACCGCGCCGGAAAACCGGCTGCAGCCGGTTCCGACCGATTTCGCCGGGTTGGACTTGCAGGGGCTTATGGTTGCCTCGCCCGCTAACCCCACCGGCACCATGCTGGATCATGCGGCGATGTCGTCTCTGATCGACGCGGCGCAGGGGCAGGGCGCATCCTTCATCAGCGACGAAATCTATCACGGGCTGGAATATGAGGCCAAAGCCGTCACCGCGCTGGAACTGACGGATGAGTGCTACGTGATCAACTCGTTCTCCAAGTATTTCTCGATGACTGGCTGGCGCGTGGGCTGGATGGTGGTGCCCGAGGATCAGGTGCGCGTGGTCGAGCGCATCGCGCAAAACATGTTCATCTGCGCGCCGCATGCCAGTCAGGTCGCGGCCCTGGCGGCGATGGACTGCGAGGATGAGTTGCAGGCCAATCTGGACGTCTACCGCCGAAACCGTGCATTGATGCTGGACGGTCTGCCCAAGGCCGGATTCACCAATATCGCGCCTCCTGACGGGGCGTTTTATGTCTATGCCGACGTGTCGGACCTGACCGATGACAGCCGCGCCTTTGCGGCCGAGATCTTGGACAAGGCCGGGGTCGCTGTGACGCCGGGGCTGGACTTCGACCCTCAGCGCGGCCACAGGACGCTGCGCTTTTCCTACGCCCGCGCCACCGCTGACATTCAGCAGGGGCTGGACCGGTTGCGTATCTTCATGGCGGAACGCGGGGCAGTCACGGAACAGGCCTGAGCCGTTCACAAACGCGCCCCGATGGGATAGGCTGGCGCGCAAACGATCTCGGGTAAACTTGAGGCCATGAGCAGGATACTCTTTTGCATTGCGCTGATCTGGGCGCTGGCTGGTGCTGCCGTTGCGCAGGATATCAGCGCGTTGGCGCGTGTTCAGCCCAAGGACAGCCGGATTGTGGATACCGGGCAAACCGGTGTCCGCGTGGACCTGAGTTTAAGCCAGGGCGTGCCATACCGCATCTTCACCCTGCGCGATCCCTACCGGATGGTTCTGGATTTTCAGGAGGTCGACTGGACCGGCCTGACCCGCGACGACTTTCTGCAGTCCAAGCGCATCAGCGGTGTGCAGTTCGGAGCGTATGTGCCGGGCTGGTCGCGTCTGGTGCTGGAACTGGGTGCGCCGATGGCAGTGGATACGGCGGAATTGCGGATCGACGAAAGCTCGGGCGCAGCGCTGCTGTCCCTGCATCTGAAAGGTACTTATTTCGACGCCTTCAACGCTGCGGCCGGTGCGCCGCGCAACCCCGGGTGGGATTTGCCGGAACCGGCTGTGATCGAGGGTGAGGCCCCACGCCGTGCAGACCGCCCCCTGCGCGTTATGCTGGACCCGGGCCACGGCGGTATCGATCCGGGGGCCGAGTTTGGCGGGATCGACGAAAAGACCATGATGCTGGTTTTCGCGCGCGAGCTGCGGGAACTGCTATTGCGGTCAGGCGGTTACGAGGTGATCCTGACCCGCGTCGAAGATCAGTTCGTCTCGCTGGAACGCCGCATCGCGCTGGCGCATCGGGCCGGGGCGGATGTGTTCATTTCGCTGCATGCCGATTCACTCTCTGAAGGGCAGGCACATGGTGCAGCGGTCTATACTCTGTCCGCCGACGCATCGGATGTGGCCAGTGTAAAACTGGCGGAACGGCATGACCGGGGCGACCTGATTTCAGGCATCGATCTGAACGGGGCCGACGATCAGGTGGCCGATGTTCTGCTGGACATGGCACGGCAGGAAACCAAACCCCGCACCAACGCGCTGGCACAGGCTTTGGCGAACGGCATGGCGCAACAGGGCGGACCCATGAACAGCAAACCCTTGCGCACGGCATCCTTTTCGGTGCTCAAGGCGGCGGATATCCCCTCGGTACTTGTTGAGCTTGGGTTTCTTTCCAGCCCCAGAGACTTGAAAAACCTGAAAAATCCGGAATGGCGCGCCAGGATGGCAAAGGGCATCTATCAGGGGCTCGAGGACTGGCACCAGCAGGATGTGATCAGGCAATCCCTCATTGGTCAGTGACCCGGGCGTCCAAAACGGCTAGAATGCGCTTGTGGTTTTGACCCTCGGGCGGTGCATCCCTATATAGGCGGCAGCGCGAGAAAAAGGCAGTAACGTGATCCGGTTCATTCTTTCGATTTTCGGGGCGATCTTCAGCCTCGTGACTTTGGGTATTTTTATGGCTGCACTGGTGATCGGTGCGGTGTTCTGGATGTATGGCCGTGACCTGCCCAGCCATGAATCGCTGGCGCAGTACAAGCCGCCGACCATCAGCCGGATTTATTCAGGCGAAGGGCAACTGATCGACGAATTCGCACAGGAACGCCGCCTGTTCACGCCGTCCGAGGAAATCCCCGATCTGGTGAAACAGGCGTTCATCTCGGCGGAAGACAAGAATTTCTATACACATCAGGGCTATGATCCGCGCGGTATCATCGCCGCCGGGGTTGAGGCCGTGCGGACCAAAGGTGAGACCGTGCGCGGGGCCTCAACCATCACGCAGCAGGTGATGAAAAACTTCCTGCTGTCCGGTGACCGCCGGGCCGAGCGCAAGATCAAGGAGATCATCCTTGCGACACGGCTTGAGGATACGTTGGACAAGGAACAGATCCTCGAACTTTATATGAACGAGATTTTTCTGGGCCAGAACTCCTATGGCGTGACCGCCGCTGCCCAGACCTATTTCAACAAGACGCTGCAGGAACTGGCCCCGCACGAAGCGGCGATGCTGGCCGCGATGCCCAAGGCACCTTCGGACTACCACCCGGTTCGGCAGAAACAGCGCTTGCTGGATCGCCGCAACTACGTGCTGCGCGAGATGCGTCAGAACGGCTATATCAATCAGGCTACCTATGACACCGAGGTCGAGATGCCCCTGCGCTCTGTCCAGAACGGTGATTTCGAAAGCTTCCGCACCGCCTTGCCGCCGCGTGACTATTTTACCGACGAAATCCGCCGCCAGCTGAGCGAAGATTTCGGCGAGGGTGAATTCTTTACCGGCGGCTTCACCGTCCGCGCCTCGGTCGACGAAGAAATGCAGGTCGAAGCGGCGCGCGCGTTGCGCGAGGCGCTACAGAAATACGACCTGTCGCGTGGCAAATGGCGTGGCACGGGCGAGGTCATCGCCGAAGAAAAACTGTCAGATGAAGCGCAATGGCGCGAAGCGCTGTCCATCATCGAAATCCCGCGCGATGTGGTGCTGCCGACCCAATGGTATCCTGCCGTGGTGCTGAACGTGGCCGATCAGTCCCTGACCGTCGGGGTCGAGGACGGCCCCGCCGACGGCATCATCCCGCGTTCGGACATCAAGTGGATGCAGGGCGATTTCGCAGCCAATTTCAAACGCGGCGACGTGATCCTTGTCATGGCCGGGGAAGAGGGCCAGTGGTCCGCCCGTCAGGTGCCCGAAGTGCAGGGCGGCTTTGTCGCAATGGACGTGAACTCGGGCCGCGTTCTGGCAATGCAGGGTGGGTTCTCGTACCAGGACACCGTATTCAACCGCGCCACGCAGGCGCAGCGCCAGCCCGGTTCAAGTTTCAAACCCTTCGTCTACGCCGCCGCGCTGGACAGTGGCTATAGCCCCGCCACCATTGTTGTGGATGCCCCGATCGAGGTGAACACGCCACAAGGCCTGTGGCGGCCCAAGAACTCATCCAACAAGTTCTACGGCCCGACGCCGTTGCGCACCGGGATCGAGCAATCGCGGAACCTGATGACCATCCGTCTGGCGCAGGAGGTCACGATGCCGGTTGTCGCCGGATACGCGGAACGGTTCGGTGTGTACGACCGCATGGGCGCATTTCTGGCGAACTCGTTGGGGTCCGAAGAAACCACGCTCTACAAGATGGTCGCCGCCTACGCGATGTTTGCCAATGGCGGTGAGCGGGTCGAACCCACTCTGGTCGACCGCATTCAGGACCGGTTCGGCAAAACGATCTACCGTCATGACGACCGGCAGTGTCTGGATTGTAATTCCAGCTGGCTGGAACCGGATGAGTCGCCCACTATCGAGACCAACCGCAGCCAGGTCATGGACGCGATCACCGCGTATCAGCTGACCTCGATGATGAAAGGCGTTGTGGATCGGGGCACGGCGTCCCGTCATGTGAACCTGCCGGTGCCGACCGCCGGTAAAACCGGAACGACCAACGAATCCAAGGACGCGTGGTTTATCGGCTTCACATCCAACATCGTTGCCGGGTGTTACATCGGCTATGACCGCCCCCGTCCAATGGGGCGCGGGGCTTACGGCGGCACCATGTGCGGCCCGGTGTTCCAGAGCTTCATGGAAAAAGCGGTCGAGAAATATGGCGGCGGCCCGTTCGAAGTGCCTCCGGGTGGTCACTTCATCAAGATCGATCGTTTCAGCGGCGCGCGTCTGCCCGCAGATGCCAGCGGCGAATACGTGGTGGCTGAATACTTCCGCGACGGCGTCGATGGGTTCATCGATCGGGTCTATGACGGCGGCTTTGCCATCGGCTCGGACCTGCCCTTGTTCGAAGAGGTGCAGCGCGCCGGTGTTCAGGTGCAAACCTCGACCGGTCAGACCGTCATTGTCGGGCCGAAAGCCACACAGGGCGATGTGACGACCGGTGGGCTTTACTGACCTGCGGCTTTCAGGAACAGGTTCAGCAAATCGGCCTCGTCATCGTGGGTGACCAGGCCGTTTGACCTCCAGAAAATCGACAAGGCGCATTTCGCTGCCGCCCAATTGGCAAGCCGTGCGCGCGGCAGTTCCATCGCGTTTGCATAGAGGGTCAGGCAGGTCTCAATTTGCCGCCTTTGGCGCACTACGTCGGGCATGCCCTTGGGATGACGCAACGCGTTGGCCAGTTCGAAGGCGGGGTCGCCCAGATACCCTTTGGCATCAATCACACGAGGACCATCCAGCGTCAGGATGACATTGTCGGGATGCAAATCCCCATGCAGCGGTGCAAGCGTTGTCTGAGTGTCCAGCAGGTCTTGTGCCAAAGCCATTGCGCGCTGCATGTCCCTTTCCAAAGCGGTATGGCAACTGTCGGCGAACGTACAATCGAACAGGGGCGCAAACACATCACCCAAAGGCTTTAATCCTGAGCATTGAACCGGTGGATGCCGGTGCAACTGATGCGCCGTTTCCGCAAGCATCTGCGTGGCGTTGTCCACCTGACCACGTCTCGCGATGTCTCCCAGCGAGGGCCCGGTCAGCCACTCCATCAGTACAGCGTTGTCGACCTCCGCAATGATCCGAACGGCACCTCGGTCTTGCCATGCCGTCAACAACGCCGTGCCCGGCGCCTCGTTGCCACGATCAGGATTGCGATACAGTTTCAACGCAGCAGCAGACTCGTCGGCCTGGATGACCTTCCATACGAGCGCCGCTCCGGTGTCGGCCACGCCGATTGGCAAGGTCAAACCCCATTGATCCAGAATCTGCTGCGGAGGGTTCTGCATTCGCGTCTCGCCTGTCTTGTGGTGGCCTGCGCCTCTTGCTATCACGCAGGCCTGATTGAGCAAGTTGGGACAAGACCATGCGCGCCGAAACCCAGAACATCGTGGCGGAAATCGAAAAGTCGCTGGAGCTGCTGGCGCAGCGCATGGACTATGAAACCGCGCCGCATCGGCTTGAGGAATTCAACGCGCGCGTCGAGGATCCGAACCTGTGGGACAGCCCCGAAAACGCCCAGAAACTGATGCGCGAGCGTCAGATGCTGGTGGACGCCATCGAGACCTACGAATCCATCAAGACCGATCTGAGCGACAATATCGAACTGATCGAACTGGGTGAGATGGAAGAGGATGAAGAGGTCGTCCAGGACGCCGAAGCTGCCATCAAGACCCTGAAAGCCAAAGCCGCCAAGAAAGAGCTTGAAGCGCTGCTGGATGGTGAAGCCGACAGCAATGACACCTTCCTCGAGATCAACTCGGGCGCAGGCGGGACCGAAAGCTGCGATTGGGCATCGATGCTGGCACGGATGTATGTGCGCTGGGCCGAGAAAAAGGGCTATACCGTCGAGTTGCAGTCCGAGACGGCAGGGGAAGAGGCGGGGATCAAGTCTGCCGCCTACAAGATTTCCGGGCATAACGCCTATGGCTGGCTGAAATCGGAAAGCGGCGTGCACCGGCTGGTGCGCATCTCGCCCTATGACTCGGCGGCCAAGCGGCATACCTCGTTCAGTTCGGTCTGGGTCTATCCGGTGGTGGACGACAATATCGAGATCGAGGTCAACCCGGCGGATATCCGCATCGATACCTACCGGTCCTCGGGCGCGGGCGGTCAGCACGTGAACACCACGGACTCGGCGGTGCGGATCACGCATATTCCTACGGGCATCGTTGTGACCAGTTCCGAAAAGTCGCAGCACCAGAACCGTGATATCGCAATGAAGGCGCTGAAATCGCGGCTCTACCAGCAGGAACTCGACCGCCGCAATGCGGATATCAACGCCGCGCATGAGGCCAAGGGCGATGCGGGCTGGGGCAACCAGATCCGATCCTACGTGTTGCAGCCCTACCAGATGGTGAAGGACCTGCGGACGAACCACGAAACCTCGGACACCAAAGGGGTTCTGGACGGTGATCTGGACGGCTTCATGGCCGCGACGCTGGCGCTGAACGTGGCAGGCAAAAGCCGGTCCGAGGCGCAGGGCGACGGGTAAGCCTGATCAACGCTGCGGTTTGGGTAAAAATACATCTGAACGGCAGGTTTAAATGATCTGCACGTCTGGTTAGGCTGGCCGCGAACGGCAGCAGCGCAGGCAAGAATGATCCATCCTTTCACATCAGCCACCGAGTTGCTGGGCAAGCTGGCGAACCGCCAATTGTCGGCCGTGGACCTGATGCATAAGACGCTGGACCGGATCGAAGCGGTCAATGGCGCGGTCAACGCCATCGTCGCGCTGCGGAGTAAAGACGCCTTGCTGGCCGAGGCGCAGGCCTGTGATGCCGGACCCATCCGCGGGCCGCTGCACGGGTTGCCGATTGCGGTCAAGGATCTGGTCGATGTGGCGGGCATCCTGTCGGCTCAGGGCTCTCCGATTTTTCGGGACTTTGTGCCGGAGACGGACGCCTTGATCGCGGAGCGGGTGCGGGCGGCTGGGGCGATCCTCATCGGCAAGACAAACACGCCAGAGTTCGGTTTGGGCTCAAACACGTTCAACCCGGTCTACGGGGCGACCCGGAACCCGTACGATATCGCCCGCAGTTGCGGCGGGTCGTCCGGCGGTGCTGCCGTTGCACTGGCGACGGGGATGGTGGCGCTGGCGGACGGGTCCGACATGATGGGCAGCCTGCGCAACCCGGCGGCGTGGAACAATGTTTACGGGTTCCGGCCCAGTTGGGGCAGGGTGCCGTCTGATCCGGTCGGCGACGGGTTCCTGCATCAGCTATCAACCCTCGGCCCCATGGCGCGCAGCCCCGAAGATTTGGGGTTGCTGCTGGACGTGATCTCGGGGCCTGACCCCCGGTCGCCGTTGGCAACGCAAGACGAACCGGTGTCCCCGGTGCAGGCCGCCGATCTGACTGGCGTTCGAATTGGCTGGCTTGGCGATTGGGGCGGAGCGTTCCCGATGGAAGACGGCATATTGAGCCTGTGCCGGGATGCGCTGACCGTGTTCGAAGACCTCGGTGCGCAGGTCGACGCTGTGCCCCCGCCTTTCGACCCGGAAAAGATGTGGAACAGCTGGATCACCCTGCGATCCTGGAGCGTGGCGACGGGCCTTGAGCCCTTGCTGGACCACCGCGCATCTTTGAAAGACAGCGCGCAGTGGGAACTGGATCGCGGTCTTGCCATGACAGCGATGGAGGTGCACCGGGCCAGCCTGATCCGGTCTGACTGGTTCCGGAAAGCGGCTGCGCTGTTTCAGGACTACGATGCGCTGGTCCTGCCCGCAGCTCAGGTCTGGCCCTTTGGCATCGAAGCGGAGTACCCGGCCCAGATTGCCGGGCAGGGTATGGATACCTATCATCGCTGGATGCAGGTGACGGTTCCGGTCAGCCTGATCGGGTTGCCCTGTCTGGCCGCGCCCGCAGGGTTTGGTGCGGACGGGCTGCCGATGGGAGTGCAGCTTTTCGGCCCACGCGGGGCGGATGCGCGCCTGTTGTCATTCGGGGCGGCCTATCATGCGGCAACCAGATGGCCGGAAAGAAGACCGGCGATGCCATAACGCCGGAACGGGAGGAGGAAGAGACATGGACAAACCGTTTGGCGTTCCCAAGATGCGCCCGGCTGATACGGCGATGCTGCGCACGGCCTTACAGCAGGCCTGGGGCGATTTCCGGCGCGCGCCGCTGTTTGGGCTGATCTTTGCGGGGGTCTATGTACTGGCCGGTTGGGCGATGGCTTGGGTCACGATCCAGACCGGAACAACGTTCTGGCTGGTGCTTGCGGCCATCAGTTTTCCGCTGATCGGCCCGTTTGCGGCGGTGGGTCTATACGAGGTCTCGCACCGGCTGGAACAGGGTGAGCCGCTGGATTTCAGCTCGATCTTCGGCGTCGTCGTACAGCAAAGCCGCCGCCAGTTGCCGTCGATCTGCGCCATTATCGTTGTCATGTTTCTGTTCTGGTTCTTCCTCGGGCACATGATCTTTGCGCTGTTCATGGGGCTGTCGACGATGACCAATGTATCCTCATCGCTTGAAGTGTTTTGGACCCTGAACGGTCTGACGATGCTGGCGGTGGGCACAGCGGTCGGTGCCATCTTTGCGACGCTTTTGTACATGATCACCGTGCTGTCGATCCCGATGCTGCTGGATCGGGAACTGGATTTTGTGACGGCGATGATCTCCAGCTATTCCTATGTCGCGGCCAATCTGCCCGTCATGCTCGGGTGGGGTGCGTTCATCGCGGTCGTGACGCTTTTGTCGATGATCCCGTGGTTTCTGGGCCTGTTTCTGGTGCTTCCGCTGTTGGGCCATGCCAGTTGGCATTTGTACCGTCAGATCACTCAGGATACCGAGGCGGGCGGTAGCTGGGGTTAGCCGATTTCAGCTTCAAGCGCCCCGACCTGAGGCCCCGCCGCTTTGCGGGCGGCCCCCAGCACAGCTTTCGCGTCCTGCGCCAGAGGGTGCAGATCGATCAGGCGGGTTTGCCCTTCGTCGTGCGACGGGTTGGAAATCGGGATCAGCGCGCCGCTCCAACCGGTTTCGCCACCGTTCGGTGATCTGGAGATCAGATAGAGCTGGCTGTTCTCGCCATTGCGGCGGGACATGAGGATATAGGTCTGCTGCGCCGAACCGGCGGCGATGCCTTGTATCTCGCGCGCATTGGGCAGGGCACGGGGCATAGCAGAGCGGGGGATGTACCCGCGCACCAGCGTGCATTGAGGCAACCGCTTGGCATACAAAAGGTTCAGCATGCCGCCACCGTCGCGTTCGGTGACGCTATAGAAGCCCGACGGGAAACCGGCGCTCTGGGTGGAGTCAGAGCCCGAACCCAAAAACTCGGTCAACAGCGAAGCCGCCGGGTGATCTGAGGGCCTTGGAATATCATTCAGATTGGTCAGCAGAATACGCGCGTCGACGTCGAAAAACCGGCAGATGCGGTCCAGCACCTCGGGGCGCGGAAAGCTTTCGCCGGTCAGGTAGCGGTTGAACTGCGTCCGGTTGATGCCAAGCTGCCGACACAGCCCCGAGACAGTCGGGTATCGCCGCACCAACCGATTGAGATTCGAGCCAAACATGGCGCGCAGTTCCGCCGGGCTGCGAATGTGGTCGGTCATACTATCCCAGGCCTTGCTTCCAACTCTGAGGAAAAAACCACAACGGCGCCGATCAGCAGACCGAACGCGCGTTAGAAATCACAAAGGTGAACCCCTGCAACGTTTCCCCTTCTACCGCTGCGAAAAGCAAGCTAACGCGCTGCAGGTCAAAGGCAACAGTTTTGCGTGGATTTGTCTGAGCTTTATTGCGGAAGTGGGCCAAAAAGCACGTATTTATTAGACAAGCACGTGCTTAACATATGGGCGAACCCTGATTTTCGAGGAGTGTCAGAAACCTTCGGCTGGTTGCCCAGCCGAAGGCAGGTATTTTATCAGTCGCCGCGCAACAAAGCGGCAACACCGGTGCGGGCGATTTCGACCAGACCCAGCGGCCGCATCAGATCGGCGAAAGCGTCGATCTTGTCGGGGGCGCCGGTGATCTCGAAGATGAATGAATTCAACGTGCTGTCCACCACATTGGCGCGGAAAATATCGGCCAGCCGCAATGCCTCGACCCGCTTGTCACCTTCACCGACGACCTTGATGATCGCCAGTTCCCGCTCGACCGAAGGGCCCTCGACCGTCAGGTCATGCACATCGTGAACCGTCACGATCCGGCCCAGCTGCGCCTTGATCTGCTCGATCACCTGCGGGGTCCCGGTGGTGACGATGGTGATGCGGCTCAGGTGGCCGGTATGGTCAACCTCGGCCACGGTCAGGCTTTCGATGTTATACCCGCGGCCCGAGAACAGGCCGATCACACGGGCCAGAACACCGGGTTCGTTTTCGACCAGAACGGCAATCGTGTGACGTTCCTGAACGTCGGAAAACGTGGGCCTTAGGTTATACGCCGAATGGCGGGTAGAGCCTTTTTTGATTTGTAGGGCAGACATTTATGTCCCTTTCGTCATTTTAACGCATCGGGCGCAGCGCCGCGCCCGACAAAATTCGTCGAATTTTGTCAGACCAGAACCGAACCTTTGCTATCGATCACGCCCTGCGTTTCGGCTTCGCCCAGCAGCATCTCGTTATGCGCTTTGCCCGACGGGATCATGGGGAAGCAGTTTTCGTGCTTTTCGACCAGACAGTCGAAGATCACCGGACCGTCATAGTTGATCATCTCCATGATCGCGTCATCCAGATCGGCGGGGTCGCTGATCATGATACCCTTGGCCCCGAAAGCCTCGGCCAGTTTGACGAAGTCGGGCAGGGCCTCGGACCAGCTGTGCGAGTAGCGCTCGCCATGCAGCAGCTCCTGCCACTGGCGCACCATGCCAAGGCGTTCGTTGTTCAGGATGAACTGTTTCACCGGCAGCCGGTATTGAACGGCGGTGCCCATTTCCTGCATGTTCATCAGCCACGAGGCTTCGCCTGCCACGTTGATGACCAGCGCGTCCGGGTGTGCCATCTGCACGCCGATCGAGGCCGGGAAGCCGTAGCCCATCGTGCCCAGCCCTCCGGATGTCATCCAGCGATTGGGGTCCTCAAAGCCCAGATACTGCGCGGCCCACATCTGATGCTGACCGACCTCGGTGGTGATATAGCGGTCGTGCTTCTTGGTCAGTTCCTCAAGCCGCTGCAACGCGTATTGCGGTTTGATCGCCTTTTCGCTGTTGGTGAAAGCCAGGCAGTTGATCTTGCGCCACTCGCTGATCTGGTTCTGCCACTGCTGCACATTCGCGGCATCGGTCTTGCGCCCGCGCGCTTTCCAGACCTTCAGAACGTCTTCGAGAACATGCGCCACGTCGCCCACAATCGGGATATCCACACGGATGACCTTGTTGATCGACGAGGGGTCGATGTCGATATGCGCTTTCTTCGAGTTCGGCGAGAACGCATCGATCCGCCCCGTAATCCGGTCATCGAACCGCGCGCCGACATTGATCATCAGGTCGCAGTCATGCATTGCCATGTTGGCCTCGTAAAGGCCGTGCATCCCAAGCATCCCAAGCCAGTTCTTGCCCGAGGCCGGATAAGCCCCCAGACCCATCAGGGTCGAGGTGATCGGGAAACCGGTCGCATCCACCAGTTCGCGCAGAAGCTGGCTGGCTGCGGGACCAGAGTTGATGACGCCACCGCCGGTATAAAAGACCGGTTTCTTCGCCGTCTCCATCGCGGCAACCAGTTCGGTGATCTCTTCCAGATCGCCTTTCAGCGCAGGCTGATAGTGCGAGGTTGAAGGTTTCGGCGGGCTGTATTCGCCGGATGCAAACTGCACATCCTTCGGGATATCGATCAGCACCGGGCCGGGGCGGCCCGATTTGGCGACGTGAAACGCCTCGTGCATCGTCTGGGCCAGTGAATCCGTGTCTTTCACCAGCCAGTTATGCTTGGTGCAGGGGCGGGTGATGCCAACGGTGTCGGCCTCCTGAAACGCGTCCGAGCCGATCATGAAGGTCGGAACCTGACCGGTCAGAACAACGATCGGGATCGAATCCAGCAGCGCGTCGGTCAGCCCGGTCACGGCGTTGGTCGCGCCGGGGCCGGATGTTACCAGCGCAACGCCGGGTTTGCCGGTCGAGCGCGCATAACCTTCGGCCGCGTGCACGGCGCCTTGTTCGTGGCGCACCAGAATGTGGCGAATGTCGTTTTGCAGAAAGATCTCGTCATAGATCGGTAGCACGGCGCCGCCGGGGTATCCGAATACCGTGTCCACGCCCTGATCCTTGAGGGCCTGAACCACCATCTTTGCGCCGGTCATCTCACGTGTCATCTGCTTTGCTCCGTTCGCGACATGTGTCTTGCGTTCCGCATAAAAAAAGCCCCCGAGATTTTTCGGAGGCGCATGGGTTGGATTATGGTTTACCGTTACCGGCCCATGCGCGTGGTTCCTACGATTACGACTAGCGCTTTCATCGCCAGAGGCTCCTTTTCTGCTTGCGGGGGACATTATGGCCGGGCGATGGGGGCGTCAACAGGCAAATGACCCAATTTTCTGACCGCAACGGTGAATTCTGCGACATTTTCTTGCGCAGATTGACGCATCTGCGGAATTTCCGCGAATTTGAGCATGCCAAAGGACAGAGTGGCGAGCCTGCGAGTGTCAAAATGCGTCAGCGCAATGTCCCAAACTGACATGAGATGCGCGTTTGTCCGAGTCACGGTGATCCTGACGCAGCAATTCACGGAGGCGGTATATGTTGATGGATTTGGTGGACCTGGGCCGATACCCGATCGACCGGCCGGACTCGCGGGCCTATGACCAGATGATCGCGGATTTGCGGCGGGAACTGGAATTGGACGGATGCGCCGTGCTGCCGGGCTTTGTTCACGAGGCTGGGTTGGAATTGCTAATTCGCGAGGCCGATGAGGTGTCGCCCAAAGCCCACCGATCTTTCAACAGAACAAATGCCTATTTCTCCAAAGACGACCCGCGGCTTGGCATCGGCCATCCGATCCGCCGGTTTTATGACCGTTCGAACGCCTTTGTGCCGGCGGATAATTTCCTCAAATCCGGCCCGCTGCGCCGGATTTACGAATTCGAAGGCTTCATGCCGTTTATCCGCGACGCCCTGAACGAACCCGCAGACCGGTTCTTTCGCTACGACGATCCGCTGGCGGATGTGATCATCAATGTTGTGGAAGAGGGGCAGGGTTTCCCGTGGCACTTCGACACGAACAACTACACGGTCACTCTGGCTATTCAAAACGGGGAATCCGGCGGGTGCTTTGAATACGTCCCGAACCTGCGCAGCGCCGAGGATGAGAACTTTGGGTCCGTAGCCTCGGTTCTGGACGGCAACAGGGCCAGAGTGCGCGAGTTGGAGTTGCAGCCGGGTGACCTGCAGATATTCAAGGGCAGGTATGCGCTGCATCGGGTTGCCCCAGTCAAGGGCGCGCGCCGCCGGTATGTGGGGATATTCTCATTCGTCGAAGCCGAAGGGATGTGCGGCGGGGTCGAGCGGACCCAGCAGCTTTATGGTCGGGTGCTGCCGCATCACTATGAGCGGGCCGGGATACGGCAAGACGATCTGTTGGACTGAAACGTGTTAACCTTCTGGCAACCAACTCACGTGGTCGGAGGTATTGATGCCAAAGCTATTGCAACTTACGCCATTTGTTCTGTGTTCGTCATTGAAAACACAGATTGACTTTTATTGTGACCGTCTGGGATTCACCTGCGGCTTCCAGCAGGAAAACTACGCCTATCTGTCATGTGGGCCGGTTGCCATTCGGCTGCTGGAATGCCCGCCCCGCGAAGACGGTAAGCCGCTTGGGGACAATCAGTCGTTTTACATCGATGTCGAGGGGATCGATGCGCTGTATGAAAGTCTGCTGCCCGGTCTGAAGGACCTGCCCGAGGGGCGCGTGCGGGCCCCGTTCGATCAGCCCTATCTGCAGCGCGAGTTCCATGTCCTCGACGAGGACGGGACGCTGGTGTTCTTCGGCGAAGACATTCGGCCCAGAGACTAGGGTGAAGGCTCCCGCCCATCGTTAGCACGCCTTTGGCGTGCCTCCTCTGGTTGGGCCCGGCAGCGCTGCGCTGCTGTGGAATGCTTAAAGCCCGGAGAACGCATGGCCTCCGGGCTGTTGGGTTACGAGTTTGTTTTTGCGTGGGTCAGCTTTGCAAACTCAATCTCGGCCTCGTGGTCGATTTCCAGATGCGACAGGTCTGTCGTACCGGCCTCGGGGTCGTTGAATACGGCGCGGTCCAGCTTGCCCACCCTGTCTGCCACGATTGTCGTGACGACCGCATCGCCAGTGATGTTCACCACGGTCCGCATCATGTCGAGGATCCGGTCAACGGCCAGAATGATCGCGATACCGTCCAGCGGCATGCCCAGCTGGTTCAGCACCATGGCGAGCATCACGATACCCACGCCCGGAACACCTGCGGTGCCGATCGAGGCCAGAACCGAGATCGAGATGATGGTCATGTACCCGCCAAGCCCCAGATCGATCCCATAGGCATTGGCCAGGAACACGGTCGCCACGCCATGCATGATCGCGGTGCCATCCATGTTGATCGTCGCGCCCAGAGGGACTCCGAACGAGGCGACCGAGCGGTCAACGCCGATCCGCTGGGTCACACATTGCATGCTGGCCGGGATCGTCGCGTTCGAGCTTGAGGTCGAAAACGCGAACACCTGTGCCGACCGCATTTTCCGCAGGAACGCCAGCGGGCTGAGGCCGGTAAACACGTAGAGCAGGGCCATCAGTGTCACGCAGAGGTGGAACACCAGGGTCAGGCTGATCGTGGTCAAATACCCCATCACCGGGACGAACAGGCCGAACCCCTCCATCGCGAAAGTTCTGGCAATCAGGCAAAACACGCCGATGGGGGCGAAGGCCATGACGATTTCGACGATCTTCATCGCCAGATCGTTCATGAACTCGCACCCTTCGACAAAGGCTTTGGCGCGGCTGCCGATCATCAGGACCGCAACGCCAACGACGATGACGTAGAAGATGATCTGCAGCATCTCGCCATTGGCCAGCGCCTGAACCGGGTTCTTCGGCACGATGTTTGCCAGAATTTGCCAGGCCGATTCCGCCGAGTTGACGGAAACACTGTGATCCGCCAGATGCATGCTCTCAAACCCGCTGCCCGGGTTGATGATATTGGCAAAGACAAGCGCGGTGGTGACTGCCAGCGCGGTTGTCACAAGGTAGGTGACAAAGGTCAGGCCGCCGATGCGGCCCAGCACTTTGACGTCTCCGATACCCACCACGCCGCAGAGCAGCGAGAAGACCACCAGCGGCACCACAAGCATCTGCAGGGCGTTCAGGAACATCTGGCCGACCATGGCGAACAGGCCGTTGGTCAGGCTGTTCTCCAAAGCCGGAATATCTAGGTAATTCAGCGTAATGCCAAGAATGGAGCCCAAGGCGAGGGCCAGCATGATCTGCGTCGTCAGGCTTGCAGAAAGTACTCTGCGGGCGGCGTATTTCATTTGTCTTCCCCCTTATCGCACTCAGCGCGCCGGATCGGGGATCCGGTGCCGAAATCATTATGTCCGTGAAGTCCGGCAACGCCGGTCGTCGTAATTGAAAGGCACGCTCTGCCGAGCGGGTTCAGGGTATTTGGTGACGCAGCGTCAGTTTTCAACTGCTTAAAAATTATGCAGGATCACATTTTTGCAATAAAATTGGGCGCGTGTAAGTGCTTGGGGGCAGATTGCAACTGTAAAATGCAGGAAAAGTTATTCTATTATAGCCTGTTACGTCACTCCTTGAACATGATCAGGTCCCAGCGGTTGCCAAACGGATCGCGCCAGACGGCGACGGTTCCGTAGGGCTCGTGCCGGGGGTCTTCCTCGAATTCGACGCCCTTGGCCAGCATCGCGGCGTGGTCGCGCTGAAAGTCATCCGTCTGCAGGAAGAAACCCACGCGCCCGCCGGTCTGGTTGCCGATGGCGGCCTGCTGATCGACTCCATCCGCCTTGGCAAGCAGCAGCGACGCGCCATCCGATCCGGGCGGAGTGACGCGAACCCAGCGCTTCCCGCCGCCCAGATCGATGTCCTGCGTCAGCTCGAAATCCAGCGTTTCGGTGTAGAACAGGATGGCGTCATCATAGTCCGGCACCACAAGAGTGACGGCGTGCAGGGATTGTTTCATCTGGGGTTCAGCCCTTGGTGGGGTGACGGTCCGGCAGCTGGATACTCGCCACCTGTTCGGCGATTGGCGCGGTGGACAAGGGGTGCTGGTCGGTACGCGAAAAAGCCTCGGGGTCCTTGATCTTTTGCCAGTCGCCCTGAACGTAAGCCTCGAGCCCCGCGAACTTGGCCTTGTACCCCATCTTCGGGCTGCCGGGGACCCAATATCCGAGGTAGACGTAAGGCAGGCCAGCCTCGCGCGCGATGTCGATGTGGTCCAGGATCATATACGTGCCCAGCGAGTTCTGAGGCTGGTGCGGATCGTAGAAGGAATAAACCATGCTCAGCCCGTCATCCAGCACGTCGGTCAGGCTGACGGCGATCAGATTGCCGGTTTCGGGGTCCACATATTCCACCACGCGGCTGCGGATCGGGGTTTCCTCGATCATCGCGGCAAATTCGAACACATCCATATCGGCCATGCCGCCATCGGCGTGGCGGGTATCCAGGTAGCGGCGGAACAGCTCGAACTGATCGTCCGTGGCCCAGGGCGACGTGGCGCGCCGTTGCAGGTAGGAATTGCGCTTTGCGGCCCGTTTCTGGCTTTTACGCGGGCGAAAGGCCGACACGTCGATCCGGGCTGACAGGCAGGCGGCGCAGTCGGTGCAGGACGGGCGGTAAAGCACGTTCTGGGACCGGCGAAACCCTTGTTGCGACAGGGAATTGTTCAGCTGATCCGCGCCTTCGCCCTGCAGCGCGGTGAACAGCTTACGCTCCATCCTGCCCTCAAGATAAGGGCAGGGCTGAGGTGCCGTCACATAGAACTGTGGCGCGATTGGCAGCGTGTGTCGCATGAAGGTCCCGTGTTTCCTGAGACCGGATGATAACAACGGTTCCCGGAACCGCCAAGTGATTCACGCGAGGGTCTTTTTACGCACGCTGGTTGATCATGACCGTGCCCAGAAAGGCATCCGTCAGCCCCTGGCCACGCGCACTGGTCAGCATCATGATGACCGAGATGATCTGGACCACGAAGAAGGTCATCGAGACGAAATACCCGGCAGTGTGCGCCACGGCCTTGCCCGCATCCATCCGCTCACCAAAGGCATCGCGCAGTTCAATCCCCATGAACCGCATGCCCAGCGTGGCCGACCCGTTTGCGATGGTAACCACCCGATAGACAAAGCTGATGACGCCGTAGATCAGGGCCAGAAAGAACAGTCCAATAAAGGCGGTGAACAGGATCGCCACCGTGCAAAGCAACGAGATAAAGGCGATATCGAACAGCCATGCAATGAAGCGTTTGGTGGTCACCGACTGGTAAAACTCGGGTTGGCTATCGGGATCGGGCAGGTGAGTCATTATGGGCTTTCCGCAGAGATTGGTCGCGTCACCCTGTCCCGAAACTCCGGGACAGGGCAAGGGGGATCAGGCAGGTTCGCCCTTGTCCGCTTCGTCGTGGTTTTCGCGGGCGCGTTCATCCATGAACTGGTCGAACTCGGCCTTGTCCTTGGCCTCGCGCAGGCGGTGCAGGAAGGCTTCGAATTCCTGCTGCTCGCGTTCCAGCCGCGCCAGCGTGTCGGCCTTGTAGGCGTCAAACGCGCTGTTGCCCGAGGGCTTCATAGCGCTCATGTGGCGGTGCCAGGATTTGCGGCGGCTGCAGGACTTGCTGAACATGCGTTTGCTCCAGATCATATAGGCCAGAAGGGCCAGGCCCACTGGCCAGAAGAAGATGAAACCAAGGACCATGGCTGCGATCCAGGCACCTTTGCCTTTGTCGTCCATCCAGGCCTCGGCACGGTAGAACCATCCCGGATTCGAAGGGGCGGCGGGTTCGGACAGTGCGGTCATTTGGGCTCTCCTGGGTTGATGTAAATTCCTTTCACATTGTCTAGATGGGGATCCGTCTGTGCGTTGCAAGAGGTCAATGTGAAAAAGATTTACATCTTGCGATCTGGTTGACGATCCGGCGCATCAGACGCAGGTTGCGTGTATGAATACGGATGACAAAAAGCCCGCCCCGACCCTTGATGAAATCCTTGATCTGGAAAAGCAGGTTTGGATGGCATTGGTCGATGGGAACGCTCAGACCGATCGCGCCTTGCTGAGCGCGGATTTTCTGGGTGTTTACCCCACTGGTTTTGCCAATCGGGATGATCACGTAGGGCAATTCGCCGATGCGCCGACAATGGCCGAGTTCAGGCTGAGCGACGAAAGGCTGCGGGTCCTGACGCCTGATATCGTGCTGTTGTCCTATCGCGCCGACTATCAGCGGCCCGACGCGCCGGGGTGGGAGGCGATGCTGATCTCCTCGCTTTGGGAGCGGCGTCACGATGTCTGGGTCAACAGTTTCAGTCAGGACACACCGGTCGAACAGGCCTGACCAGATTGCCCCATTGACGCCGCCCCACGGCAATGCGCAGGTTGCGCATATGACTGACGCTCTTGCCATTCACCGCCTGCCGCGCGCCTTTGACCCGGCCCTTGGGGAAGAAACCCGGCTGCTGTTGCCCGATCTGACCGCAGAGCAGGGTGATCTGATTGCCGGAACCGCAGGCTCCAGCCCCTATCTGAAAGGCCTGATCGAGCGCGAGAAAGACTGGCTGCCGCAAGCGCTGCAAAACCCGGATCAGGCGCTGGCGGAGGTCATGGAGGCGGCGCGGGCCCTGCCGCCCGATCAGTTGAAGCCGGGGCTGCGGCAGGCCAAGCACCGCATGGCCTTGCTGACCGCATTGGCGGATATTGCCGGGGCGTGGCCGCTGGAAAAGGTGACAGCGGCGCTGGCCGATTTCGGCGCTCTGGCCGCGGATGTGGCCGCCAAGGCCGAGATCGCCGCACTGATCCGCCGCAAGAAACTGCCCGGCATGACCGAGGATGATGTCGAAACCGCCGCCGGGATGGTGATCCTCGCCATGGGGAAAATGGGCGCGCATGAGTTGAACTATAGCTCGGATATCGACCTGATCGTTCTGTTTGATGAGACGCGGTTCGACCCTGATGATTTCTACGAGGCCCGCCACGGCATGGTCCGCGCCACGCGCAATTTCTGTGCCACGCTCAGCGACAAGACGGCGGATGGCTATGTCTTCCGCACTGATCTGCGCCTGCGCCCAGATCCCGCTGTCACGCCGGTCTGCATGGCGATGGAAGCGGCAGAGCGGTATTACGAAAGCCTCGGCCGCACATGGGAACGCGCCGCTTACATCAAGGCGCGGCCCTGCGCCGGGGACATCGCGGCGGGGCAGCGGTTTCTGGACGCGCTGCGCCCATTTGTCTGGCGCCGCCATCTGGATTTCGCCGCCATTCAGGACGCTCACGACATGCGCCTGCGCATTCGCGAAAACAAGGGCACCGGGGGCGCTCTGTCGATCCCCGGCCATGACATGAAACTGGGGCAGGGCGGCATTCGCGAGATCGAGTTCTTCACCCAGACCCGGCAACTGATCGCAGGCGGTCGCGATCCCGATCTGCGCGTGCGCGGCAATGTTCCGGGGCTGGCAGCGCTGGCCGCCAAGGGCTGGGTGCCCGATGAGGTCGCCGCCAAGCTGACCGATCACTACCGCGCCCATCGCGAGGTCGAACACCGCATCCAGATGATCCACGATGCCCAGACCCACAAAGTGCCCAAATCCGAGGATGGGATCGAACGCGTCGCCTGTCTTATGGGCCTCAGCAGTGCCGAACTGACGCAGGACCTGACCCGACGCCTGATCGAAGTGCACGACCTGACCGAAGGCTTCTTCGCGCCCGGACCCGGCGCGCCCCGGGTGCCTGTGCAGGAAGTGGAGTTCGACCAGGGCATACTCGCCCGCTGGTCGACTTACCCGGCGCTGCGTTCGCAACGGGGCAGGCGCATCTTCGACCGTCTCAAACCCGAGCTTCTGTCGCGCCTCGCCAAAACGGCCCAGCCCGAAGAGGCGCTGATGGCGCTCGATGGGTTCCTTGCCGGGCTGCCCGCAGGCGTTCAGCTTTTCTCGCTGTTCGAGGCCAACCCCCATTTGATCGACCTGCTGATCGACATCGTCGGCACCTCGCACGCCCTGGCCTCGCACCTGTCGCGCAATGCATCGGTATTCGACGCGGTGATCGGTGGCAGTTTCTTCGCCGACTGGCCGGGGCAGGCGGCGCTGCAGGAAGAATTGGCGCAGGCGCTGGCGCAGGAATCCGACTACGAAACACAACTCGATTTCGCGCGCCGGTGGTGCAAGGAATGGCACTTTCGGATCGGCGTGCATCACCTGCGCGGATTGATCGACGGGGCGCATGCGGGGCGTCAATACGCCGATCTGGCACGGGCGGTCATTGCTGCGATCCTGCCGCATGTCACCGAGAATTTCGCGCGCAAGCACGGCCCCGCACCGGGGCGGGGGGCTGCGGTTCTTGGCATGGGGTCGCTGGGGGCAGGGCGCATAAACTCGCAATCCGATCTGGACATGATCGTGATTTACGACCCGCTGGATCAGGATATGTCCGACGGCCCGCGCCCTCTGGCAACCCGCACCTATTACGCGCGGTTCACGCAGGCACTGATTACCGCACTGTCCGCGCCGATGTCGCAGGGGCGGCTGTACGAGGTCGATATGCGCCTGCGCCCTTCTGGCAATCAGGGGCCGGTGGCGACCAGCTGGGCCAGCTTCACACATTACCAGCAGGAAGAGGCTTGGGTCTGGGAACACCTCGCCCTGACCCGCGCCCATGTGGTGGCGGGCGACCCGGCCCTGGCCAAGGATATCGAGGCGTTTCGGGCCGATTTCCTGTCCCACCCGCGCAACAAGGACAAGGTTCTGCGCGAAGTGGCCGAGATGCGAACCCGGCTGGCCGCCGCGAAATCGCCCGCCGGTGTGTGGGATGCCAAGAACGGCCCCGGTCGGATGATGGATATAGAACTGATGGCCGAAACGGGGGCCTTGCTGACGGGCATCCCGAAACGAGACGTGCAAGCCGGGCTCGACGGGGCCGTCGCTGCGGGTCTGTTGGATGTCGCGCAGGCGCAAACGCTGAAGGACAGTTACGACTTATGCTGGTCGGTGCAATGCGCCGCGCGGCTGCTGTCCGGCAAAGTGATCGAGGCCGACAAGATCGGCGAGGGTGGCTCGGCCTTTCTGTGCCGCGCCACCGGGTTCGAACGGGTGGACGAGTTGCAGGCCGCATTGCAGGACAGTTACACCACCGCCGCCGCGCTGATCGGCAGCGTGATCAAGGGGGGCGACGATGGCGCGCAGCACTGATCCCAACGATCCCAAGGGCCTGATCCGCGAGGCCTACCGCATCGACGGCATCGCCTTGCCCGAATGCCGCAGCATCTTTCTGGACTGGGCGATCAGCCTGCCGGACGGGCAGGACCAGAAACAGGCGCTGACCGATCTGCACGCGGCTTATTCCGCGCAGGATGCCGATCATCCGATGACGCAGGTGCTGGCCGAGGGGCTGCAAGCGGCACAAGCCCCGAAACGACGCGGCGGATGGCGCAGCCGTCCGCGTTAACAGGGGCTTTCCCACCGGGCGGTTCAGGACTATGAGGGCGTCATGACCCAAACCGCCGACCGCCCCCGTATCCGTCTGAAACCCAAAGCCAACGCGCGCGGGCTGCGCCATGGTTTTCCCTGGGTCTATGCCAACGACATCGTCACCGACCGCCGCACCCGCAAGATCTCCGCCGGGGCACTGGCCATTCTCGAGGATGACAAACGCGCACCCATCGCGCTGGTCGCGGTCAATCCCGACTCCAAGATCATGTGCCGCGTTTTGGATCGAAACCTGCAGGCCGGCCTGAACGCAGAGTGGTTCGAAACCCGTCTGCAAAGCGCGCTTGCGATGCGAGAGCGCCTGTTCGATGCGCCCTATTACCGCCTGATCCACGCCGAGGCCGATGGCTTCCCCGGCGTGATCATCGACCGCTTCGGCGATACCTGCGTCATCCAACCCAACGCCGCATGGGCCGAGGCGCATCTTGAAACGCTGACCGACGCGCTGGTCAAGGTGACGGGTGTTTCAAACGTGCTGAAGAATGCCTCGGGCCGCACGCGCGGGCTGGAGGGGTTGGACGACGTGAACCAAACCCTGCGCGGAACAACGCCCGATGCCCCTCTGCCCGTGCCCATGAACGGCGCGACTTACATGGCCGACCTGACGGGCGGCCAGAAAACCGGTCTGTTCTATGATCAACGCCCCAATCACGCCTTCGCCGCCCGGCTGGTTCATCCCGAGGCGCAGGTGCTGGACGTATTCAGCCATGTGGGCGGCTTTGCACTGGCCATGCTGGCCGGAGGGGCCGCGCAGGCGCTATCCGTCGACGGCTCCGCCGCCGCGCTGGACCTGGCGGCCAAAGGGGCAAAGGCCTCGGGCTGCGCCGATCGCTTCCAAACCCGCCAGGGAGACGCCTTCGACGTTCTGACCCAACTGGGCGAAGAGGGCGCGCAATTCGACGTGGTGATCTGCGACCCGCCTGCCTTCGCCCCATCAAAACAAGCGCTGGATGCGGGCCTGCGCGCCTACGAACGCGTGGCCCGTCTTGCTGCCCCCTTGGTCAAACCGGGCGGCTATCTCGGCCTCTGTTCCTGCTCCCACGCCGCCGATCTGGGCCGCTTCCGCGATGCCTCCTCGCGCGGGATTGGCCGTGCCGGACGGCAGGCGCAACTGATCCACACAGGCTTTGCCGGACCCGACCACCCGCAATTGCCGCAACTGGCCGAAAGCGGCTACCTCAAAGCCGTGTTCTACAGGCTGTGAAGGCGGTTCTGGACACCTGCGTCATCTACCCCACGGTGATGCGAGAGATGCTGCTGGGCGCCGCCAGTATTGGCCATTTCACCCCGCTCTGGTCTCAGCGTATCCTCGAAGAATGGGCCCGCGCCGCCCGCAAACTGGGTCCGCAGGGTGAGGCGCAGGCCCGCGCCGAAATCGCGCTGGTTCAGTCGCAATGGCCCAAGGCAGATCGCTCCGCCGCGCCGGGTCTGGAACAACGGCTCTGGCTGCCCGACAGCGCGGATATCCACGTTCTGGCCACGGCCATTGCCGGTTCGGCAGACATCATCGTGACGGTCAATGCCAAAGACTTCCCCAGAAACATCCTCGCGGAAGAGGGCCTTGGCCGGCGCGACCCCGACAGTCTTCTGCATGACTTCTGGCTCGCTGACCCGGAGGAGATGACAATCCTTGCAACCCGCGTTCTGCGAGAAGCCAACCGCCTGTCCGGCGATCAATGGACCCTGCGCGCCCTGATGAAAAAAGCCCGCCTGCCGCGTCTGGGCAAAGCCCTTTCGCAATAGGTGGGATCCCCTTCATCTGTCCAAAAATATCCCGGAGAGCGCGAGAGGCTGGCCTCTCGCTGCGCTGCCATCAGCCACCCGCCCAACGCTGCTCAAGCGCTTCCAACGCCGCAATCCGTTCTTCGGTTTTGGGGTGGCTCATCAACCAGGCGGGCACCATTCCGGCGCGTTGTTGCGTCAGGTCTTCCAGCTTATGAAACAAGGATTTCTGCGGCCCGATGCCGATCCCTGCCTTGGTCAGCAGGGCGGCTGCGTATTCATCCGCCTCATACTCATCGGCGCGTGACAGGCGCGAGGCCAGAAGCGATGTCAGCGCATTTGCGATCATTGCACCGACAAATGGGATAAACCGGTTCAAAACCATGATAAGCGCGGTCCGCAACGCGTTTTGTCCCGAAAAATCAATCATCCGCCGCCGCGCATGGCCCAGTGCCACATGCCCCAGCTCATGCGCGATCACGCTGGCCATCTCTTCGGCCGACACTTCTCCGTTGCGGAATTTGCGATAGAAACCGCGCGTTATGAATATCCGCCCGTCCGGCGCGGCCAGCCCGTTTACCGGGTCGATCTCGTAGATATAGACCGGCACCCGCTGCACATCCAAAGCAACCGCCAGTCTGTCCGTCATCCGTTTCAGCGCCGGGTCGGCAAGTTCGGTCGATTTGGCATCCAGTTCGCGATGCGTGCGCCAGACGGAAATCCGGTACATCACAAAGGCATAGGCGATGGCCAGCAGGATTGGGGTAAGGCGCAGCATGATTAAGATATGGGGCTTTGCGACGGGCAGGGCAATGGGTTTTACCAGATCAGGCCCCGCCGCCGGGTCAATCGTGCCCAGTTGCAAGTGTCGATGAGCAACACAATTGTATAAAATATCAAAAAATACCAAATGCTGTGATCTTGAGTCTTTACGGACCCGCGCAACCTGATATCGCGGGCGCATGGATCAGATCACACAGACTCATCAGCCCGCGATTCCTTACCCGCTTGCCGTGGGCGGGATGCTGTTCGCGTCGATCGGCGTCGGGCTGGTTCCCTATTTCAGTCGGGGCCTGACCGATCAGGGGCTGGCATCGCATGCCGTGTCCTTCTATCGCTATATTCTGGCGGCGGTGCTTCTGTTCCCGTTTCTGGTTCGGAGCAGATCCGCATGGCGCGAAATCCTGTGGGGTCTGGCTGCCGGTGCGTTTATCGGGCTAGGCTGGGTCGGCTACGTGACCGCGCTGAAATCGGTGCCCGCATCCACGGTGGGCGTGATTTACATGACGTATCCGGTGTTCACGCTGCTGATTGCCTGGGTATTGTTCAAAGACACTCCCAGCCGGCGCGGGCTGATCGCGGTTGGTCTGATCATTTTGGGCGCGGTTATCGCGGCCTCACCCGCCGCGGTCGGGCGAGAGCATCTGGTGACATTGCTGATTTCCCTTGCCGCCCCGTTTGGATTTGGCCTTGGCATCTGCGTTATGGTGCATCGCTTGTCACGCATCCCGCCGCTGGCCCGGCTGGCATCTGTCTCGCTGGGATCGGTTCTGGGGCTGATGCCGCTGGTGCTGAACTCGGACGCTGCCGAGATGATACCGCGCGACCGTTCGGATTGGATGCTCGTCGTCGGTATCGGCCTGCTGACCGCGCTTATTCCGCAACTGATCTTTACCATCTGCGCCCCTTTGATTGGCACCACGCGCACCGCTGTGAGTGGCAGCATCGAATTGCCGACCATGTTCGCGGTTGGTGTCTTTGCTTTTGGCGAGGTTATCAGCCCGGCGCAGGCCGTGGCCTGTGCGCTGATTCTGGGGGCGATCTTTCTGACCCAAAGCCGGGCGACACAACCGGCCCCGGCGGTGATGGCAAAGCCCGCCTAAGACGCGGACACCGAAAATCAGGCCTGACCCCGCGGGCCGGGCCTATCGCGTCAGTTCGCGCATCCCATGTTCCAGCCCGGCCAGTGTCATCGGCACCATGCGGTCCTCGAATATCTCCTGAATCATGCCGATGGAGTGGGTGTAGCCCCAGTATTTCTCGGGCACCGGGTTGATCCACAGGTTCGACGGCCACTGCTCACGCGCGCGTTGCAGCCAGACCTGACCGGCCTCCTGGTTCCAGTGCTCGTTTGCGCCGCCGGGATAGGCGATCTCGTAGGGGCTCATCGAGGCGTCGCCGACAAAGATGCATTTGTAGTCCCCGCCATAGGTGCGCAGGACCTCATGCGTGGGGGTCTGCTGATCCCAGCGGCGGCGGTTGTCGCGCCAGACGCCTTCGTACAGGCAGTTGTGAAAGTAGTAGTATTCCAGATGCTTGAACTCGGTCCGCGCGGCGGAAAACAGTTCTTCGACCACCTTGATATGCGGGTCCATTGATCCGCCCACGTCAAGGAACAGCAGCACCTTGACCGCGTTGTGACGCTCGGGACGGGTTTTGACGTCCAGATAGCCATGCTCGGCGGTGGCGCGGATGGTGCCGTCCAGATCCAGTTCGTCGGCAGCCCCTTCGCGCGCCCAGCGGCGCAGGCGTTTCAGGGCGACCTTGATGTTGCGGGTGCCCAGTTCAACCGTGTCGTCCAGGTTCCTGAATTCACGCTTATCCCAGACCTTGACCGCGCGCTGGTGGCGGCTTTCCTTTTGCCCGATGCGCACCCCTTCGGGGTTGTAGCCATAGGCCCCGAACGGAGAGGTCCCGGCGGTCCCGATCCACTTGTTGCCGCCCTGATGGCGGCCCTGTTGTTCCTTGAGCCGCTCGCGCAGCGTCTCCATCAGCTTGTCGAAGCCGCCAAGGGCTTCGATCTCGGCCTTTTCTTCCTCGCTTAGATGCTTCTCGGCCATTTTCGCCAGCCATTCGGCCGGGATATCCACGGCTTCCAGCACCTGATCGAAGCTGATCTGATCCAGCCCTTCAAAACTGGCGGCAAAGGCGCGGTCGAACTTGTCGATGTTGCGCTCGTCCTTCACCATCGACACGCGGGCGAGGTAGTAAAACGCCTCGACATCATAGGTGGCGAGGCCTTTTTTCATCCCCTCGAGAAAGGTCAGATATTCGCGCAGCGATACAGGAATGCCTGCATTGCGGAGATTTTCGAAGAACGGCAGGAACATCGCGTTATACCACCAGTCGGACCAGCACCATCGAGATTATGAGGCCGACCAGTGCAAAGGCAATGCCATACCCGGCGGCATATTGCGCCATGTCCGCCGCGTTGCCGTTGCGTTTGCGCGCGGTCAACGCGCCCAGGATTGCCCCGATCAGCGCCATTCCCAGAACCACTAACATATGTGTTTCATCCACCTCTGCTGCCGTTTGCCGGGGCTCGGGCCGCGACGTCCTGCGTCAGCGACTGTGCCACCAGATCCGAGCCGAAGCCGTAGCGCGCCCACCCCAGACTGTCCAGCCTGACCGAGCGTGCCTCTTGCGTTCGGCCCGCCTGCCGCAGCGCTTCGGACTTCAGCAACAGAAGCGTGGCGAGGATCGAGGCGTTCTCGGCCCGCGTCATAACGGTTATGGCCCGGTCCAGATCGGGCAGCACACGGGGGCCTTCACCCTGCGCCAGCGCATAGGCTGCGGTCTGGGTGGTGACATGTGCCTGATGTACCTCGGTGCCCGGTGCTGCGCGCAAGTATTGCAAGGCGATCTGAAACTGGCGCTGCGCCTCTTCGGGGTTATCGAACTGCACCATTCGGCCCATCAGATAGTAGGGATAGGCGCGGCGGTGGTCTGTCCAGCCCATCTGCTGACCGATCTGCGCCGCCATTTTGGCCGCCCGCATCTGCCGCGGAGAACCCGGCCCGGCCCCGACCGATTTCTGGATCGCGTCGATCCACTCCCGAGGGGTTTCCGAGAACGACTCTACCGGCAGGTTCTCGCCCCGTGGGTTCAACCGTCTGAGAACGCCGGGAATGACGGCGGCAACCTGTTCGCGGGTCATCCCAGTTCGCAGTTCGGGCGCATAGGCCGCCCGAAGGATCAGCATGTCGAAGCCGGTCAGAACGGTGTGGATATTGTCGTCGTTGAACACCGAATCCGGCAGGTGGTACAGGTCGTTCAGCGGCCCCAGCGCCTGCGCGATCTCTTCATGCAGGCAATCGCGCATTTCCTGCGGGCTGACGTCATATGGAATAAAGATACCCAGCCGCTCGCGTCGGCGCAGCTCGGTCCAGCTGCTTTTGGCCTTGCGCCTGTCGCGGCGATATTCTTCCAGGCTCGAGGCATTGGGAACGACAAAGCAGGCGGCGTTCGGCAGGACGCGGTGGATTTGCTCTTGGCTAACGGCCTCGACGGTGATGTTGGCCTGACCTTCGTCGATCTGGCGAATGTCGATCCCCGCTTCGCGCCGAATACGGTTCAGCAGGCGGGTCAGATCCCGCTGCATGCTTGGGGTCGGGGTTCCGGTCAGGCGCAGGGTAACGGGCGTTTCGAACCGGGTGAAGACGGGCAGGGGGGCACCGCTTTCAAGCTCGAAATGCAGCGAGACGAAATCGGCGGCGATGTTCCTGTTCGAACGGGCCGGAGCCATCGGATACGCGCGGGCGAAACTCTTGGCAGGGGGCAGCGATATTTCGGTGACGTTGACCCGGGTCGGAAGCTCAATCCGGTCCACCTGCGTACAGGCCGACAGCGCAGCCACCAGAAGGAATGCACCCCACCGCATCATGAGCGGTTGTACCGGATAAAGGGCGTCTTCTTGCCGATCCGGTCATACAATTGCCGGGCCGTGTGGTTGAAATCCTGCGTCAACCAATAGACCGAGGGCGCGCCCTGCCGGTCGGCTTCGTCATAAACCGCCTGGATCAGCGCCCGTCCGACACCGGTTCCGCGTGCTTCGGGGCGGGCGAACAGGTCTTGCAGATAACAGACGTTTTCCACCTTCCACGCGTGGCGGTGAAACAGGTAGTGGGTCAGGCCCACAAGCTGGCCGTCCTGTTCGGCCACGAAGCACGAAAAATCCTGCGGATCCTCGCCCAGCAGGCGCGAAAAGGTCGTGTCATAGACCTCATCCGGCACCGAGGTCTCATAAAACGCCAGATAGTCGTGCCACATCGCGGCCCAGGGTTCTTTGTCCTCGGGCCGCAGGGGGCGAATTGTCAATGTGTCGGCCAAGGGACGTCCTGCTCTGCTGTTTTGGTGCCGGGACCCGCGCGGTGGGCCATGCACAATGCTTGCATTCAGCCCGCCGTAAGGCAAGCCGTGATCCCCGCGCGCCGATCAGCCCTGCGTTACCGCTTTGACCGGGCCATGAAGGCCAGCCGTTCAAACAGGTGCACATCCTGTTCGTTCTTCAGCAAAGCGCCATGCAGTTTGGGCAACGCGTTCGCGCCGTCACGCTTGAGGTCCTCGGGCGTCAGATCCTCGGCCAGCAGCAGTTTCAGCCAGTCCAGCACTTCCGAGGTCGAGGGCTTTTTCTTCAGCCCCTGCGTTTCGCGGATTTCGTAGAACTGGGTCAGCGCGGTGGTCAGCAGCGCGTCCTTGATGCCGGGATGGTGGACCTCGACAATCCGGCGCATCGTGGTTTCATCCGGGAAACGGATGTAGTGGAAAAAGCAGCGGCGCAGGAAGGCGTCCGGCAGTTCCTTTTCATTGTTCGAGGTGATGATCACGATGGGACGGTGCTTGGCGCGGATCGTCTCGCCGGTCTCGTAGACATGGAACTCCATCTTATCGAGTTCCTGCAGCAGGTCGTTGGGAAATTCGATATCGGCCTTGTCAATCTCATCAATCAGCAGAACGACCTTTTCGTCCGCTTCAAACGCCTGCCAAAGCTTGCCCTTGCGGATGTAGTTCGACACGTCATGCACGCGTTCCTCGCCCAACTGGCTGTCCCGAAGACGGCTTACCGCATCGTATTCATACAGGCCCTGCTGCGCGCGGGTGGTGGATTTGACGTTCCACTCGATCATCTTCAGGCTCAGCGCCCCGGCCACCTGCCGCGCCAGTTCGGTCTTGCCGGTGCCGGGCTCACCCTTGACCAGCAGCGGACGTTCCAGCGTGACGGCTGCGTTCACGGCAATGGTCAGATCGTCGGTGGCGACATATTCGGCTGTGCCTTGAAAACGTGCGGTCATGGACCCCTCATATAGATTCGCGAGATGTGCGGGCTGAATTGTTGTTCCCGGGTTACAGAGAGCCAGGGTTTTTTACAACCCGGGCCCCGGCGTCGCGTTTGAAGAATTTCGCAGCGACTTCAAACCGTTTCGCTTGATTCGCGCGGGACCGGGTGCCGCATGGGTTGTAACGCGCCCCAAAATGGCCTGACAAAGTTCACAGAAAAACAAGGTTTTGTTTCTAAAAGTCTCATACTTAGACTGGTTCTTGTGACGGCGCGTCTGCGCTACGTTTGTGTAGTGACATTCCCACGCGCGTCGGATACATGCAGCGCAGAAGGGGGTGCCAAATGTCAGGTGAAACGACCGCAACCAACGACGTTTCTGGCCATACCGAGGGAGCAAGTATGAAGCAGGAAGTTTTTCTGCCGGAAGATTACCGACCGGCCGAAGATGAACCGTTTATGAACGATCAACAGCTTGAGTATTTTCGCCGCAAGCTGATGGATTGGAAAAATGAACTTTTAGCAGGCAGCCGCGACACGATCGAAGGGCTACAGGACAATACCCGGAACATTCCCGATGTTGCAGATCGGGCCAGCGAAGAAACCGATCGGGCACTGGAACTGCGCACACGGGACCGTCAGCGTAAGCTGGTCGCCAAGATTGATGCAGCCCTGCGGCGGATCGACGAAGGCGAATACGGATATTGCGAAAAGACCGGTGATCCCATCTCGCTGAAACGTCTCGACGCCCGCCCGATTGCCACCATGACGCTTGAAGCGCAGGAACGTCACGAGCGCCGCGAAAAAGTCCACCGCGACGATTGATCGCTGGGAAACTTGGTAAAACACAAACGCCGGGGCCTGTCGCTCCGGCGTTTTTGCGTTAAGCCGGTGCCATGAATATCGACGGGCTGAAATTCTGCGTCATCGGCGGTGGGATCGGAGGGCTGGCCGTTGCGCTGGCTCTGCGGCAATCCGGCGCTCAGGTCACGGTGCTGGAACAGGCCCCGGCCCTGACCGAGGTGGGCGCGGGTCTGCAGATCAGCGCCAACGGAATGTGCGTTCTGCGCGCGCTGGGTGTGGTGAGTGACGTTCCCCAAGCGGGGCAGAGATCGCATGGCACTCTGCTGCGGGACTACCGAAAGGGTCGCCTTATCAGCCGTCTGCCGGGCCCATCTGCTGGGCCGACCTATTACTACCACCGCGCCGATCTGCTGGACCTGTTGCACAAGGCAGCGCAACAGGCGGGCGTCGATATCCGTCTGGGTGCACGTGTCACGCAGGTGGTTAAACACCCCGGCGAGGCCGAGGTGAGACTGGACGATGGGGAAAGGCTGCGCGCCGAATGTGCCATCGCTGCGGATGGCGGGCGCAGCATCATTCGGCCCATCCTGAACGGACCCGAAGACCCGCAATTCACCCATCAGGTTGCCTGGCGCGCGACTATTCCCTGGGAACACCACGACGCAAACCCGAAAGCGACACTGACAATGGGTCCCCACCGCCACGTCGTGACGTACCCTTTGCGCGACCAACGCCTGTTGAACATCGTGGCAATCGAGGAACGCTCGGACTGGCACGAGGAGGGCTGGCGCCGTCCCGGGAACCCGGACGATCTGCGCGCGCGCTTTGCCGATTTCGGCGGGCCGGTTCGTGACATTCTCGCCAAGGTGGAACAGGCGCATCTCTGGGCTTTGTTCCTGCGCCCCGTTTCTGACAAATGGCAAAACGGGCGGCTGACGCTGCTGGGCGATGCGGCGCATCCGACACTGCCTTTTATGGCACAGGGGGCGTGTATGGCACTGGAAGACGCGTGGATACTGGCCCGGTCCTTCAAGGAACAACCCGGCGTAACCCGAGCGCTTGCCGCTTATGAACAAACGCGACGACCGCGCGCGCAGAAAGTCGTTGACGCCGCCAACGCCAATGCACGCAATTTCCACCTGACCGGAGCCACCCGGCTCGCGGCGCAGGCAGCCCTGACGGTCATCGGCCCACGACTGTCTCGGCGCTATGAGTGGATTTATCGGTACGACGCGACCGTCTGAGACCTCAGAGGTCCATATCGATCCAGACGGGTACGTGGTCCGAGGGCTTCTCGTGCCCGCGCACTTCTGAATCGATCCGGCAATCCCGCATCAGATCGGCGGCCTGCGGGGTCAGCAGGAAATGATCGATGCGAATGCCGTCGTTTTTGTTCCACGCCCCGGCCTGATAATCCCAGAACGAGTAATGCCCGGGCCCCTGCGTGCGCGCCCGAAACGCCTCGGTGAACCCGAGGTTCAGAATCTTGCGAAACGCGGCGCGGCTTTCCGGCCGGAACAACGCGTCCTCGCGCCAGTCATCCGGGCGCTTCGCGTCTTCGGCTTGCGGAATGATGTTGTAGTCCCCTGCCATCAGGGCCGGTTCTTCCGCCGCCATAAGATCACGGGCGCGATCATACAGACGCTCCATCCAGGCCAGCTTGTAGTCATATTTCGGACCGGGGACGGGGTTGCCATTGGGCAGGTAGAGCCCACAAATGTGCAGGGGCTTTTTACCGATGACAGTGGCTTCGATCCAGCGCGCCTGCTCATCCTCGTCATCCCCGGGCAAACCGCGCGTGACGTCTTCCAGAGGCAGTTTGGACAGGATCGCCACACCGTTAAAGCTCTTTTGCCCATGGGTTTCGACATTGTAGCCGCGATCTTCAAATATCTCTCGTGGGAAGTTCTCATCGACCGATTTGATTTCTTGCAGCAGCACAATGTCGGGCTGCGCATCGTCCAGCCAGCGGGGCAGGGCCTCGGCCCGCGCCTTGATGCCGTTGATGTTGAACGTGGCGATTTTCATGCGCGGTCCTCCGTTGGCCTGTGGCAACCTATCGCCCATACAAACCCCAGCGGCAAGTGGTGGGCGGGTTTGCGAGGCTCTGCCTCGCGCTCCGGGATATTTCTGGACAGATGAAGAAACGGATTTTTAACCATTTGGAGTGAAGAAGATCAGGCGGTACAGGCGGGGACGCCGATGACCGCGACAGGTGAAGCTCTCCGGCATACAAGCTGGGGAGCGGATCCCTGCTTCATCTGTCTAAAAATATCCTGGGGGCGTGGGGGCAAAGCCCCCACCGGCGCTACATCGAAAAGGACGTGCCGCAGCCACAGGAGGACGTGGCGTTGGGGTTCTCGATCACAAACCGCGCGCCGATCAGTTCCTGCGTGAAATCAATGACCGCGTTTTCCAGAAACGGCAGCGAAATTGAATCGACGATCACTTTCTGGCCCTTGCCTTCCAGGATCAGATCATCCTCTTTCGGGGTGTCCAGCGCGATTTCGTATTGAAAACCGGAACATCCGCCGCCTTCCACCGCGACGCGCAGGGCCTGGCCCTGATCTGCCGCGCCGATTTCGGCCAGACGATCAAAGGCGCGTTCTGTGACTGTCGGGGGCAGATTCATGCCGGTCTCCAAAGGTTTATTTCTGAACCACGGTACAATATATGAGACCTGACGACAGGCGACAAGGACAAGACGAGTGGAGCGAGCGGGTTTTGCCTCGGATCCGGGCCGCGCCAGAGGGCGTTTGGTGCCGGAAGAGGAGAGCAGTTTCCGGTCCTGCTTTCAGCGCGACCGGGACAGGATCATTCACGCAAGCGCCTTTCGGCGGCTCAAACACAAGACTCAGGTGTTTGTCGAGCACGAGGGTGACAGCTATCGCACCCGCCTGACCCATTCCATCGAGGTGGCGCAGGTGGCGCGCACGATTGCCGGGGCTTTGGGCCTGAACCCGGAACTGACCGAAGCGGTCGCATTGGCGCATGATCTGGGGCACACGCCGTTTGGTCATACGGGCGAGGATGCTCTGCATGCCTTGATGGAACCGTATGGCGGCTTCGATCACAACGCGCAGGCCATCCGGATCGTCACGAAACTGGAACGGCACTATGCAGAATTCGACGGCTGCAACCTGACATGGGAATGCCTTGAAGGCATCGCCAAGCATAACGGTCCGGTGCTGGGGGAACTGCCCTGGGCGCTGGCCGAATGCAATGGCGGCTTTGATCTGGAACTGCACACCCATGCCAGTGCCGAGGCGCAGGTGGCGGCGCTGTCGGATGACATAGCATATAACAACCACGATTTGCTGGATGGGCTGCGGGCGGGGCTCTTTTCGGATGATGAGATCGAGCAATTGCCCATCGTGGGCGACTGCTACGCCGAGGTGGATCGCAAATACCCCGGGCTCGATCCCTATCGGCGGCGGCATGAGGCGTTGCGCAGGGTGTTTGGCGTTATGGTCTCGGATGTCATCGACACATCCCGAAACCTGATCGAAACCTCGAGTGCGCAGTCGGTCGAGGATATCCGCAATCTGGGCTATCCGGTCGTGCAGTTCTCAGCCGAACTTTGGGCGCATTTGAAAGAAATCCGCGCCTTTCTGTTTGCCCGGATGTACCGCGCGCCCGCGGTGATGCAGGTGCGGGCCGAGGTCAGCAAGGTGGTGCAGGAGCTCTTTCCGATATATCTGAACGACCCGAGGCAAATGCCCGCGCGCTGGCATGCAGACATCGAAGCGGCAGAGGGCGAAACGGCGCTGGCCCGCATCGTGTCGGACTATATCGCGGGCATGACCGACCGGTTTGCCTTGCAGGACCACGCCCGCCTGACCGGCGATCACTCGATCGCGATATAGGCGATGGCCCAGACCTGTTGGCCCGCCTGTTCCTGAGCCAGGTCTTCGTCATCCGTGGGCGGGAACACGATCATCGTGGGGCCATAGCCACCGATCCCCATCGGCGCGCCGTCGGCGTGGGTCGCCACGATGGGTTGATGTGCCTCGATACTCTGCCACGGGATTTCCGCCTGATAGCCGTCCATCGCCATGGGTAGCGCGGATTTGCCCTCGGCACCGGCCATGGCCATCACCTCGGACAGCAGCGGCCCCGAGAAGGTATAGTCGCGCTGGTTGTCCGGCGGGCCGTAGGGGATCGTGATCCGGGTTTGCTCCAACCCGTCCAGCATCGTGGCGTCAAAGCCTGCCGCGCCGTCGTGGGTGACTTCGAGATAACCCAACAGGCCGCCGTCGTTCTCGCCACGCGCGGGCAGGTTGGTTGTCTCGATCGCGCCGCCGAGTGTCAGGATGACGTGCCCCTTGGGGGCCGGGATTTCGGCCCAAGCGGGCAGCGCGGTGGTCAGAAGCAGGGCAAGGGGCAGGGCGTGGCGCATGGCAGATCTCCGATCAGTCTGGTTGGCCGAGATTACCCGGCCCGCGCGCCAAACCAAGCTCAAACTTTAGGCGTCCATTGACCTTGGCGCTTTGCGTGGTAAACCGCCGGGCAAGCAAAAGGACATCCGAAATGAACCTGTTTTCCGAGATCCGCGGCCTGGTACTGGACGCGCTGGCGCAGATGCAGTCCGAAGGCACGCTGCCCGAGGGGTTGAGCTTTGACAACGTGGCGGTCGAACCGCCGCGCGATGCGGCGCATGGCGACATGGCGACCAATGCGGCGATGGTGCTGGCCAAGCCTGCGAAGATGAAGCCGCGCGACATTGCCGATGTGCTGGCCGGGAAACTGGCTTTGGATGACCGCGTTACCAGTGCCGAGGTGGCGGGGCCGGGGTTCCTGAACCTGCGTCTTGCGCCGTCCGTCTGGCAGGGTGTGCTGGCTGCTGTGCTGGAAAAGGGCACCGATTATGGCCGCTCGACCATGGGTCACGGGCAGAAAGTGAACGTGGAATACGTCTCGGCCAACCCGACCGGCCCGCTGCACGTTGGGCATACGCGCGGCGCGGTGTTCGGCGACGCATTGGCGAGCCTGCTGGCCTATTCCGGCCATGATGTGACCCGCGAGTATTACATCAACGATGGCGGCGCGCAGGTCGATGTGCTGGCGCGGTCCGCCTATGAGCGCTACCGCGAGGCCAACGGGCTGAGCCCCGAGATTGCCGAGGGGCTCTATCCCGGCGACTACCTGATCCCGATCGGTGAGGCTCTCAAAGAGAAATACGGCGACAGCCTGATCGACAAGCTTGAAAGCGAGTGGCTTGAGGACCTGCGCGAGTTTTCGACCGACGCGATGATGGACCTGATCCGCGCCGACCTGAAGGCGCTGGGCGTTGAGATGGATGTGTTCTTCTCGGAAAAGTCGCTCTATGGCACGGGTCGGATCGAGGCTGCACTGGAGTCGCTGACCGACAAGGGCCTGATCTATGAAGGCGTGCTGGAGCCGCCCAAAGGCAAGAAGCCCAAGGATTGGGAACCGCGCGAGCAGACCCTGTTCAAGTCGACCGAACATGGTGACGATGTGGACCGCCCGGTCAAGAAATCGGACGGTAGCTGGACCTATTTTGCCCCCGACATTGCCTATCACTATGACAAGGTGACCCGTGGCTTTGACGCGCTGATCGACGTGTTCGGTGCGGACCATGGGGGCTATGTCAAGCGGATGAAGGCGGCGGTGTCAGCCCTGTCCGATGGCAAGGTGTCGCTGGATATCAAGCTGACCCAGCTGGTGAAGCTGTGGAAGAATGGCGAGCCGTTCAAGATGTCGAAACGGGCCGGGAACTTTGTCACCCTGCGCGATGTGGTCGATCAGGTTGGCCCGGATGTGACCCGGTTCGTGATGCTGACGCGCAAGAACGACGCGCCGCTGGATTTCGATTTCGACAAGGTGCTGGAGCAGAGCCGCGAGAACCCGGTGTTCTACGTGCAATACGCCCATGCCCGCGTCATGAGCGTGCTGCGCCGCGCCGCCGAGGCCGGGATTTCCGCTGACGACGCGACCCTTTCAGGGGCTGATCTGGGCAAGATCGACCATGCGTCGGAACTGACCGTCGCCAAGAAGCTGGCCGAATGGCCGCGTCTGGTAGAAATCGCGGCACGCACCAACGAACCGCACCGTGTTGCCTTTTACCTGTACGAACTGGCGGGCGACTTCCACGCGTTGTGGAACAAGGGCAATGACGAAACCCAGCTGCGATTCATCCAGGATGGCGATGTTGCCACAAGCCAGTCAAAAATCGCATTGGCCCGGGCCGTTTCTGTTGTGATTTCAGCGGGCTTGGGTATTCTTGGCGTCACTCCGGCGCAGGAGATGCGGTAACAAATATCGCCCGAACCGCCGGTACGAGGTAGGCAAGAAATGACCCGCGCGCCCGTTTTCAGGCGCGAAACGGGCGGTGAGGCGGATATGACGAGTTACGATTACTCGGGGCAACAGCGCCCCGAGCACGCGCATTACACGAATCAACCCCATGCGCAGGATGCGTATGAGTATCCCGAAGACGTGCAGGGCCACGACGCGCCTGCGCGGTCTTTTGGTCTGGGGCGCGCGGTCAATGTGCTGGGTGCGGTTGCCTCGGTGGCGTTGGTCGTTGGGGTCGGTGTCTGGGGTTACAAGCTGGTCATGCGGGACGTCAGCGGCGTTCCGGTTGTGCGCGCGGCCGAGGGGCCGATGCGCATCCAGCCCGAAAAGCCGGGCGGTACGCCTGCGGATCATCAGGGCCTTGCTGTAAATGCGGTGGCCGCTGAAGGTTCGGCTGCGGCCCCGGCAGATCGCCTGATCCTTGCCCCGCGCCCGGTGTCCCTGACGGATGAGGACCTGCCCGCCGGTGAGCTGAAGCCGACGCAAGCGGTGCATGTGATTGAAGAGCCGATCTCGAACCGGGAAGCGGCTGAATTGCGGCAGAACGCCGTTGACGCGCTGGTCGCGGAACTGGCCGGAGAGGCGGCGAGACAGGAACAGCCGCAGGACGAAGGCGTGGAAATCGCCGCGTTGGCAACCCCTGACGACGAGCCCGCCATTGACCCTGCCGATCTGGCGGCATCGCTGCCGGACCCGGAACTGGCGGCGCTGCCCGGTGTGCGTCGGTCTCTGCGGCCCCATACCCGCCCGGCCCGTAGCCTGCGCAGTGCACCTGCCGAGGACGCGATCAGTGCCGCCGTCAAAACGGCTGTGGGTCTGGATGTTGATCCCGACACGCTGAGCAAGGGGACCCGTCTGGCGCAGTTGGGGGCCTATGAAAGCGTGGGTGTTGCCAAGTCCGAATGGGCGCGGCTGAACGGGCGGTTTGGCGAGTACATGGACGGAAAACAGCGTGTTATCCAGAAAACCTCAAGCGGTGGGCGCACGTTCTACCGCCTGCGCGTGCTGGGCTTCGATGATCTGAGCGACTCGCGCCAGTTCTGCGCCGCGCTGGTGGCGCAGGGGGCTGATTGCATCCCGGTGGCCGTGCGGTGAATTTCGGTGCCACGATCACCGATGCCGAAGGTCTGCGCCTGAGTGATGAGGAACGCGCGCTGTTCCGCCAGATGAACCCGTTCGGGTTCATTCTGTTTGCCCGCAATATCGACACCGCCGACCAGGTCCGCGCCCTGTGCGATGACTTTCGCGAGGCGGTTGGCCGCAATTGCCCCATCACCATCGATCAGGAAGGCGGGCGCGTGCAACGTCTGCGCGCCCCGCTGGCCCGCGAATGGCTGCCGCCGCTGGATCACGCGGACCGCGCCGGGGATCAGGCCGAACGGGCCATGTACCTGCGCTATCGCCTGATTGCGCATGAGCTGTTCGAACTGGGCATCGACAGCAATTGCGCCCCGATGGTGGATGTGGCGCGGAGCGAAACTCATGCCTTTCTGCGCAACCGGTGCTACGGCGGTGACGCGGACCATATCGGCAAGATCGGACGCGCCGTGGCGCAGGCGCATCTGGATGGCGGTGTTCTGCCCGTCGTGAAACACATGCCCGGCCACGGTCGCGCGACGCTGGACAGTCACCACGATCTGCCGCGCGTTGACCTGCCGTTGGAGGACCTGAAAGAAAGCGATTTCGCGCCCTTCCGCGCCCTGAACGATCTGCCGATGGGGATGACGGCGCATCTGGTCTTCGAACAGGTTGACCTCGCTCCGGCCACGATTTCGGCACCGATGATGCGCGTGATCCGCGAGGTGATCGGCTTTGATGGCCTGATCATGACCGACGACATCTCAATGAAAGCGCTCAGCGGGTCTGCCGCGGACCTGTCGCAGCAGGCATTGCAGGCCGGTTGCGATGTTGTCCTGCACTGCAACGGAAGCTTTGCAGAACGTGCCGAAGTGCTGGAAGCTGCAGGTCAGATGTCGGACATGGCACAAACCCGCGCGGAACGCGCGCTGGCCATGCGCAAAGCCCCGCAGGAACTTGACATCCAAGCCGCCGAGGCGGAACTATCTGCCCTAATGGGCGGGCAGGTATATGAACGATAACCTTTTCAGCGAAGACCCGGTCTCGGTCGCGGATCGTCTCGCAGCCGAAGCGCTGATCGTTGACGTCGACGGGTTCGAAGGCCCGCTGGACGTGCTGCTGACCCTGTCGCGGACGCAAAAGGTCGACCTGCGGAAAATCTCGGTTCTGGCGCTGGCGCAGCAATATCTGGCCTTTGTCGAAAAGGCCCGCGCGCTGCGGATCGAACTGGCTGCCGATTATCTGGTCATGGCGGCGTGGCTGGCGTTCCTGAAATCCCGCCTGCTGCTGCCGCCGGACCCGGATGACGAAGGGCCTTCGGGCGAGGAACTGGCCGCCCATCTGGCCTTCCAGCTGGAACGTCTGCAGGCCATGCGTGATGCTGCCGCACGGCTGATGGCGCGCGACCAGTTGGGGCGCGATTTCTTCAAGCGCGGGCAGGGTGAGGATGTCACCCGTATCCGCACCGTGACCTATTCCGCGACGCTGCTGGACCTGATGCAAGGCTATGCCCGCATCCGCACCCGCGACGAATTCCGCCCCTTTGTCATGGATCGCGACGCGGTGTTCACGATGGAACAGGCGCTGGAACGGATGCGCCCGCTGATCGGGTTTGCCGGGACCTGGACGGATATGGAGACCTATCTGCCCGATGGCTGGGATGCCGACCCGGTGCGCAGACGCTCGGCCACGGCGGCGACCTTTGCGGCCTCGCTGGAACTGGTGAAGGAAGGACATATGGAGATCAAGCAGAGCGAGACATTCGCTCCGATCCATCTGCGGAAAAGGACCGAAACACGTGACTGACGCCCCCGAAGAGACCGGCATGCTGTTCGAAGCCCCGCCGCTGGCGGAACAGGAACGGATGGTCGAGGCGGTTCTGTTCGCCAGTGCCGAACCTGTCACCGTAGCCGATCTTGAGGCCCGGATGCCCCACGGCAGCGACGCGGCGCAAGCGGTTGAATTTCTTCAGAAACGCTACGAGGGGCGCGGCGTCCGCGTCGTGCGCGTGGGTGAGGCATGGGCCATTCGCACCGCGCCTGATCTGGGCTTTCTGATGCAGAAGGAAACGGTCGAAACCCGCAAGCTGAGCCGCGCCGCCATCGAAACACTCGCTATCGTTGCATATCACCAACCTTGCACGCGTGCGGAAATCGAAGAGATCAGGGGCGTGTCGGTGTCGCGCGGGACCATCGACCAGTTGCTTGAGATGGAGTGGATCAGGCTGGGTCGCCGCCGCATGACACCGGGCCGCCCGGTGACGTTTGTGGTGACGCCGCAGTTTCTGGATCACTTCGGTCTGGAAAACGCCCGCGACCTGCCGGGGCTCAAGGAACTGCGCGCCGCAGGGCTGCTGGAAAACCGCCCGCCGCCGGGGGCGATCCCGCTGGGCGAGGGCCGCGAAGACGAAGCGGATGAGGATCAGACGGAACTTTTCGAGGAAGAGTGACCAACCGGCCCTTTTTCGACCGCAAAGACCCCTTAAGTTGTGTTCCAGCAAACGGAGTTGAGCAATGAACGCGAACCGGATCATCGACATGATCGTGCGTCAGGTCATACGGCGGCTGGTGATGCGCGGCGTGGACAAGGGCTTTGACATGGCCAGTCGGGCGGGCAAACCGGGGCAAGCCCCGCGTGACCCAGAGGCCCGGCGCCAGATGGCGGACAACTCCAAGCGGCAAAAGCAGAACATGAAACAGGCACAGCGGATGACCCGCCAGATGCGCCGGTTCATGAAGTTTTAACCACCAGCTTTGAAATGCTTGGACAGTTTCAGGCCTTGCCCCTGATAATTCGACGCAATACCCGCGCCGTATAGCTGCGTGGGCATCTCGGCCATGCGCTCATAGACCAGGCGACCGACAACCTGACCGTGCTCCAGCACAAATGGCGCTTCGTGGCAGCGGACCTCAAGCACACCGCGCGAGCCTGCGCCACCGGCGGCGGCGTGGCCGAAACCGGGGTCGAAGAAGCCCGCGTAATGCACCCGGAATTCACCGACCATTGCCAGATAGGGGGCCATCTCGGCGGCGTACATCGGCGGGATATGCACCGCCTCGCGGCTGACGAGGATGTAGAACGCGCCGGGGTCGAGGATGATGCGGCCATCTTTGGTGCGCACTTCCTCCCAATAGTCCTGCGGGTCGTACCCTCCGATCCGGTCCAGATCGATCACGCCGGTATGCGGCTTGGCGCGGTAGCCCACCAGATCGGTGTCGGGCAGTTGCAGATCGACCGAAAAGCCCAACCCGTCCTGAATCACCGCAGGGCCATCCACCAGCGGTGAGTCGGCGTGCAGCGCGGCCAGTTCGGCATCCGTCAGAACCGCCTGACCCTGCCGGAACCGGATCTGGTTCAAGCGCATGCCGGGGCGGACGAGGACCGAGAAGGAACGCGGGCAAATCTCGGCAAACAAAGGCCCGGTATACCCTGCGGGCACCCGGTCGAACTCGGCCCCGCCATCGGTGATGGTGCGGGTCAGCAGGTCTAGCCGCCCGGTCGAGCTTTTGGCGTTGGCCACCGCGCTGACATCATCGGGCAGAGCCAGCGATTCCATCAGCGGTACCAGATAGACGCAGCCTTTTTCCAGAACCGCGCCATCGGTGATATCGATGCGGTGCATCTCGAACTCGGCCAGACGGTCGGCTACCGAGCGGGATTCGCCGGCCAGAAACGAGGCGCGGACGCGGTAAGCCACTGTCCCCAGACGCAAATCAAGGCTGGCGGGTTGAACCTGAGCCGGAATGATCTCGGGGCTGGCGGTGATTTCACCCCGCGCGATCATCGCTTCGATCTGCTGGTTTGGGCATACGCCGGTCATTCCGATCCCCCCTGATGCCAGAGCGGGATCTGGCCTGTGTGCCATAAACGTCGGTGTGATTTGGTCGGGCTAGCAGGACTCGAACCTGCGACCTTCCGTCCCCCAGACGGACGCGCTACCAGGCTGCGCCATAGCCCGACGTTGGGCTGTTCATAAAGATTTTCCCGGCAGGGGCAAGAGGAAAACAATGCCTTTTTTCCTATCCCGCCACCTTGGTTTCCACCCGATCCAGCCACACGCGCAGGTCCCGCGCAATCGGCGCGATTCGGGCCAGAAGCGCGTCGTCGTATTCGTCGCGGTTCCAGGCCAGCGACGCCACACCGCCCAGCAGCGGGGCCGTGTCCAGTTCCACCTCGCGCGGTGCGGGGTCCGCGGGTGCAACGGCGGGTTTTGGGCTTTCCGGCACGGCTTGCTGCACCTTGGGCTCACGCAAGTCCATGTGTATTTGTTCGGCTGAGGCGGGCTGTTTCGCGGTGAAAGGAACCACGGTGGCATCAGCCTCGGCAGGTTCGTCCAGCGGCTGAGACAGGGCGGCAACATGGGCCACGCCCTGTTCGCGCAGGATGCTCTGCACGCCCTTGATGGTGATGCCATCCTCGTGCAGCAGCTTCTTGATACCGCCCAGCAGCCGCATGTCGTTGGGCCGGTAATACCGCCGACCGCCTGCACGCTTTACGGGTTTGACCTGACTGAACCGGCTTTCCCAGAACCGCAGCACATGGGCTTGCACTCCCAGCCAGTCCGCAACCTCACTGATCGTGCGAAACGCGTCGGGGGACTTGCTCATCTCTGCGGGACCTCTGACTTACTTGCGGTTCCCGGCGGCGACGCGATCCTTCATCAGGTGCGACGGGCGGAAGGTCAGAACGCGGCGGGGCTGAATCGGAACCTCTTCGCCGGTTTTGGGGTTGCGGCCGATACGGGCGGTCTTGTCGCGAACGCTGAAGGTGCCGAAGGATGAAATCTTGACCTGCTCGCCGCGCACAAGTGCGTCGGACATATGGTTCAGAACGCTTTCGACCAGTTGCGCACTTTCGTTGCGTGAAAGGCCAACTTCACGAAAGACGGCCTCGCTCAGATCCATTCTGGTCAGTGTTTTGTCGCCCATGCCAATTCCCCTGTTGATAGGAAAGAATAGGGTCAGGGGAAATTCGCTGTCAATATCAATGAATTGCAGGCGGCTGTGTAAGCCGGATTGCGCCTGTTACCAGCGCAGCGCCACCGCGCCCCAGGCCAGACCGCCGCCGATGGCCTCGGTCACGATCAGATCGCCCTTCTTGATCTGCCCCCGTTCCTTGCCCACAGACAGGGCCAGCGGGATCGAGGCGGCGGATGTATTGCCGTGATCTTGTACCGTAACCACCACGTTATCCATCGACAGGCCCATCTTTTTGGCGGTGCCCTGAATGATGCGGATATTGGCCTGATGCGGCACGACCCAGTCGACATCGGCACTGCCGAGGCCCGCTCGGTCCAAGGCGGTTTCAGCCGTTTTTGCAAGCTTTTCAACAGCATGGCGGAAGACCTGATTGCCCTGCATCCGCAGGTGCCCGGTCGTATGGGTCGACACGCCGCCATCGACATAGAGCAGATCCTTGTAGCGCCCGTCCGAATTCAGATCGGTCGCCAGAATGCCACGGTCGGCGGGGGTGCCTTCGCCCTCTTGCGCCTCAAGCACCAGCGCGCCCGCGCCATCGCCGAACAGCACACAGGTGGATCGGTCGCTCCAGTCCATGATTCGGGAAAAGGTCTCGGCCCCGATCACCAGAACGCGTTTGGCCTGACCCGACAGGATCAGCGCGTTGGCGTTGCTGAGCGCAAAGACGAATCCGGCACATACGGCCTGAACGTCAAAGGCAAAGCCCTTGGTCATGCCCAGCCGGGCCTGAACCATCGTCGCCGCCGACGGAAAGGTCAGATCGGCGGTCGAGGTTGCCAGAACGATGGCGTCGATATCATCCGCCGTCAGTCCCGCATCGGTCAGCGCCGCCTCGGCGGCATGAGTCGCAAGGTCCGACGTGGTCTCGCCATCCGCAGCAAAGTGGCGGCGTTCGATCCCCGAGCGGGTCCGGATCCACTCATCGGTGGTGTCCAGCGTCTTTTCAAACTCGGAATTCGGAACAACACGTTCAGGCAAATAGTGCCCGACACCTACAACAACTGAACGGCCTGCCATGTTGGGGTACTGCCTTTTTGGTTATTTTTCCGTCTGCGGCGCAGATTGCGCGGCATCTTGGGCAAGCTGGGCCGTTGATGCAACCCGTGCCGCCAATTTTTCGGCAAATCCTGACTGGGCCAGGGTGAATGCAAGCTTGACCGCCGCCGATACGCCGGTCGCGTCTGCGCCGCCATGGGATTTGACCACAGTACCATTCAGGCCAAGGAAAACGCCGCCATTTACCCGGCGCGGATCGATGCGTTTTTTCAACCGGTTCAGCGATGTGATCGCCAGTACCGAGGCCAGACGGGACAGGGGTGAATACTTGAACGCGTGGCGCAGCAGGTCGCCGATCAGGCTGGCGGTGCCTTCGCCGGTCTTGATCGCGACATTGCCGGTGAAGCCGTCGGTCACGATGACATCGGCCTTGTCGCCGGGAATGTCGCTGCCTTCGACAAAGCCCACAAAGTCGAAATTCGCGGGGCCGGCGAAGTCCGAGATCATGGCGTGGGCTTCTTTCAGCTCGGCGCGGCCCTTGTGTTCTTCGGTGCCCACGTTCAGCAGACCGATCCGGGGACGGGTCAGCGCCATGCCGTTGCGCGCGTAGGACGCCCCCATCAGCGCGTATTGCAACAGGTCCTTGGCATCGGCGCGCACATCCGCGCCCACGTCCAGCATCACGTTGAACCCCTGCGGGTTCCGAGATGGCCACAGAATCGCGATGGCGGGACGGTTCACGCCCGGCAGCTTGCGCAGGCGCATCATCGACAGCGCCATCAGCGCGCCGGTATTGCCGCAGGACACCGCCCCGTGCGCCTCGCCCTGGCGCACGGCCTCGAGCGTGGACCACATCGAGGTCTGCTTGCCGTTGCGCACAACCTGGCTGGGCTTGTCCTCCATCGTGACCACGTCGGGGCAATCACGAAAAACGACGCGCCCATCAAGGACACGCCGTTTGGCGACAAGCTTGCGCAGCGTCTGTTCCGGACCGTGCAGCAGAAACCCGATTTCGGGGTTCTTTTTGGCCGAATTCGCAATGCCTGCAACAACGACTGCGGGACCTGCGTCCCCACCCATTGCGTCTACCGAGATGGTGATCCTTCCGGCGTGCGTGGGTTGTTCAGTCATGCCTTGGCCTGCGCTCGTTCAGGCTTAGGCTGCGTCTTCGTCCAGATCGATTTCGTCGGCCTGCGCGACGACTTCGCGATCATCATAGTGGCCGCAGGACGCGCAAACGTGGTGCGGGCGTTTCAGCTCGCCACAGTTCGGGCATTCGTTCGGGTTTGCAGCAACCAGAGCGTCGTGTGCGCGGCGGTTGTTGCGACGCGACTTGGAAACTTTGTTCTGTTGGACGGCCATGGTCTCAACCTTTGTCTGACTGGGGGCCGCAGATTCGCTGCCGACCCGGGTTTCGTAGTTCGTTTTATCGTGGTTTGACGCGCGTTTAGGGGACGAGCCCCGCAATGTCCAACCCAAAATCCGATGAGCGCGCGAAAATACTGCGATTCTCGGTATGTTCAAGCGATTTTTCTGACCGCCTGCTATGACAGGAAATCCGCGCCCTGTCACTCGTCTTTTTTCAGCGTATCGCGCAATCCCGCCAATCCGGCAAAAGGCTTGGCATCTTCGTCTGTCATCGCCTGCTTGCCGGGTTCGGTATAGTCGGCCTGACCCAGTTCCGCACCGTCCTTGCGCGGGTACTGAGGCAGGGCGAGGGATAGCGCCTCGGCCATCACCTGCGCCGGGTCAATCTCGGGTCCCAGCGGCTCGGTCTCGTCGCCTTCGGGGATTTCGAACTCGGCTTCGTCCGGGTCGGTCCAGTCGGCCAGAAACAGGCGGGACACCGGGATGTCGATCCGGGTCGTGACCGGTTCAAGCGTGACGACGCAGGGTTGAATCACGGTCGCGCCCAGCTTGCCGGTCAGCTCCCAGTCGTGTTTGCCCTGCGCGCGCACCTGGCCGACAAAGCTGAGTTTGCGCAGGCCCAGCAGCTGAAGATCGTTTTTCAGCGCTTCCAGCGCCTCGGGCCCCGGGCGCAGGTCAAACGGCGTGGGGGCGTTTTGCGGCAGATCGGCCACCCGAAGGGATGTGACGTTAGTCATCATAGAGTCTTTCCTGTGTTGAACCGTGGCAGCGGTTTCTGTAATCGGATAGAAGCCGTGACAGGCCAAGGCAAGAGGGTGCGTATGTTGAAGGTTGTAAACAGGTTCAAACCGGCTGCGAAGTCGCTTGTCGTCATTGCCGCTCTGGCCGTCGTCGGGGCCTGCTCGCCTGTCTTCAAGAATCACGGATACGTGCCGCCGGCAGAAGATCTGGCCGAAATTCAGGTTGGCAAAGACACGCGCGACAGTGTGGCCGAGGCGATCGGCGCACCGGGCGCGTCGGGTGTTGTCAAGGATTCCGGTTACTACTACGTCCGCTCGCGGGTCCGCCACTATGGCCCGAAACGGCCCCAGGTCGTCTCGCGCGAGTTGGTCGCGATCAGCTTCGATCAGCGTGGCGTGGTACGGAACATCGAACGCTTCGGCCTTGAGGACGGTATCGTGATTCCGCTGGAACGCCGCGTGACCGATTCCAGCGTGCAGGACAAAGGCTTCCTGCGGCAGCTGCTGGGCAATATCGGCACCTTCAACCCGGCCAATATCCCGGGCGTCGGCAACTAAACTCTGTCATCCTCTTGTGGCTTCACAGGACGGTCACAAATTTTATGTTAGGCACGTGGCGAAGATAACGGGTCAGCAGCCGGGGAGGATGCGACCATGGCTACGGCAGTTTTGTTGAGCAAGGGGCGCTATCAGGCCCGTCTGGCGCAAACGGCCAAGGATGTGTCGGCTGCTCAGGCGCTGCGAACGCTGGCCTTTGGCACCGGGCAGGTCGATCGGGACGATTTCGACGCCGCATGCGCCCATGTGCTGGTCGAGGATATGCGGTCTGCGGGGCAATTGGTCTGCTGCTTTCGGATGCTGGTGATGGAGCGTGGTGCCGAAATCGGGCGCAGCTATTCGGCGCAGTTCTACGATCTGTCGTCGCTGCAGGATTTCAGCGGGCGTATGGTCGAGATGGGACGGTTCTGTATCCACCCGGATTGGACCGACCCCGACATTCTGCGTGTGGCGTGGGGGGCGATGACGGCCTATGTCGATCAGACCGGGGTCGAAATGCTGTTTGGCTGTTCCTCGTTCGCGGGGACCGAAACCGCCGAATATCTGGACGCGTTCGCCATGCTCAAGCACCGGCATCTGGGGCCCAAGCGCTGGCTGCCGCAGGTCAAGGCGCCGCATGTCTTCCGCTTTGCGGCCCGTCTGCGCCGCAGGCCGGATGCGAAAAAGGCGATGCTGAGGATGCCTCCGCTATTGCGCACCTATCTGATGATGGGGGGCTGGGTCAGCGATCATGCGGTGGTGGATCGGCATATGAACACGCTGCATGTGTTTACTGGGCTCGAGATCGGGGCGATTCCCCCGGCGCGGAAACGTTTGCTGCGGGCAGTGGCCGGGGTGATTTGAGTATTTTTGAAAAGATGAAGCCGGGGCGTTGACGCGTTGTTCCCGCCGGTTTAGCTGGCGGACATGGCGAGAATTCCTTTGTTGCAGATGTCCGGCATTTCCCTGACCTTCGGGGGTGAACCGGTGTTTTCCGGCCTTGATCTGGTGGTGCAGCCCGGTGATCGGGTGGCGCTGGTGGGGCGCAACGGGTCGGGCAAGTCGACCCTGATGAAGGTGATGGCCGGTCTGGTCGAGGCGGATCGGGGCGACATCGTGATTCCGCCGGGGAAATCCGTTGGATATATGGAGCAGGACCCGACAATGGACGGGTTTGCGACGCTGGGTGACTATGCCTCCAGCGGTCTGGAGCCGGGGGAGTTGTATAAGGTCGAACGGGCCGGAGAGGGCCTGAAATTCGACCCGGCGCGTATGGTCGAAACAGCCTCGGGCGGGGAGAGGCGTCGCGCGGCGCTGGCCAAGCTGATGGCCGAGGCGCCCGATCTGATGTTGCTGGACGAGCCCACCAACCATCTGGATATCGAAGCCATCGCGTGGCTCGAGCGGGAACTGGGCGCGACGCGGGCGGCGTTTGTTCTGATCTCGCACGACCGGGCATTTCTGCGTGCCTTGACCCGCGCGACCTTGTGGATCGACCGGGGCGTCGTTCGGCGGCAGGAGCAGGGGTTTGAGGCGTTCGAGGCCTGGCGCGACAAGGTTTGGGAGGAAGAAGACCAGCAGCGGCACAAGCTGAACCGGCTGATCAAGTCCGAGGCCAAATGGGCCGTCGAAGGCATCAGCGCCCGCCGCAAGCGCAATCAGGGCCGCGTGCGCGCGTTGCAGGCCTTGCGGGCCGAGAAGGCGGCGCAGATCAAACGGCAGGGATCGGCGGCGATGTCGCTGGAATCGGGCCCCAAGTCGGGCCGCAAGGTGATCGAAGCCAAGGGTGTCTCGAAAGCGTTTGGTGATCAGCAGATCGTGCGCAACTTCAACCTTCTGGCGCAGCGCGGGGATCGGGTGGCCTTTGTCGGGCCGAACGGCGTGGGTAAGACCACCCTGCTGAAGATGCTGCTGGGGCAGGAGGCCCCGGATGAAGGAACGGTGACGCTGGGCACAAATCTGGAGATTGCCGTCTTCGACCAGACCCGCGCGCAGCTGGACCCCGAGATGACCCTGTGGGACAGCCTGACCGGCGACCCCGAGATGCGGGTTTCAGGCAAGGCCGATCAGGTCATGGTGGGCGGGCAGCCGAAGCATGTTGTCGGTTACCTCAAGGAGTTCCTGTTTGACGAGCGGCAGGCAAGAGCGGCGGTTAAGTCACTGTCAGGCGGGGAAAAAGCGCGGTTGCTGCTGGCCAAGCTGATGGCCAAGCCATCGAATCTGCTGGTGCTGGACGAACCCACCAACGATCTGGATGTCGAGACGCTGGATCTGTTGCAGGAATTGCTGGACGATTATGACGGCACGGTTCTGTTGGTCAGCCACGACCGGGATTTTCTGGATCGGGTGGCGACGACGACCATCGCGATGGAGGGCAATGGCCGGGCGACGGTCTATGCCGGGGGATGGACCGACTATATTGCGCAGCGCGGCGATGTTTTTGAGAGGAAAGAAGAAAAAACAAAGCCTTCCAAGCCGAAGGTAATGCAGGAAGCGAAGCCGAAGGCGGGGCTTTCATTCTCGGAGAAGCACCGGCTTGAGAAGCTGCCCGCTGAAATCGCACGGCTTGAGGCCGAAATCGGCAAGCTGGAAGAACTGATGTCCGACCCCGAGCTGTTCACGCGGGAGCCGGTCAAGTTCCAGAAAGCGACCGAGGCCTTGGTTGAGCGCCAGACAAAGCTGTCTGCGGCCGAAGACGAATGGCTGATACTGGAAGAAAAGGCCGAGGGCGGGTAAGCCTCGGCGGGCCGCTAGCGAATGGGGCGGGCCGGATTGCCAACGACCGTTGCGCCGGGGCTGACATCCCGTGTCACCACGCTGCCCGCGCCGATGATGACGTTGTCTCCGATTGTGATGCCGGGCATCAGGATGGCGCTGCCGCCGATCCAGACATTGCGACCGATGTTGACCGGCAGGCCGATTTCCAGCCCACGGGCGCGCTCGGCGGGGTCTTTGGCGTGCTGTGCGCAATAGATTTGGGCGTTGGGGCCAAACATGGTGCCATCCCCGATCAGTACCCGCGCCGTATCCAGAATGACGCAACCGGCGTTGAAATAGACCCGGTCGCCCAGATGGATGTTCACGCCATAGGCGCAGTGAAAAGGGGCCTCGAGAAAGCAATCCGTGCCGATGCGGGCGAATATTGAACGCAGGGCGGGAGCCATCGCACCCCGTTCGTCGGGATCGAAGGTGTTATGGGCATGCACCGCGCGGCGCGCTTTGGCGCGCATCGCCTCAAGTTCCGGGTCAATGCAGCAATACCACGCGCCCGCTTCCATCTTTTCCCGCTCGGTCATGCTGCAGGCCTAGCGCATCCGCAACGCGCCGTCGATGCGGATGACCTCGCCGTTCAGATAACCCATCTCGACGATAAAACCCGCCAGCCGCCCGTATTCGTTCGGGTCGCCCAGACGCGGCGGATTGGGCACATCGGCGGCGAGTTGCTGCTGGATCTCTTCCGGCAGACCGGCCAGCATCGGCGTCATGAAGATGCCCGGCGCAATGGCCATCACCCGGATGCCGGTCGCGGCCAAATCGCGGGCCATCGGCAGGGTCATGCCCACCACGCCGCCTTTTGACGCCGCATAAGCTGCCTGACCCTTTTGCCCGTCAAAGGCGGCGATCGAGGCGGTGTTGATGATCACCCCACGCGCGCCGTCCGGTTCGGGGTCGTTCTTCGCCATCTCAGCCGCTGCCAGACGCGAGACGTTGAAGCTGCCAACCAGATTGATATCGATGGTGCGCTGGAACGCGTCCAGCGGGTGCGGCCCGTCCTTGCCCACGGTCTTTGCCCCAACGGCAATACCGGCGCAGTTCACGGCGGCGGTGATCTTGCCCATTTTGTCCATCGCGTGGGCGATTGCCTCGGCAACGGACGGCTCATGCGTGACATCGGTTTGGGCAAAATGCCCGTTGATTTCCTCGGCGACCTGCGTTCCGCGGGTCGCGTCCCGGTCCAGGATCGTGACCTGTGCGCCTTGTGCCGCGAAGTGGCGCGCCGTGGCCTCGCCCAGACCGGACGCCCCTCCGGTGATGATTGCAGCGGTGTCGGATAGGTGCATGGCAGGCTCCTCGCAGGTATATGAACGATTGTTCAATAACTGATTTCAGCTCTCTGTGTCCACATGTTTGATGGTGTCAGCCATTGGGGTGGTGGATTCTAAACATATCCTCAGAAACCCTTTAGCGGTGCTTCACGCGACATCGCCATCTCGGTGCTGAACTGCCCGGTCACGTCGGGTGTCTTTTTGGTCACGAGGTGCTGATATGTCGAAGAGTACAAAGCAGAAATTGGGCGCGCTTACGGCTGTGCCATTTATGGGAATTCTGATGGTGGGCAGTGCGGCTGCGGCACCTGAAACCTGCAACTGGAAAACCGCGCGGGATTACGCAAACGCGGGTGACTATGCCGCCTTGTGCGATTGCGCGCAGGTCACGCCCAGCTTTCTGGAGCGGCTTCAGAGCCGGTCCGATTTCGAAACAACCCTGACTGTGACCGGAGCGCAATGCCCGGGTCTGGCGGCGTTGCTGACGGACCTGCCGACGGCGAGCATTTCGAACGCGGCCAGCACTTTGGGAGAGGATCGTAGTTCTGATCGCAACTCGTCAGGGGCCGGTCAGGTTGCGGACGCAGGCGGGGGCGGCAATGACACTCCCGGCGGCGGTGGTAACGCGGGTCCTGGTGACGGCAGCGGTAACGATGGTCCCGGCGATGGTGGTGGCAATGACGGCCCCGGTGATGGTGGCGGCAACGATGGCCCCGGTGACGGTGGTGGCAACGATGGCCCCGGCGACGGTGGCGGCAATGATGGCCCCGGTGACGGCGGCGAGCCGGGCGATGGCGGTGGCAAGCCAGGTGATGGCAAGCCCGGCAAAGGCGGCGGCAAGGGCGGCGACGGACCCGGCAAGGGCAAAGGTGGCGGTAAAGGCGGCGACGGCCCCGGTAAAGGCAAGGGCGGTGATGGCCCCGGCAAAGGTAAAGGTGGCGGTAAAGGCAACAATGGCCACGGAAACGGCTCGGAAGGCAGCAGCCCCGGACGCGGCAACAACGCCAATGACGATGAAAGCGGCGGCGGCAAGCCCGGCAGGGGTAGCGGCAAGCTTTAAGCCGGTTTGAGCCGCTTCCTTCTGAAACCACAACGACCACCCAAGGGGTGGCCGTTGCTGTGTCGATATTCGGACTGCTTAGCCCAGCTGCACCAGCGCGTGACGCTTTTTGCCCGCGCTCAGCTTGATGGGCGAAGTCAGCGCGCCTGCGTCAATCATCAGCCCCGCATCGGTCAGCGGCGCATCGTCCAGTTTGGCACCGTTCTCGGCGATCAGGCGTTTGGCCTCTTTGCCCGACTTCGCCAGACCTGATTTCACGATCAGTTGCACGATCGACACGGGCACGTCATCGGCGGTCAGCGTCAGGGTCGGAAGATCCCCGCCCACGCCGCCTTTTTCGAACACCTCTCGGGCGGTGGCCTCGGCGGTTGCGGCGGCCTCGGCCCCGTGCAGCAGGGTGGTGACCTCGTTGGCGAGGCGGATCTTGGCCTCGTTGATATCGGACCCCTGCAGCGCGGCCAGACGGTCGCATTCGTCGACGGGCAGTTCGGTGAAGATTTTCAGGAACCGGCCCACATCGGCGTCGGTGGTGTTGCGCCAGAACTGCCAGAACTCATAGGACGACAGCATATCGCCGTTCAGCCACACCGCGCCGCCTTGGCTTTTGCCCATCTTGCGCCCATCGCTGGTGGTTAGCAGGGGCGTGGTCAGGCCATAGATCTCGTGATCCAGCACGCGGCGGGTCAGGTCGATGCCGTTGACGATGTTGCCCCATTGGTCCGAGCCGCCCATCTGCAGAACGCAGCCATAGCGGCGGTTCAGTTCAAGGAAGTCATAGGCCTGCAGGATCATGTAGTTGAACTCGAGGAAGCTCAGCGATTGTTCCCGGTCCAGCCTCGATTTCACCGATTCAAACGACAGCATCCGGTTGACCGAGAAATGCCGCCCGATATCGCGCAGGAAATCGAGGTAGTTCAGGCTGTCCAGCCATTCGGCATTGTTCAGCATCAGCGCGCCGGTCTCGCTGTCGTCATAGGACAGGTATTTCGAGAACACCTGCTTCATGCCCGCAATATTCGCGTCGATCTGTTCGGGGCCCAGCAAGGGGCGTTCGTCCGACCGGAACGAGGGGTCGCCCACCTTGGTCGTCCCGCCGCCCATCAGGGTGATCGGCTTGTGGCCGGTCTTTTGCAGCCAGCGCAAAACCATGATGTTCATCAGATGGCCCACATGCAGCGACTGAGCCGTGGCGTCATAGCCGATATAAGCTGTTTGCACCCCACTGATCAGCGCGTCGTCAAGGCCCTGATAATCGGTGCAGTCGGCGAGAAAGCCGCGCTCGATCATCGTGGCGATGAAATCCGATTTGGGGTGGTAGGTCATATCGTGCCCTTTGGGTTAATGTTGCGCGGCAACGTATAGGGCCGTGCAATGCCAAGTAAAAGGTGCATTTGCCCGTTTTAACGTGCAGAGCTCAGCTTTTGGTCGGCGGCAGGCGGAAGGCAAACACCATCGCAATCAGGTTCAACGCCGCCAGCACGAAGATCGGCGTGACCGGGTCGTGCAGATGTGCCACGGCCCCCAGAACTGCTGCAAAGGCGATGCCGACCAGGCCGGCGGTGACATCCCCGAGGGCGACGAGATAGGGGCGCTCGTTCTCGTTGGTCATTTCGATGACATACAGGTAGCGACCATAGATTACGCCGTTGCCGCCCAGCGACAACAGCAGGATCACCGCCGCATACAGCCAGACGTTCTGCGCATAGCCCATAAAGGTGAATGCCAGCGCCAACACCGCCGACAGGGTCGAGATCAGGCATCCCAGCCACATCACCGGCTTCACGGAAATCCGCCCGCTGAGCCAGCCCCAGATGATCGAGCCGATCACGACGCCTGCGCTGGCTCCGATCACGAAGTAGCTCAGCGAGTGCTTCGTGCCCACGTGATAGGTGGCGGCGTGGATGGTGTAGAAGGGCATTGCAAGTTCGACCGATACGAACAGCAGCCGGGTGAACAGGAACTTGCGGTACCAGGGATAGCCCATGCCGGTCTTGAAGCCTGTCGCCAGTTCGGCCAGCGGTTTGGGTTTGGCGGCGGCAGCAGGGTTGGGCGGCTGGTCTTCCTCGAAGATGCGCACACCGGCAAAGCTGATCCCGGCGGCGAACATGGCGACAACGCCGCACCACATGACGACGATATGACGCTGCATGGGTTCTTCCGAAACCAGAAGGTCTTTCGTCACCCAGACAACGACAATCGCCAAAGTGCCCGAGATGGTGGCCTGCGCAAACACCATCCGGTTGCGCTTGGCATCCGGCACCGAGACGCCATAAATCTGGCTGGTGCCGAGACTGGACAGCCCCTGACACAGGCCCATGATGGCCGCCGTGGTCAGGAAAAGAAGAACGACCAAAACCTGCGGCAGGTTGGTCGCAAAAAGCGCCACGATGGACAGGATCACCCCGGTCAGGATGTTGGGTATGTAGACGGCCAGCTTCGCCCGCGTGACACGGTTGATGAAGGGTGAAACAAAAATCTCGGCAATCAGGCGGGCACCGGTCACGCAAGGCAGCAGCAGACCCGCGATAAACGTAGGCGCACCCAGGGCGAGGTACAGGAACGGCAGCACCAGACGCGGGTTGACCAGTTGCGACCCGATGGTCGATAGCGCCCCCGACCAGAAGATCAACTGGTAGTTCCGGTTTTCAACCGTTCGCGTTTGCTTTGACGTCTCGGGTTGTCCCATTCTTTCTCTTCGCACGACTGTATTGGTGTCCCGCTTTCCCTCAATGCTGGCTCAGATATCGATTTTCTGCAATGGGATTGGGGCTTTGGTGTTGATCCCGGGGCGCAGGCGGCGAAAAAAGCGGAAGGATGCGGCGCAAGGCCCTTGCCATGGGCCGCGGATAGGTTGCAGTTTGATCGGGTCGCAACCCAAGGGTGTAATGCCCCTGCGAAAATCCACATCACCAAGCAGGAGAGAGGCGTGGGCCTGGCCATCAAGACGAACAAGGCGATCCGGGCGCTGGGCGCGATGTCGGGGACTTCGCTGGACGGGGTGGATACCGCCGTGGTGGAAACCGACGGGCACCGGATATTCGGGTTCGGCGAAAGCGGCTATCGCGCCTATTCTGAGGCCGAGCGTGCCCAACTGCGCGCCGCGCTTGGACAGTGGAGCGGGCCGCAGGTCGATGCGGCGGCGGAACTGGTGACGCTGGCCCATGCCGAGGCGCTGTCGGAATTCGAAGATGTCGACCTGATCGGCTTTCACGGCCAGACCCTTGCGCATGAGCCGCGCGGGCGGGGGACACTGCAGGTGGGCGATGGCTTTGGTCTGGCGCAGGCGCTGGGCCTGCCGGTGGTCTGGGACTTTCGCAGCGACGATGTGAAAATGGGGGGCGAGGGCGCGCCGCTTGCGCCGTTCTTCCATTTTGCCTGCGCCAAGTGGATCGGGGCAGAGGAACCCTTGTGCTTTCTGAACCTCGGCGGTGTCGGCAACCTGACCTATGTGGACCCGTCCTTTGACGGGCCCGAGATGCCGGGGGCACTGCTGGCTTTCGACACCGGCCCAGCCAATGCGCCGGTCGATGATCTGATGCAGGTGCGGCTGGGCCTGCCGATGGATCGCGACGGTGCGGTTGCGCGCGGAGGGACGGTCGAGACCGGCGCGCTGGAACTGTTCCTGGCCGAGCCGTTCTTTGCCCGCATGCCGCCGAAGTCGCTGGACCGCAACGACTTTGCCGAGATGATCGGGCTGGTGCAGGAACTCAGCGATGCCGATGCTGTCGCCACGCTGACCGGCATGTGTGCCGCCGGGGTGGTGCAGGGGATGGAGCATTGCCCCAAGCCGCCCGCGCGGCTGCTGGTGACAGGCGGCGGGCGTCATAACCCGGTGCTGATGGAGATGCTGCGGGCCGCGTTGGACTGCCCGGTCGAACCGGTCGAGACGGTTGGTCTGGACGGCGACATGCTGGAAGCCCAAGCCTTTGCCTATCTCGCTGTGCGCGTGGCGCGCGGGCTGCCGACCTCGTGCCCCGGAACGACTGGTGTGCGGGCTTTAGTGGGCGGCGGGGTTGTCAGCGCAGTGTCGATGGATCGCGCTGTCTGAACCGCTTTGCAGGAACCGCCACAGAACAGCAGTTCAAAAAACCGCAATGATGTGCAAGGGTTAGGGCGCGGTCTGATCCGGGCATATTGAAGGTGGGTATTGATGGCGACCAAGGCGGAACTGGAAGCTGAGCTGAACGCGCTTCGCGCGCGCAACGCGACGTTGGAGGCAAAGGCTGAGGAACCTCCGAGGCCCGAAGCCTCGCCGCCTTTGAAAACGGCGGACGAGATTCGGAAACTGTTGGAAGAGCACGGCATAGACCTAAAAAAGGCCGAAGCGCTGGGCGAGGATGTGGTCGAAGAATTCGGCAGGCTGCAGAAGCAGTACCCGATCACCGCTTTGCTGATTGCCTTTACCCTTGGATATGTCGTTGGCCGCGCGCGCAGTTAGGATACGGGACATGAACAGACTCAGCAAAAACCTGACAACGATCTATCGCACCGAACGCCTGATCACGCGCCGCCGTTTTGCCGTCATGCAACAGCAGACCATTCTGATGGTCCTGGCGGGAATCTCGGCCCTTGCAGGTCTGGTTCTGTTGGATGTCGCGCTGTTCTTTATGCTGAAAACATGGATGTCCTCGGGGGCCTCCGCCGCTGTTCTGTCGCTGGCCAACCTGCTGCTGGCCGTGCTGCTTGTGCTGTTTGCAAAACGCACGAATGTCGAGGATGAGATCGCCCCGGCGGTCGAGGTTCGCGACATGGCCATCGCCGATATCGAGGATGAGCTGGAAGAACTGGCGGTTGAGGCACGTGAGGTTGTTCAGGCGGTCAAAAGCATCGGTGCGAACCCTCTGGGGTCTCTGCCGGCCCTGTTGGTTCCGCTTCTGACCGCGATTCTGCGTGCGAAAGAGCGTAAGGAATAACGCGGGTCTCAGGTCTTCAAGGTGCGCGCGTAGTCGGCCGCAAATTCGGTATAGCCGTCCGAAGTGGATTTCAGATGCGCCTGCGTCCAGCCATGGAAGGCGGGCAGTTGGTGGAACGGCACGTTAGGGAACGCATGGTGTTCCGCATGATAGGGCATATTCCACGCCACGAACCGAACGATCCGGTTGGTGAAGGTGGTGCGCGAGTTTTCCAGCATGTTGGCGACGGGCGGGCACAGCCCGTGCTCTGCCAGCAGGTAGAGGCGCAGAAAGGGCTGGCCGATCAGCACGGGCAGCAGCCACAGCCAGAACAAGACGGACGTATAAAACAGGCTGAGCGCTGCGAGGGCATAGAGCGCCAGAAGAACCCGCGCCTCGGCCCGGATGGCGCGATGCTGGCGGGCGGGCAGGTAGGGCGCGTCAATCTTTCCGGCGGCGTTGCGCAGAAGGGTCTGCGCCATGCCGGACCAGTAAGGCCATCCGCTGAGGTAAACGATCAGGCTGCGCCAACTGTCGGGGCGCGGTTTGCCGTCCAACTCGGGGTCTTTCTGCGGATGATTGGTCCATTTGTGATGCGCCAGATGGAAATACCGGAACCACGTAAAGGGCAGGGCGATGGGCACCGAGACCAGATGCCCAACCGTGTCATTCAGCCATTCGGTTCTGAACGGCGTCTTGTGGGTGCATTCGTGGCTGAGCGTGAACAGGAAGACGAACAAAATCCCCTGCGGCAGGATCAGCAGCGGCCACAGCGGGATTTGCGCGGCGATCCCGGTGCTGGTCACGGCGAGCGCCCCGAAATACAGCGCCAGATGCTTCAGACCTGCTGCATCGGACCGTTTTTGCAGACGATCTTTTGCTTCGGGCGGAATTGCGGCGATCAGGGCGCGGTGATCCATCTTTTAACCCTTCGGGATATCGAAATCCGGGGCGGCCAGTTCGAAGCCTTCGAACTCAAACCCCGGTGAGACGGTGCAGCTTACCAGAGTATAGTCGCCGGTACTATGCGCAGCCTGCCAATGACCTTTGGGCACGATCACTTGCGGCGCGCCTTGGGACAGGTCGGGCGTCAGCAGGTGGTCGCTGGCAGGCCCTGTGTCGGATTCGCTCAGCGACAGGACCAACGGCGCACCAGCGTGATACAACCAAATCTCGGTCGCATCGACCCGATGCCAATGGCTGTTTTCTTCGGCCTTGAGCAGGAAATAGATACAGGTCCCGGTGGCGCGGCCCGGATTGTCGGCGCGCCAGGTCTCTTTGAACCAGCCACCTTCGGGGTGTTGTTGCAGGTTCAGGTGGTCGATGATCTGGTCAGCGGTCATGGGGGCCTCGTGGTTCAGGGCGATTATGCACGCAAGCGCGCGATCCGCTATGGCAATCATGCGCAGGGGGCATATGTTTGCGACATGACCCTGACGATCCCTTTTGATAACTCCTACGCCCGCCTGCCGGACGGGTTCTTTGCACGGCAAGCCCCTGTTCCGGTGCGCGCGCCGCAGATGATCGCGTTCAATGACGACCTCGCGCGGCTGTTGCGGGTCTCGCCCGGTGACGTGCAGGAAATGGCCGAGGCCTTTGCCGGGAACACCCTGCCCGAAGGGGCCGAGCCGCTGGCGCAGCTCTATTCCGGGCATCAATTCGGTCACTATAACCCGCAGCTTGGCGACGGACGCGCCGTTTTGTTGGGCGAGACCATCGGGACCGACGGTATCCGCCGTGACATTCAGCTTAAAGGTTCCGGCCCCACGCCGTTCTCGCGGCAAGGGGACGGGCGGGCCTGGCTGGGGCCGGTTCTGAGGGAATACGTAGTGTCCGAGGCCACGCATGCGCTGGGCATCCCGACCACCCGCGCACTGGCCGCCGTTGAAACGGGTGAGGTGGTTCTGCGCGAAGGCCCGATGCCCGGCGCGGTTCTGACCCGTGTGGCGCAAAGCCACCTGCGTGTGGGCACGTTTCAGGTCTTCGCGGCGCGCGGGCAGTTGGACAGCTTGCGGCGCCTGACCGACTACGCCATCGCCCGCCATTACCCCGAGGCCAAAGGCCCGATGGGTCTGCTGCGTGCGGTGCGGGATGCGCAGGCGCGGCTGATCGCCGGGTGGATGAGCGTTGGCTTTATTCACGGGGTGATGAACACCGACAATTGCTCGATTGCCGGGGAAACCATCGACTATGGGCCTTGTGCCTTTATGGACAGCTACCATCCCAATACGGTCTACAGTTCGATCGACCAGATGGGGCGCTATGCCTATTCCAACCAGCCGGACATCGCCGTATGGAACCTCGCCCAACTGGCGACAGCGCTGATCCAGCAATACGAGGATAAAGAGGCCGCAGTCGAGGAAGCCACCGAGGTCATCCACGCGATGCCAGACCTGCTGCAGCAGAACTGGCTGATACGGTTCCGCGCGAAGATCGGTCTTTCAGCGCCCGAAGATGGCGACCTTGCGATGATCTCGGACCTGCTGACCCGCATGGCGCAGAATCAGGCCGATTTCACCAATACGTTCCGGGCGCTGGGCGGCGGCAAAGCGCGGGACCAGTTCACCGATCCCGGCGCTTTTGACAGCTGGTCAGAGGGCTGGCAGGCCCGGCTTCAGCGCGAGGCTGACCCGCACCGGGTCATGGCCTTAGCCAACCCGGCCTACATCCCGCGCAATCACCGGATCGAACAGATGATCACCGCTGCTGTCACCGGCGACTACGGACCGTTCCACCGATTGAACACGGTGCTCGCGAACCCTTACGAGGATCAACCGGACCAGACCGACCTGACGCGGCCCCCGGCGGCGAATGAGGTGGTTCAGGCGACGTTCTGCGGAACCTGAGGGCGGCCGATTATGTCGAACCGCAGGCAGGCCTCGGACTGTTCGATGGGCAGGGTGGGCGAAATCAAGCCGCCGCCGGTCAGCATGATCGTTTCGCGTTTCAACTGAATTTCCTGCCCGCCTTCCGATTTGACATAGGTGCCCGAGGTGCTGCGATCCGTCAGAAACAGCTTGCCATTTTTCATGCTCAGAACGGCGTGCAGCCTTGAAACCCATGGCTGCGGCAACACCACGTCGCAGTCGGACGACCTGCCCAGTTTGAACTCACCATCGCCCCGGCACCGCCAGGCCCGATCCTTGTAGCTGAGAATCAAAGTCAGGGTATCCCCGGTCTGCAGGTTGCTTTCGGTCCTGCCGAAATCCAGCGGCAGGCGGGTTTGCGTTGACGGGTCCAGTACAGAGTTGACCAGCGAATATGCCGTAACCGGCTCGCTCAGCCCTTTCAGGGTGAGCCCGCCGAGCGGTTTGAGAAGCTGCCGAAGTTTCGGAGACAGCATCGAGGCCACATCGTCGCTGATACAGGCCTCGCGCGGGTTGGCGGCGGTGGACAGGCGGGCGGTGACGTTGACGGCCTCGCCATAGATACCCCGCTCGGCAACAACGATCGGCCCGCTATGCACACCAACATGAACGGACACCGGCGCTTCGACCGGGCGCTCGATCATCTGCAGGGTCGCATAGACCGCCGCATCCGGGTCGTCGAAATAGCTGAGGACATCGTCGCCTTTCTGGCCAACCGGTATGCCGCCGAACTCCAGCATGACCGTCCGCAGCCGGTCGATTTCAAGCTGAAGCAGCCGCTGCGCCTCATCATCGCCCACCGCCTTGTACAGCGGTGTGCTTCCCGAAATATCGGCGATGACCATCGTCGCGAACCTGGAATTAACGTCCAACCCTGCATCCCCTTTTTTTGGTGCAGTTTAACGGTGCATACCGATCTGTACATGGTTTTATGTCGTTTCTGTGTGCATAGGGTGAAGTTCCCGATGCGCGGTCATCGAAAAGGCAAAGTGTTGCAAAATCCGGTTGCGTATGGCGTCGAGTTTGGCACCCTTGCACTTGATTGTTAAACCGGATGCCCATGACCAGTTCCCGCACCCTGCGCCTTGCCAGCTACAATATCCAGAAATGCGTCGGGTTGGATTTCCGCCGTCAGCCGCAGCGCATCCTGCTGGTGCTGGACAAGATGCAGGCCGACATCGTGGTGCTGCAGGAGGCCGACAAACGCCTGCCGCCCCGGCCAGCGGCACTGCCGCATTTCATGCTGGATGAGGCCGGGTGGCAGATCGTCGATCTGGGCGGCGCGGGCAGTCTGGGGTGGCACGGCAACGCGGTGATCTGGCGGGGCGAGGGGATCTCGGTGCGTCAGACGGCGCATCACGACCTGCCGGGGCTGGAGCCGCGTGGTGCGGTGCGGGTCGAATTTGACACTCAGATCGGGCCGTTGCGGGTGATGGGGCTGCATCTCGGGCTGATCCCGGCGTCGCGGCGCCAGCAGATTTCGCATCTCAGGCGGTGCGATTCGGTTCTGGACAGGATGCCGACGGTCTGGGCCGGCGATTTCAACGAATGGTCGCGCCAGCCGGTGCTGGACAACCTTGCGCCCGAGATGCGGTTTTTGCCACCGAAACCCAGCTTTCCGGCGGCGCAGCCATTGGGCGCGCTGGACCGGATCGCGCTGGGTCAGGGGGTCGAGGCCCTGGCCCATGGCGTACACGAAGACCGCCCGGCGCATATCGCCTCGGACCATCTTCCGGTCTGGGCGGATTTGCGGCGCAGCGCCTGAATCCCGCCCGGTTTGAACCGAATCCCTGTGGCGCTGGACGCGCAGACATACTAAGACAGAAACCCGAGTAGTTCCTGAGGGGCATCATGACGGATTCGATCATCGCGCGTTGCGAAGCCAAAGGGCTGCGCATGACAGGCCAGCGGCGGACCATTGCGCAGGTTCTGGAGCAGAGCGAGGACCATCCCGATGTCGAAGAACTGTACGGGCGCGCCTCGGCCATGGATTCGGGAATTTCGATTGCTACCGTCTACCGCACGGTGAAACTGTTCGAAGAGGCCGGGATTCTCGAACGTCTGGAGTTCGGCGACGGGCGCGCACGCTATGAAGATGCCGAGCGGGATCACCATGACCATCTGATCGACATGCAGTCGGGCAAGGTGATCGAATTTGTCGACCCCGAGATCGAAGCGCTGCAGGAAAAGATTGCGGAAAAGCTGGGCTATCAGCTGAAAGGCCACCGGCTTGAACTGTACGGGGTACCGCTCAAGCGGGACTGACCCATAACGGCCCCGGATCGCCGGGATCACAGGAAATCATCCATTTCGGCCGGATAATACTTGCCACAGACCCCATGCCTGGGGTGTTGTGCCGGCAAGGCGGGAATTCATCCGCCGTTTTTTGTGGACCACGACATGAACAACGTTAACGGCATCCTGCTGGTCATTGCCGCAATGGCCGCTTTCACGATCGAGGACGTCTTTGTCAAAGAACTGTCGGTCACGGTATCGACGGGGCAGATCCTGCTGGTGCTGGGGCTGGTCACGATGTGCATCTTCCTGACCATGTCGCTTGTCACCCGCAAACGCATTTTCTCGGCCCGTGCCTGGGGTCCGTTGCCGTTGTTTCGTACAGTAGCCGAGGCGACCGCCTCGGTGGCTTTCGTCACGTCCCTGTCTCTGGTCGATCTGTCCACCGTTGCGGCGGTGTTTCAGGCCATGCCGCTGGTGGCCACGACGGGCGCGGCCCTGTTTCTGGGCGAGCAGGTCGGCTGGCGCCGCTGGAGCGCCATCGGTGTCGGCTTTGTCGGCGTACTGATGATCATCCGCCCGGGGCTCGAGGCATTTGACGCGGATACGCTCTATGTCGTTGTCGCCGTTGTCGCCGTGGCGGCGCGCGACCTGATCACCCGCAAGATTGACCACAGCGTCGCCTCGTCTGTGGTGGCGATGCAGGCCTATCTGGCGCTGGCTGTTGTGGGCGCGGGTCTGATGATCACGACACCGGGCTCGGTCTCGCCGCTGTTGCCGGGGCACCTGTGGCTTTATGCCGGGGCGCTGTCGTTCGGGGTGTTTGGCTATTACGGTATCATCCTGGCGATGCGGGTGGGCGAGGCTTCGGTCGTGATCCCGTTCCGGTACACGCGGCTGCTGTTTTCGATCATCGCCGGGATGATGGTGTTCGGCGAACGGCCCGATCTTCTGACCTTTGCGGGATCGGCGCTGATCATCGGATCGGGCATGTACACCTTTATCCGCGAACGCAGGCTGGCGCGCGAATTGACCGTTACGGTCTGACGGATCGTCGCAGGTTGGCGCAAACACCGGCCTCTGTCGTTGTTAGCGATAACGGAAATGGTTTACTTTTTACCCGGTAATGCTATGAGGCGTGCAACCAAGTCAGCCACAGGGACGGGCCTCATGAGCACGATCATCGACATCCATGCACGCGAAATTCTGGATAGCCGGGGCAACCCCACCGTCGAGGTGGATGTCATTCTGGAAGACGGCACCATGGGCCGCGCCGCCGTTCCCTCGGGTGCTTCGACCGGGGCCTATGAGGCGGTGGAAAAGCGCGATGGCGACAAGGCGCGCTATCTGGGCAAGGGCGTGCTTGAGGCCGTCGCAGCCGTGAACGGCGAGATTGCCGAGGAACTGGTGGGCTTTGACGCGACCGAGCAGGTGGCCATCGATCAGGCGATGATCGAGCTGGACGGAACCGAGAACAAGGGCCGTCTTGGCGCCAACGCCATTCTGGGCGTTTCGCTGGCCACCGCCAAGGCGGCGGCGGATTTCACCACGCAGCCGCTGTATCGCTATGTCGGCGGCACTTCGGCCCGGGTGCTGCCGGTGCCGATGATGAACATCATCAATGGTGGTGAACACGCCGACAACCCGATCGACATTCAGGAATTCATGATCATGCCGACCTCGGCCGCGAATATCCGCGAGGCGGTGCGCATGGGCTCCGAGGTATTCCACACGCTGAAAAAAGAACTGTCCGCCGCCGGTCTGGCGACCGGTGTGGGCGACGAGGGCGGCTTTGCCCCCAACATCGCCAGTACCCGCGAGGCGCTGGATTTCATCCTGAAGTCCATCGAAAAAGCAGGCTACAAACCGGGTGAAGAAATCCACCTGGCTCTGGATTGCGCGGCCACCGAGTATTTCAAGGACGGCAAATACGTTCTGGCTGGTGAGGGCATCACCCTGACCTCGGAAGAAAACGCAGCCTATCTGGCCGCTTTGGTCAACGACTATCCGATCATCTCGATCGAAGACGGCATGTCCGAGGATGACTGGGACGGCTGGAAGGCGCTGACCGACGCCATCGGCGGACAGGTGCAACTGGTGGGCGACGACCTGTTCGTGACCAACCCGGAACGTCTGGCCGAAGGCATCGAGCGCGGCTGCGCCAACTCGATGTTGGTCAAGGTGAACCAGATCGGATCGCTGACCGAAACCCTGCGCGCCGTCGATATGGCCCACCGCGCGCGGTACACCAACGTCATGTCCCACCGCTCGGGCGAGACCGAGGATGCCACCATCGCCGATCTGGCCGTGGCGACCAATTGCGGTCAGATCAAAACCGGTTCACTGGCGCGGTCGGACCGGTTGGCCAAGTACAACCAGCTGATCCGCATCGAGGAGTCGCTGGGCGAGGTCGCCGAATACGCCGGGGCTTCGATCCTGAAGCGCTGAGTGGTGCTGTGGTCCCCGGACTAGTCGGCGGACCAAGTTGGAATCCAGAACGCCGGATCGCTGCAAAGCGGCCCGGCGTTTGTTTTGGGCGGGCCGGGAAAATACGCTCACGCTTTGCGGGAAGTTTTCGCGGTCCTGTCACTTCTGGGGGAATTTTTGCGCGGAAATCGCAGTGCCCGCGAGGAAGAGGTAAAAATAAATTGTTTCCGTTAGCCTTTGTTTTTCAGCCGAAAATCGCGAATAACCCTTGCAGCAGAAGATTTTATCTAACTTTTGTGTGAACTTTTACCTATTAGCGAAAGCGCACTGTTTCCTATCCTGACTGTATTACAGAAAAGGGGAACAACATGACTGGTTCGAAATTCATTCTCGTAGCATCAGTTATCGCCACTGTTTTTCTGGCGGCATGCTCCGCACCCGGCACGTACCCGATCAGCGGACAACAGGTGTCGGCGGACGATCCCGTCCATGAAATGAGCTATAATCAGTCGATGATTTTCCGTGGGGAATCCCGCTGATCCGATGGCAATCCGGCGGGGCGTGCCCCGCCCGTGACGCTATCAGAGCTTCCGGCTCATCAGCATATACCGGTCACGGGGTTTGAAACCGGTACGCAGATACAGCTTTTGCGCGGACTCGTTCTTGCGGTCCACTTCCAGATGCAGGGCAGTCAGGCCGGCTTCGGCCAGCGCTTTGGGGAGATCCAGCAATACTTCGGTCGCGATCCCGCGGCCACGAACGGCGGGGCGGATGTAGATTTCGTCGATGAAGCCGTCCATCCCTCCGAATTCGACCGACCAGCCGAAGGTCAGGATGATATAGCCAAGCGGCGCACGGCCCGGACCGATCAGATAGACGCAGCCGTGGGGGATGCCCTCGAGCAGCGGCAGCAAAGCATCGCGGCGCTGGTCCGCATCCTGTTCGATACCCTGTTCAGCGTGAAAGGCCGACACCAGCGCCATCAGGCGGTCCAGATCTTCGGGGCGGGCAAGGCGGAGGGCGGCGCTCATAGTCGGGCCAGCCTTTCTGTTAGCAGGTCGAAAAAGCCCTGGGCGTCCACGTCGCCCATAAACATGGCATTGGGCGCGCGGTCCGTGACCCGCCACCAGTCGGCCACTGTCATGCCCAGGGTCAATTCTGACTGGGTTTCGATCTCGACATTGATGTGGCGGCCCGAGAACAGTTCGGGGCAGATCAGGTAGGCGGTCACGCAGGGATCGTGAAGTGGCGCGCCTTCCGAGCCATATTTTTCTTTGTCGAAGCGTTCAAAGAAATCGGTCATCTCGGCAACGGCATGGCCGACCTTGGACCCCAGAGCGCGGAATGCGTCGTTGCGATGTGGCGTGACCAGCGCATCATGGGTGACATCCAGTGGCATGACCACGATATGAGCGCCGGATTTAAACACGATATCAGCGGCTTCCGGATCGACGTAGATGTTGAATTCCGCCGCCGGGGTGATGTTCCCGACCTCGAAATACGCCCCGCCCATCAGGACGATTTCCTGAACCCGGTCAACGATATCGGGCGCTTTCTGAAAGGCGGTCGCGATATTGGTCAGCGGCCCCAGCGGGCACAGCGTCACGGTCCCCGGTTCCTGCGCTCGCAGCGTGTCGATGATGAAGTCCACCGCGTGCCCTTCGGCCAGCGGCATCTGAGGGTCGGGCAGGACGGGGCCGTCCAGCCCGGTTTTGCCATGCACATGTTCCGCGGTCACCAAAGGGCGGTTCAGCGGACGGTCGCATCCGGCATAGACAGGGATATGCGCATGATCGGCCAGTTCACAGACAATGCGCGCGTTCTTGGCGGTCAGCTCCAGCGGCACGTTTCCGGCGACGGCGGTGATGCCCAGCACCTCGATCTCTTCGGGGCTGGCCAGCGCCAGCAGGATCGCGACGGCGTCGTCCTGTCCGGGGTCGGTGTCGATGATGATCTTGCGGGGTGCCATGCTCTGCCTCCGGGGTCTTGAAGCGCGGACACTCGCAAGTGTCGCAGCACTTGTCCAGCCGTTTTAAGCACCGCCCCGCGCGCTGTTGACCCGGGCGGGCGGGAGTTTGCCGTTGGCGCGGTGTTCTTCGATTTTGACCTCGTCCCAGAGGGCATCCATTTCCTCCAGCGTGCTGTCCGTCGGCAGTTTGCCCCGCGCAGCCAGCCGCGCCTCGACCTGTTCAAAGCGGCGGGTGAACTTGGCGTTGGTGCGGCGCAGGGCGGCCTCGGGTTCGATGCCCAGATGGCGGCCAAGATTGACCATGACGAACAGCAGGTCGCCAAACTCGTCCTCGAGCGCGTCTGCATCCTTGCTGTTGCGGGCCTCTTCCAGTTCGGCGGCTTCCTCGGTGATCTTGGCCAGCACATGGCTGGCATCGGGCCAGTCGAACCCCACACGGGCGGCACGTTTCTGCAATTTATGGGCACGTAGCAGGGCGGGCAGGTTGGCGGCGACACCGTCCAAAGCGCCTTTCTGTTCCTTGCCCGCACGCTCTGCCGCTTTGATGGTTTCCCAGTCAACCGTCTGCTGTTCCGCCGATTTCTCGCGGGATTCGTCGCCGAACACATGCGGGTGCCGCGCGACCATCTTGTCGGACATGGTGCGCACCACATCCTGAAAGGTGAAATGCCCGGCCTCGTCGGCCATCTGGGCGTGGAACACGGATTGGAACAGCAGGTCGCCCAATTCGCCCTTCAGCTCGTCATAAGCCTGCCGTTCGATGGCGTCTGCGACCTCATAGGCTTCTTCGATCGTGTAGGGGGCGATGGTGCCGAAATCCTGTTCGATATCCCAGGGGCAGCCCGTCTTGGGATCGCGCAACCGGCGCATGATTTCCAGCAGACGCTCGATCCCAGCATCCGAGTCGTGGATCAGCGGATTTTCAGCCATTGCGAAGCCCCTTGTTCCGGTGTCTGATGCATCCATCCCGCAGCTTGGATCAGGAGTCCACCCCATATGCCCGTCGTGAACCGAATTGCCGATTTCGCCGCCGATATGGCCACGTGGCGCCAGCACCTGCATACGATCCCGGAACTGGAGTTCGAATGCCATGAAACCGCGGCCTTTGTGGCGGACCGGCTGCGCGAGTTCGGCGTGGATGAGCTGCACGAGGGGATCGCCAAGACCGGGATCGTCGCGATCATCAACGGACAGGGTGAGGGGCCGACAATTGGCCTGCGCGCCGATATGGATGCGCTGCCGATCCCCGAAGAAACCGGCGTGCCCTATGCCTCGAAATACCCCGGCAAGATGCATGCCTGCGGCCATGACGGGCATACCACGATGCTGCTGGGCGCCGCGCGCTATCTGGCCGAGACGCGCAATTTCGCGGGCCGCGTCGCGCTGATCTTTCAGCCCGCCGAGGAAGAGGGCGGCGGGGCCGGCGTGATGGTCGATGAAGGGATCATGGACCGGTTCAACATTTCTCAGGTCTATGCGCTGCACAACGCGCCGGGTTTCGATCTGGGATCGTTCCACACAACGCCGGGGCCGATCATGGCCGCTGTCGATACGTTCGAAGTGCATATTCAGGGCCGCGGCGGCCACGGGGCCATGCCGCATGAAACCCGCGATCCGGTGATGGCGGCCTGCGGTATCGCGCAGGCGATCCAGACGATTGTCAGCCGCAATCACTATGCGCTGGACGATCTGGTTGTGTCGGTGACGCAGATTCACACCGGGACGGTGAACAACGTGATCCCCGACACCGCTTACATCAACGGCACGGTGCGGACTTTTGATCCGGCCGTGCAGAAGATGGTGATGGAGCGGATGGAGCAGATCGTGCAGGGGCAGGCGACCTCGTACGGGGTCGAAGCGCGGCTGGAATACGAACGGAATTACCCGGCCACCATCAACGATGCCGACAAGGCCGGATTTGCTGCCGAGGTGGCGCGCGATGTGGCCGGGGCAGACAGGGTGGTCGACCATACCGGGCGCGAGATGGGGGCCGAGGATTTCTCGTACATGCTGCAGGCCCGGCCCGGAGCTTACCTGTTTCTGGGGCAGGGCGAAGGGCCAAGCCCGCATCACCCCAAATACAATTTCAACGATGAAATCTCACCGATCGGGGCCTCGTTCTTTGCCCGGATCGTGGAAAAGGCGCAGCCGGTGGGCTGAGCAGGAAGAGGACCAAAGACAAGATGGCATTGGAAGATGCGAAAAATCAGGTGGATGAGGCGTTCACCAACCCGGACCTCAAAGGCTTGTCCTATGAGAATACGTTCGGCGGGGCGACCTCGTTCCTGCGGCGGCTTTACACCAAGGACCTTGCAGGCGTCGACATAGCGGTCACCGGGGTGCCGTTCGATCAGGCCGTCACCAACCGCCCCGGCACCCGTCTGGGACCACGTGCCATCCGCGAGGCCAGCTCTTTGCAATCACCCGATGCGCCCTACGGCTGGCCGTTTGATGCGCTGAGCGAACTGGCAATCGTCGATTACGGCGACATGGCCTATGACTATGCCAACATCCCGGCCTTCCCCGACACGCTGACCGATCATATCCGAACCATTCTGGCCGCCGATGTCGCCTCGGTCGCTTTGGGCGGGGATCACTATATCAGCTTTCCGATCCTGAAGGCCTATGCCGAGAAATACGGGCCGATATCGCTGCTGCAATTCGATGCCCATACCGACACTTGGGCCGATGACGACATGTCCCGCGTCGATCACGGGACGATGTTCTACAAGGCGGTGAAATCGGGGATCGTGGACCCGAAGCGCTCGGTTCAGGTGGGCATCCGCACCACGAACGAGGATACGCTGGGCGTCAATATCATCGACGCGCGCGAGGTCTACGAAGCCGGCCCCGCCGCCGTGGCGCAGAAGATCAGGGGCATTCTGGGTGACAGCCCGGTCTATCTGAGCTTTGACATCGACGGGCTGGACCCGGCCTTTGCGCCGGGGACAGGCACGCCGGTCTGGGGCGGGCTGACCTCGATCCAGACACAGATCATTCTGCGCGACATTGCCGGGATCAATATCAAGGGCGGCGACGTGGTCGAGGTCTCTCCGCCCTTTGACACCTCGGGCGCGACGGCGATTGCCGGGGCGCATGTTGCGACGCAGATTATTTGTCTGCTGGGGTGGAACAAGCTGAGGCCTTAACCTTTGGTTAGCCATCCTTCCGCTATCAGGTTAACCAAAAGACCGGACAGGAGGCATAGGGGCATGACCGAGTTTAACCAACCCATCAGCGGCAATGATCTGGCGCGGTTTTCCGGGCCGAATACGTTCATGCGGCTGCCTCAGGCGGCGTCGTTGGCGGGGCTGAACGTGGCAGTGCTGGGGATACCGATGGATATCGGCACCTCGTGGCGGTCGGGCACGCGGTTCGGCCCCAAGCAGATCCGCGCCGAAAGCGCGATGATCCGGCCCTATAACATGGCCAATTCCGCCGCGCCGTTTGACAGTCTGCAGATTGCCGATATCGGTGATCTGGCGATCAATACGTTTTCGCTGTCCGAGAGCCTGAAGATCATCCGCGAAAGCTATGACGGTATTCTGGCGCAGGACGTGACCCCTGTGGCGATGGGGGGCGATCACTCGATCACCCTGCCGATCCTGCGGGCGGTGGCGGCCAAACATGGCCCCGTCGCGCTGGTTCATGTCGATGCCCATTCGGACGTGAACGACGAGATGTTCGGCGAGCGCGAGACCCACGGCACCATCCTGCGCCGCGCCTACGAAGAGGGGCTGATCGTTCCCGAAAAGACCTATCAGATCGGCATCCGGGGCTCGGGATACGCTGCAAGCGACTTTACCGAGGCAAAGGGCTGGGGCTTCAAACAGTTCCCGGCCTGGGAGCTGTGGCAGCAGAACCTGACCGGCATCGGCACGATGATCCGGAAAGAGGTCGGCGATCATCCCCTCTACATCACCTACGACATCGACAGTCTGGACCCGTCTTTCGCCCCCGGCACCGGCACGCCCGAGATTGCCGGTCTGACCACACCGCAGGCGCTGCAACTGATCCATGCGCTGGGTGGGGCGAACGTCGTGGGCTGTGATCTGGTCGAGGTCTCTCCGCCTTACGACCCATCCGGCAACACGGCGCTTACGGCGGCGAACCTGTTGTTCGAGTTGCTGTGCATCCTGCCCGGAGTGACGTCACGGTAGGGCGGCTTGCCTCGGTGCGCTTTGCAAATAGGTTGGGGCACAAGGGACGGGACAGGGATGAAAAAAGTGCTGCTTTTGCTGATTGTCGGAGTGGTTGTTCTGTTGGGGGCGTATATTCGTCTGACCCCCTCTGATCCTGATCGCTGGCACGTCGCGCCGGTCGGAGATGCAAACCGGGACATGCCAACCGGCGTGGTGCGGGTGGTTGAGACTGGGCCGAACGGGCTGGCAGAATTTGATGCCATCGCCCGCGCAGCGTCGCGAACCACCGTGCTGGCCGGATCGGTTGAGGATGGGATGATCACTTATGTCTCCCGCACCAAAGTCATTGGGTTTCCGGACTACACCACCGCGCAACAGGACGGCGACACCCTGCGCATCCATGGCCGGTTGCGGTTTGGCCGCAAGGATTTCGGAGTGAACAGGGCGCGGGTGGATGGGTGGTTGGAAAATCTCTAATAGGTTGAAATCATAGATCGAAATACCCACATGGGTAATATGAACGACTATGAAGAAAAGTACCGACGCGCCACGGCCGAGTTGGAATATGCTGGTTTGCAAGAGCGCGGTTATCCCGCCCCATATCTAGGTCATCTTCGGAAAGCGGGTTTCAAACCCAGACCCAAATATTATCGCAGCAAAGCCGCTCGGCTCACCGTGGGTCCATTGCTGTTCGGTGGCATCTGGGGGTTGGCTATGTACATTGCTGTCTTGCCGCCAAACTGTCTGATCCTGCGGTTTGTTCTGTATTCGCTGGCTTTTGGCGTTTTCTTTACCCTTGCCGAGGAAATAACGATCCGGCGCGCGCGCAAAAGGCACAAGCTCAGCACGTGGGAAGACTTTTGAAAGGTTAGGTTGCGTCAGGGGCAGGGGCGGTCACACCCGGCTCGGGCCACTCGGACTGTAATCCTGACGACAAACACCCCTCCTGCACCTCGCGCCACATGGGCACGTTCAGCGACATCTGGCATTGCGCCATGAACATGCGGCCATCGACCTGCAGGCAGATCATCTCGCCCAGTTCCACGCGGCTGCCGGCTTTGTCGGTGCAATAACAGTCCTGAACCTTGCCATTCGGGCCGTAGACATCGGCCATCGCAGGTGCCGCACACAGCGCTAAGACAAGAGCAATTCGTTTCATGCGCCACAGCTTAGCACAGCGACGGCCCTTGACCAAAGCCCCGGATTGATAGACACCGCCGGGATGATCCCCGAAGAACGTCTTGAACAGATTACACAGCGGTTCCAATACCTCGAAGCTGCCATGGCCGATGGCGCCTCGGGTGGTGATATTGCGACGCTGGCCAAGGAATATTCCGACCTCAAACCGGTGGTCGATCAGATCATGGCGTGGCGGCAACTGGTCGCCGATCTGGCCGAGGCCGAGATGATGCTGTCCGACCCGGACATGAAGGAACTGGCCGAAGAGGAAATCCCCGCGCTTCAGGCGCAGATCCCCGAGGCTGAGCATGCGCTGCAACTGGCGCTGCTGCCCAAGGACGCGGCGGATGCGCGCCCCGCGATGCTGGAAATCCGCCCCGGCACCGGCGGGGATGAGGCCGCGCTGTTTGCGGGCGATCTGCTGCGGATGTATCAGCGCTATGCGGAAGGTAGGGGCTGGACGTTCGAGATCATCGAAGAACAGGCATCCGATCTTGGTGGCATCAAAGAGGTGGTGGCCCATATCAAAGGCGACAACGTCTTTGCCCGGATGAAATACGAATCCGGTGTGCACCGCGTGCAGCGCGTGCCCGAAACCGAAAGCGGCGGGCGGATCCATACCTCGGCGGCGACGGTGGCGGTTCTGCCCGAAGCCGAAGATGTGGACATCCAGATCGACGCGAATGACCTGCGTATCGACACGATGCGGTCCTCGGGCGCGGGCGGGCAGCATGTGAACACCACCGACTCGGCGGTGCGGATCACCCACCTGCCCAGCGGAATCGTTGTGACGAGTTCCGAAAAGTCCCAGCACCGCAACCGCGAGATCGCGATGCAGGTGCTGAAAACCCGCCTCTATGATCTGGAACGTCAGCGGATCGACAGCGAACGCTCGGCGGACCGCGCCAGTCAGGTGGGCTCGGGCGACCGGTCGGAACGGATCCGGACCTACAATTTCCCGCAAGGCCGCATGACCGATCACCGCATCAACCTGACGCTTTACAAGCTGGATCAGGTCATGCAGGGCGATTTGGATGAGGTGATCGACGCGCTGACCGCCGATGGCCAGGCGCGATTGTTGGCGGAGTTGGCGCAATGATCGCGGCGCTGACAGCGGCTCAGGCCATGGCCGCCGCGACCGCGCGTTTGCGGGCCGCAGGTGTCGAGGACCCGGCGCGGGACGCGCGCGTCTTGCTGGCCCACGCCGCACGGATCGAGGCCAGCCGCGTAACGCTGATCGCGCCCGAGGAGTTGCCGCCGGATATCGCCGAGCGCTACGATCAGCTTGTGTCACTCCGCTCGATCCGGGTGCCGGTGTCGCACCTGTTGGGAGAGCGCGAATTCTACGGCCGCCGCTTCCGCGTCAGCGGCGATGTACTGGACCCGCGGCCCGAGACCGAGGCGCTGATCGAAGCCGCCCTAAGCCAGCCGTTTGACCACGTTCTGGACCTTGGCGTCGGCTCGGGTTGCATTCTGGTCACCCTGCTGGCGGAACGGGCGAGCGCATCGGGTTTTGGGGTGGACTTGAGCGAAGCCGCCTGCCTGCAGGCCAGCGCAAATGCGGTGCTGCACAAGGTTCAGGATCGGGTCGAAATCCGCAAATCGGACTGGTTCGCGGCGGTGGACGGCAAGTTCGATCTGATCGTATCGAACCCGCCCTATATCTCGCTGGCGGAAATGCACGACCTGTCCCCCGAGGTGCGCGATCACGAACCCCGGCTGGCGCTGACCGACGAAGGTGACGGGCTTGATGCATATCGTCGCATCGCCGCAGATGCACCGGATTTTCTGGTGCAGGGCGGGCGGATTCTGGTCGAAATCGGCCCAACGCAGGCAAAATATGTCTCGGCGCTGTTTGATGCGGCAGGGTTGTCGGATATCCGCGTGATCCCCGATCTGGACGGGCGCGATCGGGTTGTTCGCGCAACAATGCCGGGCTGAACCGCAGGATTGAGGCCGAAAATCGCCGCTGAATGTAAAAAACCTGCGAAATTGACGATTACCCTCTTGTCTGTACGGGCAGGACATGTTTACTCAGGATTAGTCGGAGAGGTTGACGCCGTTCCAGCGCGCCCCCGACGCCAAGCCCAAAAAAGTCGATGACACGGTACGGGACAAGCTTCTGAGCAGTGCAAGGTACGGGTTGATCGACAATGAACGACAAGGCTGACGTAAAGTAAGATGAGATCTTCCAAATCCCGTTCGCGGGCCAAGAATAACCGCAATCGTCCTTCCGGCGGCAACGTCGTAAACCGGGTTTTTGACAGCTCGGGCCCCGAGGGCAAAGTGCGTGGCACGCCGCAGCAAATCATTGATAAATACAACCAGCTGGCGCGCGACGCCCAGTTGTCGAATGACCGTGTGGCGGCCGAGAACTTCCAGCAGCATGCCGAGCATTACCTGCGGATGCTGAGCGAAGCGCAGCGCGAGATTGAAGCGCGCCGCGAAGAGCAGGAGCGCCAGAACCGCGAACGCCAGGCCGAACGCGACCGCGAACGTGCCGAGCGTCAGGAACGCGAAGCCGCGCGTCAGGCCGACCCGGCCGAGGCTCCGCAACCCGATGTGATGGATTTTGCCGAACCTACTGCCGCGCCGGAAAGCGGTCTGGTCGAGACCCCGGAAAGCCAGAACAAAGCTGCCGATGCCGAGCCTGCCGAGCGCAAGGAAAAGCAGCCCCGCCGCCCGCGCACCCGCAAACCCAAGGCGGCGCCGGCCAAGGAAGACGCCGCCAGCGACAACGGTGACGCGTCAGAGGCTGCCGAGTAAATCGCCAGACAGATTTGTCAAAAACCCCGGCCGATGCGCCGGGGTTTTTTGCGTTCAGGACTTGCGGATTTCCCGTGCCAGCGCGCAAAACGCCTCAAGCGGGACCTGTTCGGCCCGTTCGGTGGGTTTGATCCCGGCGGCGGTCAGGCGGTCTTCGATGTCCGGGGCCACGCCTTTCAGCGAGGCGCGCAGCATTTTGCGGCGTTGGTTGAAGGCGGCAGCGACGACGCGCGACAGGGTGGCGGCGTCGGCTGGATAACGGGGTTCGGGCAGGGCGGTCAGGTGTACGACGGCGCTGGAGACCTTGGGCGGTGGCGTGAACGCGCCGGGGGGCAGGGACATGGCGATACGGGCATCGGCGCGCCATTGGGCCAGAATCGCCAGACGGCCATAGGCCTTGCTGCCGGGCTGGGCCACGATCCTCTCAGCCACCTCGCGCTGGAACATCAGCGTCAGGCTTTGCCAGAAGGGCGGCCATTCGGGTGGTGTCAGCCAGCGCACCAACAGCTCGGTCCCCACATTGTAGGGCAGGTTGGCCGCGATGCGGATCGGTGGGGTCAAATGCGCAAGCGGGTCGATTTCCAGCGCATCGTCGTTGATGACCTCGAGCCTGCCGGGATACGCGGCGGCAATATCGTTCAGGGCGGCGATGCAGCGGGTGTCTTTTTCCACCGCGACGACCTTGCGTGCGCCTTCGGACAGCAACCCCCGGGTCAGGCCACCGGGGCCGGGGCCGATTTCGAGCACGTCACACGCGGTCAGATCCCCGGCCTGCCGGGCGATTTTGGCGGTCAGGTTGAGGTCCAGCAGAAAGTTCTGCCCCAGCGATTTGCGAGCAGACAACTGGTGGGCGGCGATGACTTCGCGCAGCGGGGGAAGGGTGTCGATGGCGCTCATGCGTTATCGTGGCGTGTGTTTGGGGCGGTGCGCCAGAGGTTTTTTGCCTCCGGCGGGGATATTTTCAGACAGGTGAAGCATCAGCGGGCGCTTGCCATGCGGTGGGCGAGTTTCAGGGCCTCGATCAGGCTGGTCGGGTTGGCGATGCCCTGACCGGCGATGTCGAGCGCGGTGCCGTGGTCGGGCGAGGTGCGGATGAACGGCAGGCCCAGTGTCACGTTCACGCCCCGGTCGAAATCCAGCGTTTTGATCGGGATCAGGGCCTGATCGTGATACATGGCGATGGCCGCATCATAGCGGGCGCGGGCGGCGGCGTGGAACATGGTATCTGCAGGGTGCGGGCCGCTGACGGTGTAGCCGTCGGGCTGCAGATCGGCCAGCAGCGGGGCGATCCAGTCCAGTTCCTCGGTCCCCATCTTGCCGCCTTCGCCCGCGTGTGGGTTCAGCCCGGCGACCGCGATGCGCGGATGCGCGATGCCGAACTGGCGGCGCAGGCCGGCAGCGGTAATCGCGATGGTGTCCAGCAGCAAGTCAGGCGTCAGTTTGCTTGTCACGTCTGACAGGGGGATGTGAATCGTGGCCGGGACAACGCGCAATTGCGCGCTCGCCAGCATCATCACTACCCGTTTGCGCCCCGCGAGGGCGGCCAGAAACTCGGTATGTCCGGGGTAGGAGAACCCGGCCCCGTCGATCAGGGCTTTCTTGTGGATCGGGGCCGTGCACAGGGCCGAGGCGGCACCGGATTGCACCAGCGCGACGCCTGTTTCGATGGCTTCGATCACCGAAGGTGCGTTTTCCGTGGCAGGTTGGCCCGGGATATTCGGTGCGGGAAAGTCACGGTGCAGAACGGGCAGAGCCGCGGCGCAGGCTGCTATGGCCTGTGTGGGATCAGTGATCTGTCGCGTTGGCGTGCTCGCAGGCAGATGAGACCCGTCGCCGATATAGAAAAACGGGCAGGTGCCACGCAGGCTGTCCCACGCTTTTGCCGCGATCTCGGGGCCGATACCGGCGGGATCACCGCAGCTCAGCGCGATGGGGGCTGTCATTGTTCGATGATGGTGGCGTCGGCCCGCAATTGTTCCAGCAGGCTTTCGGAAAACGCCTGCAGACGCTGCTGGGTCAGGGCATTGGCCACATCCTCGCGCGAGGTTTCTTCGCCCAGATCGCGGGTCCGGTTGCACAGCATCAGGAACATCAGCGTCTGCCCGTTGTTGCGGGTCAGGGCGGTCGAAACCTCATTCCGGTCCAGCTTGGCCAGTTCAAGCGCCACATCGCGGGGGATTTCGGATGGGCTGGCGGTGATCCGTTCCAGCACGTTGGCGGGCTGTTCCTTGGCGATACCGTAAAGGTCATCGCAGGTGTCGATCTCTTCCCTCAGCCGCGCGGCCGAGGCGAGCCCGTCGGCGCTGCGCCCGCCGGGCAGGTAGTAGATGGCGTAGTCAATCTCGGCAAAACGCGGCGCGCCGGTCGATACTTCGCGCAGGCCGCGCAACTGGAACAGCGCCACGGCATTGGGCAGGCTCAGCGGATCGGTAACCTCGCCGTTCTTGAGCCCCAGGATCACCGGCTGCAACGCGGGCGGCAGGTTCGAGATGTTCAGCCAGTCCAGCCGGCCACCATCGTTTCGGGTTGCGGCGGCTGAATATTGCGTGGCCGCTGAGGCAAAAGCGTCGAACCCTTCCAGTTGCGAGATTTCCTCGGCCAGAAGCTCGGTCTGAGCCACCGTTTGCGGGTTTACCGGTATGATGATTTCGGACAGCAGGACCTGCAGGCCGCCGCCTCCGGTCTGCCCAAGTGCGCGGTTGATTTCGTCCTGCGTCGGTCGGGCCTGCGACAGAAAACGGGCGCTGATATAGTCGCGCCACGAAAGTTGGTCGGCCACGAAATCGCGGACCGTTTCCGGATCGACGCCCTGATCGGCCAGCAGTTGCAGGAACTGTTCGGTCGAAAGCTGGCCCCGTGCGGCAAATTCGTCGATGCCGCCCTGCACATCCTCGGCTGCGGCCTGAATACCGGCGTCGCGCAAGGCCTGTTTGCGCAGGCGGTCATCGATCAGGGCCTGACGCACCTCGGCCTCGGTCCCGCCGGGGATGCCCAAGGCATTCAGGAACTGCTGACGCTGTTCCAGTTCGTACCATGTAACGATGTCCTGATTGACCCGGATTGCCGGTGAAAACAGGCTTTGCGCTGTCACCTGAGACGCGGCGACTGCGACCAGCGCAGTGGCCAGAACCGGCGCGACCATTTTGCGCCGACGGGAACGAAGAAACCTGAAGATACCTGATATCAACTGCATGTTCTCTTGTATGTCTTACCACCGCCTTCAAGGGCGTATCCTGTCAGCGACAGGGTAAAGCCGAATTCTGTCGAAGGCTCAATAGTCGATGTTGAAGTAAAGCGCCGACTTACGGACATGTTAACCTGAACGCATTCGTTCTGATAGGTCACATCCAGCCCCAGACGGATGGGTTCGGACTCGCTCAGATCATAGCGCGCCAGCCCTCCGGTCCGCCAGTTCTGGTCCACCTGATAGCTTCCCAACAGCAGCAGTTCGGAAATCTCTTCGTTCAGGTTTTCGGCAGGGTCGGGCTCCTGCCAGATATAGCTGCCGGCCAGTCTCGCGCCTTCCTGCTGCCAGCCGCCGCGCAGTTCCGCCTTGGCAAAACTCAAATCGCCGTTCAGCAGACCGCGGCCCGCCAGCGACCAGCCATTCGCGGTCTTGATCTGCCCCGCCAGCAGCACGTCGGACGAGGTGCCCTGCAAGCCCGAGGTCAGGTTGAAATCCGGGTCCGCATCCGCCCGAAAGACCTGACCGACTGTCGCCAGCGCCTGCCAGCCGCCCGCAGCATACCGGGCCCAGTTCACGCCAAGGACGGCGGTGGCACCATCTTCGCGCTGATCCTCGGCCGGGAAGCGCGACAGGGACAGCAGGTTGCCCTGATCAAACTCCTGAAAGGTGCTTTCGTCGTTGGGAACATCCGTGTTCGAGACATGGGTCCACCCGACCTGCGCGATGGGCTCCAGAAACTGTGTCGCCCCGGACTTTTCGCGCCGGGTCATCGGATAGCGCAGGGTCAGCGCCGCGCGCGGGGTCGACCGTGTGACCTGATCCGGGAACTGGCTGTCGTTGCGAATATCGAACGTATCGACCGAGGCCCCGAACTGCGCATCCGCACGCAGACCGGACGCAAAGGTCCAGCTGCGCAGCCACTCTGCGTCAAAGGTCGCCCGCGCAATGTCCCGGCCGATGATATCGGCATCGCTGGTGCGTTCATGGGCATGGCCGATAAAGGCAAGGCGCACTTCGCCGCCTACCGCATTGGGAAAGAACCGTTTTTCGTAGTTCAGGTCGAAGACGCGGGACGGGATTTCGTCCTGATCCTCGCTGTCGCGCAGGGTCTCGTAGTGGATGAAGCTGGTTTTGAACGCGGTGTCCCGTTTGATCCTCTCCAGCGCGATTTCGCTGCGCAGACGGTCGAAATCCGGCAGGCCGTAATCTGCAAGATAGGCGTCGTCCGAGGTTGTGCGCAGGTTGAAGGACAGGCGGTAATCGTTCTTCAGGTTGAAGGACCCGTTCGCGAACAGATACCCGCGATCCTGATCGGGTTGGATGTCGTCGCGGGTAAAGGCCCCCTCGATCTGAATCCGTCCGTTCACAAAGGCCTGACGGTAGCGGTAGCCGAGGGTCTTGGTTTTCGCCGACACGTAGGGGGTCAGCGTCAGGTCCCGGTGATCGCCGATCTTGAAGAAATAGGGAACCTGAACCCCGGTTCCCAGCTGCGAGGTGCTGCGGATCGACGGAACCAGAAACCCGGTCGCCCGGTCCAGCGTTGGGTCCGGCAGGCGCAGATACGGGAAGTAGAACACCGGAAGGTCCAGAACCCGAAGCTGCGCTCCTTCAAAGTAAAGCTGGCGCTCCAACTGGTCATGCGTGACCTTGCGCGCCCTGATCTGCCAGATTGGCGGCCGTCCGTTCTCGCACACATGGCAGGATGTGGCCGAGACCTTGCTGAACTGCGTATACCGCCCCGCAGCCCGTTTCGCCTGAACCGAGGCAATCTGAACCTGCTGGTCGAACACCATCCGCGCGCCAATCAGCAGCCCGTTCTGAATACCGCTGTCCAACTCGCCCGAATCCGCCAGCAGGGTGGATTGCCCGCCCTGATCGATCCGGATGGGGCCTTCGAGAACAAGCTCTCCGGTCTCCTGATCGTAGATCACGCGTTGGGCGGACAGCTTGGTGTCGCCCTGAAAGGCCTCGACATTGCCTTCGGCCACCAGCTTGCGGTCGTTGGTGATGAAAACGCGGTCAGCGACCAACAGGGCGGGCTGATCCTGTTCCTGCTGAGCCTCGGCCGGGGCCGTCTGGGCGGCAAGGCCAGCGGGGACGGACAAGGCCATCGCGCTTGTCAGCAGCAGGGGAAGGACGTGCTGCATCAGCCATCCTCCGCATGCAGAAGCAGGCCGAGTGAGAGCAGAATTGCGGCAAAGGGCGGGGCCCAGGCTGCGACGTAGATGGGCAATTGTCCGTTTTCCCCAAGGATTTGCGCAAAGTTGCGCACGAAATAGATGGCGAAGCCCAGCAGCACCGCCGTCAGCACCGCGATGCCGGTGCCGCCAAAGCGCACATGCCGCATGGTGAAGGCGGCCCCGATCAGGACCATCGAAACCAGAAAGATCGGGCGGGCAAGCTGAACCTGCAGCCAGACCTCGTACTGCTTGGTGGAAAATCCGGCTTCGCGCAGGTCTTTGATCAGTTGCGGCAGATCGTAAACCGAAACCGAGTTCTTCTTGCCCAGCGTGTCCAGAATGCGGTCGCGCGTCAGCGATGTCGGCAGGTCAAGGCGCTCGTGCTGCGCCGAGTTGAACTCGGGGTTCTGACCAGCCTCCAGGTTCCAGACCTTGGCATTGGTCAGCACCCATTTGCCATCGTCCAACTCGGCCCGGTCGGCGATGATCTGCTGCGTCGGTTTGCCGTCACGGGCGAAGGTGATGATGGTCACGTCGTCCAGCCCCAGCGTGTCCCCATTCGAGGTTCCACGCGCATGGATCACCGCCTGACCGTTTTCGGCGCTTTGCCGCAGCCAAAGCCCTTCGCTGCTGATCGACAGGGCGGAACTGCCGTTGTTGCGATAGGAATCCGACAGGCGTTGGAACTCTTCGGACGTGGCGGCGGCGATAGGGTTCAGCAGCGCCACGGCCAGCGCGCCGATGGTCAGGGCCAGCAGAACCGGCGCGACCAGCGCGCGGATGCCCGACCGCCCGATGGCGCGCGTGACCACAAGTTCGGAACTGCGCGCCAGACCGACAAACAGCGCGATGGTGGCCAGGATCACCAGCAGGGGCAGCATCTCGCTGATTGCGGCGGGGGTGTTCAGCAGGCTCAGTTGCAGCAATTGCCCGAAGGACAGATCGACATCATCGAACCGGCGGACCTGTTCGATCAGGTCGATCAGAATCATCAGGGTCAGGAAAATGCCGCCGATGACGAAGAAGCTTTGCAGAAATCGGCGGGCGAAGTAGCGGTCAAGGATCACGGGAACGCCCCCGTCGGGCATGGAAAACGGGTGTGCAGGCCAGAATCGTCCCCGCATCTGAATATGCGCGACGGCGTGTGCCTGCCGTTTCGTGCCACGTCTTTCTCCCCCGGACCTGCCAGTTATTTTTTCGCGACCTTAATGCAAATGCGGGCCGGGGAAAACTGCTATCTGGTCAAGCCGCGCGGTGCGGGCTAGGTCTTGGGGAACAGAATTTGAGGAGTTTGCAATGAGCAGTCTGATATCGATCCGTTTTCAGGCCTTTGACGTTGACGCGATGGCGCAGGCAGCCGGGCGCGTGGCGGTCATCATACCGTCCGAGGGCAAGATGGGCCCTGCCGCCCGCCGCGCCAATCGTCTGACCAAGGGGGCCGTTGCCCGGCTGGTCGAAAGCGAGAAATTCGGCAAGGCCAAGACCGGCGACGTGATCTCGCTGGCGTGGCCTGCGGGGATGGAGGCTGAAACGCTCGACATTCTGGTCCTGCCGCGCCGCCCGGAACCGGCCGAGGCGCGCAAGGCCGGGGCCGCGCTGGCCAAGCTGGCGGGTGGCAAGGACATGCTTGTGATGGCGGGCAATCAGATCCGGGCCGAGGATCTGGCGATGGGGATCGCTCTGCGCAGCTATGACTTCGATGAGCACAAGACCAAGGACAGTGAAGAACCCGGAACGGTCACGATCAGCCACTCGAAACATACCGAGGCCGAAGCCGCCTTTGCCCCGCTTTACGCCGTGGCCGACGGTGTGCGCATGACCCGCGACCTGACTAACGAACCTGCGAATGTGCTGACCACCACCGAATTCGCCGACCGTCTGGACGAGATGAAATCGTTGGGGCTTGAGGTTGAGGTTCTGGAAGAAGACAAACTGGCCGATCTGGGCATGCGGACGCTGCTGAGCGTCGGGCAGGGTTCGGACAGCCCGTCGAAAGTGGTCGTCATGCAGTGGAAGGGCGGTGACAAGGATGATGCGCCGCTTGCGTTGGTCGGGAAGGGCGTGGTGTTCGACACAGGTGGCATCTCGTTGAAACCGGCGGGCGGCATGGAGGACATGACGATGGACATGGGCGGCGCAGGCGTTGTCGCGGGCACCATGCGCGCGCTGGCCAAACGCAAGGCCAAGGCCAATGTCGTGGGTCTGGTTGGGCTGGTGGAAAACATGCCCTCGGGCAACGCCACCCGTCCCGGCGATGTGGTGAAATCGATGAAGGGCGACACGGTCGAGATCATCAACACCGATGCCGAGGGCCGCTTGGTGCTGTGCGACGTGATGTGGTATGCGCAGGACCGGTTCGAGCCGGTCGGTATGATCGATCTGGCCACCCTGACCGGCGCGATCATCATTGGTCTGGGTCATGAAAATGCCGGTGTATTCTCGAACAACGATACGTTCTGCGATGCCTTCCTGAAATCGGCCAAGGCCGAGGATGAAGGCGCGTGGCGGATGCCGTTGGGCGAGGCCTATGACAAGCAACTCAAGTCGCGCATTGCAGACATGAAGAATGTGGGCGGACGGCCAGCGGGCTCGATCACGGCGGCGCAGTTTCTGCAGCGGTTCGTGAAAGAGGAAACGCCGTGGATTCACCTTGATATCGCGGGCGTGGCCTCGGTGTCTGCCGAGACTTCCTATGCGCCCAAGGGGGCCACAGGCTGGGGCGTGCGCGCGCTGAGCCGGTTCGTGCAGGACAATTTCGAGTAATCGGATGGGGGCCGTCTATTTCTACCACCTGACCCGCCAGCCGCTGGAGCACACCTTGCCCGTGCTGCTGGACAAGGCCCGGCAGGCCGGGTGGAAGATCGCCGTGCGGGGCACGGATCCGGCGCGGATGGACTGGCTGGACGAAAAGCTGTGGCTAGGGCCCGAGGACGGGTTCCTGCCGCATGGCCGCGCTGGCGGCCCGCATGATGCGGCGCAGCCGATCCTTTTGACCACGGACGCCGATGCTGCCAACGCACCCGCCTGTGTGATGGCCGTCGACGGCGCGCCGGTCGAGCCGGACGAAGTGGCGGCGCTGGAACGGGTCTGTATTCTTTTTGACGGCAATGACAGTGAGGCCGTGCGACAGGCGCGCGGGCAGTGGAAAGCGCTGACCGACGCGGGCTGTTCGGCGCAATACTGGTCCGAGGAATCGGGCCGGTGGGAGAAAAAAGCCGAGGCCTAGGGAACGGCCGGGGCGGATCAATTCAGGAGATTTCAGGATGAAAATGAAGCCGCTGGGCCGTACCGGTATCGACGTGACAGACCTGTGCCTGGGCACTATGACCTTCGGGTCTCAGACATCCGAGGATGACGCGCATCGCCAGATGGATATGGCGCTGGACGCTGGCGTGAACTTCGTCGACGCTGCCGAGATGTACCCGGTGAACCCGGTCGCCAAGGAAACCATCGGGCGCACCGAAGAGATACTGGGAAACTGGAACGCGGCCAACCCGTCGCGCCGGGGCGATTATGTTCTGGCCACCAAACATTCCGGCGCCGGGTTGAGCCATGTCCGCGAGGGTGCGCCGATAACCGCGCAGACAATCCCCGGCGCGATTGAAGGCTCGTTGCGGCGATTGCAGACGGGCTACATCGACCTCTATCAGTTTCACTGGCCCAATCGCGGCAGCTATATGTTCCGTCAGAACTGGAACTATTCCCCGACCGGGCACAACACGAACGAAGTGCTGGACAACATGCAGGATTGCCTTGCGGCGCTGCAGGTGGAGGTGGATAAGGGCAATATCCGCGCATTCGGCCTGTCGAACGAAAGCGCCTGGGGCACCGCGCAATGGCTGCGTCTGGCCGAGCAGATGGGCGCGCCGAGGGTGGCCTCGGTTCAGAACGAGTATTCGATGCTGTGCCGGCATTTCGATACGGATATGGCTGAACTCAGCATGCACGAGGATGTGGGTCTGATGGCCTTTTCGCCGCTTGGGGCGGGGTTTCTGACCGGGAAATATCAGGGCGGGGCGGTGCCCGACGCCTCGCGCATGTCGCTGAACCCTGATATGGGCGGGCGCAAGTCCGAGCGGGTTTTTGATGCGGTTGCAGCCTATCTTGAGATCGCCGCACGGCACGGGATGGACCCTGTGCACATGGCGCTGTCATGGTGCCGGACGCGGCCTTTCATGATGTCGGCGATCTTCGGCGCAACCTCGGTAGCGCAGTTGGAGCATATTTTGGCGGGGCGCGATCTGGAATTGTCGTCAGACGTGCTGGCTGAGATCGGACAAGCCCACCGGGCGAATCCGATGCCATACTGAGGCAAGGGGGCTCTGCCCCCGTCGCGCTAAGCGCGCCGCCCCCGGGATATTTTGGGACAGATGAAGAGGGATCCGGTCAGTGATGGGTGGGCTGCGTGCGCTCTTGCCTGAGGTCGCGGGCGGATTGGCCGTGGGCGGTGCGGAAGGCGCGGGCGAAGCTGGATTGTGAGGCAAAGCCGGTGGCCAGTGCGACATCCATCAGGGGCAGGTCCGTGTCAGTGACCAGACGGCGGGCCTCGGCCAGTCTGAGTTGCAGGTAATGGTCCTGCGGCGTGGTGTTCAGGCGCAGGCGGAACTGTTGCTGCAGGGTGCGGGGGCTGGTGCCCAGCGTGTCGGCGATGTCGGCGAGTGTCAGCGGCTCGTCGAGTGAGGATTCCATCAGCGCGTTTGCCTTGGCGGTTAGGGCCGTATGGCGATGCGGTGCACCCGTGCGGCTTTGCGGTTTCGAAGGCTCGGACGGGCCGTCATAGAGAAACAGGCCCGAGACGCGGGCGGCGAAGCCCGCGCCGTGGCGCGCCGCGATGATCTGCAGCATCATGTCGACCGCCGGGATGGCGCCGCCCGAGGTCATACGGTTGCCCGAGATCGTGAACCGGTCGGGGCGTACGTCGATATTGGGGAAGCGCGCGGCGAAGTTTTCCAGATCCTCCCAATGGGTGGTGGCGGCGTGGCCGTCCAGCAGGCCCGCCTCGGCCAGCAGCCAGGGGCCGCCGTCAATCCCCGCCATCGCGGCCCCGGTGCCCGCGATCCGCCGCAGCCCGGCAAGCAGGCTGGGGGTGGCGTGACGGGCCAGTTGAAACCCGGCGACCACGATCATCAGGTCGCAGGTCTGCAGGCGGGCCAGCGGGATACCGGGAACGCTGAGGGCGCTGGTCAGCATCGCGGGCTCTGCCGTGGCGGTCACGTAGTCCCAGTCAAAGGCGGGGCGGTCTGCCAGACGGTTGGCCGCCCGCATCGGATCAACGGCCGAGGCGAAGCAGAGCGTGTTGCATTCATCCAGCACCAGCACCGCCGTTTTCAGGGCGCGATGTTCGGGTTGCAGTATGTTTTTTGCGGATTTCATCAAGTCTGATTCGCATTCTGGCAAGTGTTTCCCCAAGGCTGCGCCAGACTCGGGCGCGAACGCAAATCGATAACCGGGGAGAAGTCTGGGGAAAACCCGACGCACAAGCCGGTATAAGTTGGGGAAAACGCCATGCCTCTGGAAATGAACCGCGAAGTCTTTATAACCTGCGCCATCACCGGCTCGGGCGGGACACAGGATCGCAGCCCGCATGTGCCGCGCTCGCCCGCGCAGATTGCCGACAGCGCGATTGCCGCCGCCAAGGCAGGGGCGGCGGTGGTGCATTGCCATGTGCGGGATCCCGAGACCGGCGCGCCGAGCCGCCGGTTGGATCTGTACCGTGATGTGACGGACCGGATACGGGACGCCGACGTGGATGTGGTTTTGAACCTGACGGCGGGGATGGGCGGCGACATCGTGTTTGGCGGCGTCGAGACCCCGTTCCCGGTGAACGAGGCCGCAACCGACCTTATCGGGGCGTCTGAGCGGGTTGCACATATCGCGGAATGCCTGCCCGAGATTTGCACCCTGGATTGCGGTACGATGAATTTCGCCGAGGCGGATTACGTCATGACCAACACCCCCGGTGCCTTGCGGGCGATGGGCAAGATGATGACCGATATGGGTGTAAAGCCCGAGATTGAGGCGTTTGACACCGGGCATCTGTGGTTTGCCAAACAATTGGTGAAGGAAGGGATTCTGGAGCCAGATGCGCTGGTACAGCTATGCATGGGGGTGCCGTGGGGCGCGCCGGATGATCTGAATACCTTCATGGCGATGGTGAACAACGTGCCGCAGGACTGGACGTTCAGTGCGTTTTCCCTTGGTCGGCACCAGATGGCTTATGTGGCGGCGGCGGTGCTGGCAGGCGGCAATGTGCGCGTCGGGCTGGAGGACAACCTGTGGCTGGACAAGGGTGTGCTGGCCGAGAACTGGCAGCTGGTCGAACGCGCCGGGACGATCATCGAGAATATGGGCGCGCGGGTGATCGGCCCGCAGGAGGTGCGCGAGAAGCTGGGGCTTGTGAAGCGGGATCCGGCGGCGAAGTGAGATGGTACGGAGAATTGGGGGCCAGCCCCCAAACCCCCGGAGTATTTTTGAAAAGATGAAGTTTGGGGCGTGATGCGATGAAGACAGCGGCGATCATCGGGGGTGGCGTGATCGGTGGTGGGTGGGCCGCTCGGTTCCTGCTCAATGGTTGGGATGTGCGGGTGTTCGATCCGGACCCCGAGGCCGAGCGGAAGATTGGTGAGGTTTTGGACAACGCGCGACGGTCTTTGCCGGGGTTGAGCGATATGCCGTTGCCAGCCGAAGGGTCGGTGAGTTTTCATCGCGAGATGGCCGAGGCCGTTCAGGGCGCGGTCTGGATACAGGAAAGTGTGCCAGAGCGGCTGGACCTGAAGCTGAAGGTTTACAAAGCGTTGCAGGAGGCTTGCGATCCGGGCGCGATCATCGGATCCTCGACCAGTGGCTTCAAACCCTCGGAACTGCAGGAGGGCGCGCTGCGGCCTGAACAGATCGTGGTGACGCATCCGTTCAATCCGGTTTACCTGTTGCCGCTGGTCGAGCTTGTACCGACCGGGAAGAACGCGCCCGAGATGATTGAGCGGGCCAAGGACCTGCTGAGTTCTGTGGGCTTTTTCCCCTTGCACATCAAAAAGGAAATCGACGCCCATATCGCCGACCGGTTCCTTGAAGCCGTCTGGCGCGAGGCGTTGTGGCTGGTCAAGGACGGTATTGCCACAACCGAAGAGGTTGATGAGGCGATCCGCATGGGTTTTGGCATTCGCTGGGCGCAGATGGGCCTGTTCGAGACCTACCGCGTGGCCGGGGGCGAGGCCGGGATGCGGCATTTCATGGCGCAGTTCGGGCCCGCGCTGAAATGGCCCTGGACCAAGCTGATGGATGTGCCCGAGTTTACAGACGAACTGGTCGATATGATTGCCGATCAGTCGGATGCGCAGTCGGGGATGCACTCGATCCGGGAATTGGAGCGTATCCGGGACAACAACCTTGTCGGCATGATGCGCGCGCTCAAGGCACAGGACTGGGGCGCGGGCGCGGTACTGAACCGCCATGACGCGCAGCGCAAACCCGATGCGCTGCCCGATCTGGACCAGGCCGATCTGAGCCAGCCGATCCTGACCCTGTCGCGCGCGGTGCCGCTGGATTGGACCGACTATAACGGCCACATGAACGAATCGCGGTTTCAGGAGGCCTTCGCCGCCGCCACCGACCGGTTCATGGAACTCATCGGTTGCGATTCCGATTATGTCGCCTCGGGCGGCAGTTATTTCACCGCGGCGACCCATGTGCGCTACCTGGATGAGGTCCATGCGGGCGACCGGATTGCAGTGCGGACACAGTTGCTTTTGGGCGAGGGAAAAAAGCTACATCTTTTCCATTGGATGTATCAAGGTGAGGCGATTCTTGCGACAGGAGAGAGTTTTTTGCTGCACACCGATCTTGAAACCAGGCGCCCCTGTGCGCCGTCCCCGGATATCGAATCCGCCATGGCACGGGTTGCGCGCGCGCAGTCCGGATTGCCCTATCCGGAAGGAGCGGGTGATGCGATCCGCAAACCGTCATGAGCGGGCGCGTTCTGATCACTGCGGGCGCGTCCGGCGTGGGCCGCGCCATGGCCGAGGCTTTTGACGCGGCGGGTGCGCAGGTCTGGGTGACCGATGTGGATGCGGCGGCCCTGTCGGAGTGCCCCGATCATTGGCAGCGATCCCAGGTGGATGCCGCTGACGATGCCGCTGTCGCAGCCCTGTTTGCCGAGATCAAGGCACAATGGGGTGGGCTGGATACGCTCTGCGCCAATGCCGGGATTGCCGGGCCGACCGCCTTGGTCGAGGACGTATCGCTGGAGGATTGGCGGCGCTGTCTGTCGGTCAATCTTGAAGGCACGTTTTTGTGCGCAAAACATGTCGCGCCGATCATGAAGCGGCAGGGCAGCGGTGCGATCGTGGTGACTTCTTCGACCGCGGGCCAGCACGGCTATCCAAACCGCGCGCCCTATTCCGCGTCGAAATGGGGGGTGATCGGGCTGGCCAAGACCCTGGCGATGGAGCTTGGCCCCTTCGGGATTCGCTGCAACACGATCTGCCCCGGTGCCGTTGAAGGCCCCCGGATCAATGCTGTGATTCAGCGCGAAGCCGATGCCCGAGGCGTGAGTTTTGACGAAATCTATCAGGGCTATGCGTCAGGCACATCCATGCGCCGCTTTGTCGAGGCGCGGGACATTGCCGATATGGCAGTGTTCCTGGCATCGGACGCGGCACGGCTGGTGTCGGGGCAGGTCATTGCCGTCGACGGTCACCTGGTCAATCCCGGCTCTTAAGGGCTGGCTCAACCCTGATTTGGGCCTCTGATCTGGCGGATCGTGCTGCGCACGGCCTGCCAGTTCTTTGCCTCTTCGGTATTCCCGGCGTCCTCGCATTCGCGCATTTTCTGGGCGGCTTCCGCCTCGGCCCGGTCACCGTGGGCGGAATACAGGGCACGTGCGTATTGAGCGGTTTGTAGTGCGTCCATTCCAGTCATCCTCCGTGTCAGATCGGAATGTCTGATGGTTGTACAGCCCGACTATACAACAGGTGCGGCCAATTCATACCCCAAGTGTCATGATGAGACTTGCGTGATTTCCGCCCGCAACCGTTTCAGGTGATCCGGAAAATGGCGGGCGGTCATGTCGGCCTCGCGGATCAGGGTGTCGAAATGGCGGGTGAACACCTCGATCCTGTCGCGATCCCGGAAGGCCATATAGTGGCTTCCGGCGTAAAACACGCAGAGCAGCGGCCCAAAGATCGTCACCGGCGCGGAATAGAGCCGCTTGGCATCGAACAGATAGATGCGCAACCGGGGGTAGAGCTGTGCGCAGATGTCCAGCAGGTGGTCGATCTGTTCCAGACGAACCTGCAGCGGCAGGCCGTCATAATACCCGACCCCATGCGCGAAGCTGTAGACCTCGAACAGGGGCATGGCGATTTCATAATCCGATTGGGCGCTACGCATCCATGTCAGCCGGTCTGCTGAAGCCCCGATCGCCTGATCTGCGGTCCGGCCCAGATGCGGGGCATATTCCCATTCCAGAACGGCGCGGGTTTTCAGCATGTCGGGCAGCGTCGCCGGCACGTAACGGATTTTGTACCCCGCTGCCTGCTGGTGCCATTCAAAGATGCGTTCGTCGACCAATGCGCGAGGGGCCTCGGCCATGGTCAGGGAACCGGCCAACAGTTCGGCGGCACTTTCGGGACGGTCCGACAGGCTAAGCAGCCAGTCTGCCGAAACCCCAAGCGACGATGCGCAACTGCCCACCACATGAGCGTTTGGCAGGCGCGCACCTTCATCCGTCAGCAATTGCGAAACGGTCGAACGGTCGACGCCAATGTTGCGGGCAAGGGCGCTTTGGCTGACGTGGCGCTCCTCCATCGCGCGGGCAAGGCGTAGACGAAACTGAGCAGCGCGGTCGCGTTTGTCGATTTTGTCATCCATGTGGTGATAAATATCATGAACGGTGAGTTTTGTTAATCATATTCAGAATGTGCAGCAGCCGGGCCCGCATGTAACGCTTTTGTGAGAACAATAAGAATGGGGTCCGGAATGGAAACGCGACGAAGATCGGTCGTGAAAGCAATCGTGTGGAATGTGATAGGCTTGGCGGTCATGACGCTGGTCGGCCTGATCGCTACAGGCTCTGCCGCCGTTGGCGGGGCCGTCGCGCTGGTCAATACGGCGATCGGTCTGACGATGTATGTCATCTACGAACGCATCTGGGCGGGGATTTCGTGGGGGCGGCATGGCTGAGCCTACGACGCCCAGATCGCCCGAATGGGGCACTTTCGCGCTGATCGTGGCCTGCTATTCCGCGTGGCTTGCGGTGGTGTTCTGGCTGGCGGCATTGTCCCTATGGCTGGCAATTCCAGCCATGGGTCTGGTTGCGGCGCTGCATTCCTCGCTCACGCATGAGGCGCTGCATGGTCATCCGTTTCAGGCAAAGTGGCTGAACGAGGCGCTGATGGCGCTGCCGCTCACCCTGTTCATACCGTTCAACCGGTTCCGGGACCTGCATCTGGCGCATCATCAGGATGCGAATCTGACCGATCCCTACGATGACCCCGAATCAAACTATCTCGACCCTAAAGTCTGGGTTGGGCTGAACCGGTGGCAGAGGCTGCTTTACACCGCAAACAACACGCTTCTGGGGCGTATTGTTCTGGGCCCGGCCATCGGGCAGGTGGCCTTCCTGCGGGATGAGGGGCGCGGCGCGTTGCGCGGGGACGCTGCCATTTTGCTGGCATGGGCGCTGCATGTCCCGGGGGTTGTGGTCACTTTGTGGGTCGTCTCGCACTCGGCGATGCCAGTTTGGGCCTTTGTTCTGTCCGCCTATATCGGCCTGGGTCTGGTCAAAATCCGCACCTTCCTTGAACACCGCGCGCATGAGAAATCCCGCGCCCGGACCGTGATTGTCGAAGACCGGGGGCTTTTGTCTTTCCTGTTTCTAAACAACAACCTGCACGTCGTTCATCATATGAACCCGGCCGCGCCTTGGTATCGGCTGCCCGCGCTCTACAAAGCGGGAAAGGACAGGTACCTGGCTTGTAACGAGGCTTATGTGTATCGCTCTTACGCTCAAATCTTCCGCGAACACCTCTGGCGGGCGAAAGACCCGGTCGCGCATCCGCTCTGGCCAAAACCGTAAATTGGGGACAGAAGGGAATTCATGAGTTTATGGATTCCCGTCACCATCGCCGCCGCCTCGTTCCAGACGGTGCGGTTCATGCTGCAGAAATCGCTGAGCAGCGTGAAACTGTCGGCAGCAGGCGCGACCTTTGCGCGATTTGCCTATTCCATGCCTTTGGCGGTATTGGCGCTGCTGATCGTGCTGTGGGGGACGGGGGCCGAGTTGCCGCCGCTGACTGCGCGGTTCTGGATGTTCGTGGCAATTGGCGGCACCGCGCAGATTCTGGCGACGATCTGCGTTGTCGCCCTGTTCAAGCAACGCAATTTCGCCGTTGGGATCACCTTCAAGAAAACTGAGGTTATTCAAACCGCTATCGTGGGTTTCCTCATCCTTGGGGATGAGGTCTCTGCCGGGGCCCTCGGGGCGATCCTGCTGGGCCTGATGGCCGTGCTACTGCTGTCGAAAACGCCGGGCGGCGATGGCGCGTGGTGGCGGCATCTGACCAACCGGGCGTCGCAACTCGGGCTTGGCTCGGGCGTGCTGTTTGCCTTTTCGGCGGTCAGCTATCGGGGCGCTTCGCTGGAACTGGGGGACATAAACGCCTGGTTTCGGGCGCTGATCACGCTGGCGGCGGTGGTGACGTTCCAGTTCGTCAGCATGTGGCTATGGCTGATGTGGCGCGACCGGGCCGAGCTGCGCGCGGTGTGGGAGACACGGGCGACCGGCATATTCGTCGGGCTCACCAGCCTCGGCGGGTCGTTTTGCTGGTTTCTGGCCTTCACCTTGCAGAACGCGGCTTATGTGAAGGCGCTGGGGCAGGTCGAGCTGATCCTGAGCCTCGGCGCATCAATCCTGTTCTTTCGCGAAACCATCACCCGGCGCGAAGTCGCCGGGATGTCATTGCTGGGATTATCGATTCTGGTGCTGGTGCTGGCAATCTAGCCAGCGCGCCGTTCATCAAAGCTGAGCGCGATGAAGCTGGGCATGTGATCGCCCATGCCCACCACGGCCCGGCCATTGTCCTCTTTGCGGCCCCGACCGCGCCCCTTGGGTTCGCGATCCTTCTTGGTGTCTTTTTTGCCCTCGGCTTCTTTGACCTTTTTCTCAGGCTTCGGCTTGTCGGCCTTGGGCTCGTCCTTCACCGGATTGTCCAGCCGTGGGATATCCTTCTGGATCAGTTTTTCAATCGCATCCAGCGCCTTTTCATCGCGGCCCGAGCAGATCGTGACCGCCTTGCCCTCGCGCCCGGCGCGACCTGTGCGACCGATGCGGTGGACGTAATCCTCGGCATGACCGGGAACGTCGAAGTTGAACACATGGCTGACCGAAGGGATATCCAGACCCCGCGCCGCCACATCTGAAGCAACCAGCAGGCGCAGTGAGCCATCGCGGAACCCGTCCAGCGTTTTCATCCGCTGTGACTGGTCCAGATCGCCATGGATGGCGGAGGCGTTGTAGCCGTATTTCTTCAGCGACTTGGCGCAGATATCAACATCCGTCTTGCGGTTGCAGAAGATGATCGCGTTGGTGCATTTCTCGCCCTCGGCATCGATCAGCGCGCGCAGAACCTTGCGTTTGTTGCTGGCCTCACGGTCGCGACGCCCGCCTTTGAACATGACCACGCCCTGTTCGATGGTCTCGGATGCGGTGGCCTGACGGGCAACTTCGATCCGGGCAGGGGCGGACAGGAACGTGTCGGTGATGCGTTCGATCTCGGAAGCCATGGTGGCTGAAAAGAACAGCGTCTGGCGCGTGAACGGCGTCAGAGAGAAGATGCGTTCGATATCGGGGATGAAGCCCATGTCCAGCATCCGGTCGGCTTCGTCCACCACCATGATCTGAACGCCGGTCAACAGCAGCTTGCCGCGTTCGAAATGGTCCAGCAGTCGGCCCGGCGTGGCGATCAGCACGTCAACGCCGCGGTCGATCAGCGCGTCCTGTTCTTTGAAGCTGACGCCGCCGATCAGCAGTGCCTTGGTCAGTTTCAGGTGCTTGGAATAGGTGTCGAAGTTCTCGGCCACCTGTGCAGCCAATTCCCGCGTGGGGCACAACACCAGCGACCGCGGCATCCGTGCGCGGGCACGGCCACGGGCCAGCATGGTGATCATCGGCAGCGTGAAGCTTGCGGTCTTGCCGGTGCCGGTCTGGGCAATGCCCAGCACATCGCGCCCTTCCAGCGCAGGCGGAATCGCGCCTTCCTGGATCGGGGTGGGGGTTTCGTATCCGGCTTCCTCAATGGCTTTGAGGACCTTCGGGTTCAGGTTCAGTTCGTTAAACTTTGTCATGTATGTCCGGTTCATGCGGACACTTGACCTGGCCCGCGCGTCTGAGAGTTGCCGGGCCCGGATGGCCATGCGCCTCGTGCGCATTTCGGCTTGAGCGCGGACATAACAAAAACGTGGGGCAGGGTCAAATGAAGAGGTTTTAACCTGTTGCAATCAATCCCCGGCCGGGATTTTCTGCAACAATTCAGCAGCTTCCGGGAAAGTGTTTCGCGATCTTTTCATCCAGGTTCAGGGGCCGATGCCGGATCAGGCCATGGTCATTGAGCCGGGCGCGGACATCCGGATCAGCACCGCTCATTTCATCGAAAAACCGGCGCAGGCCTTCGGTGCCGTGCTCGCCCTCGATCCAGCTGTGCAGCTCGTGCTTGGTCAGCCCGCCCAGTTCGCGCGCAACGTTGGGCGAGTTTCCGGCCTGATACGAGCCACGCTCCATCCGGAACCCGTAATGGGCCAGCCAGTGTTCCCAATCCGGGGCGTGGCGGTGGCACAGCTCCAGTTGCGGCAGTTCGAACTTGCAGGGCAAAAGCTCTTTGTTCTGGAACAGGTTGTGGATGCGGAAGTTCAGGTTTTCCATTCCGTTGCGCACGATCAGCTTGCCCTGCACGTGGCTTAGAAACCCGCCCAGAACGAAGCCGCCATAGTTGGGGTAAATCTCCTGCACCAGCGCCTCACGATCGGGTCCGGCGGGGATGTGGGCCTTGAACAGGTCCTCGCCACCCGCCATCGCCTCCATCGGGCGGACACGCACCGCCGGGATATTCGCGGGGACGGAGTTCAGCAGGTCCGCGATGGGTTCGGACGGCCAAAGGAACTCGTCGACGTCAATATGGGCCAGCCAGTCCAGACCGGTATTGCGATAGGCAAAGGTGGCGTGGACGGTCTGGCGGATCTGATGTTTGTCGGGCCGGTTGCGTTTGCGTTTTAGCCAGAACGCTTCGTCACACACCCGAACCCGGACGTTCGCATGCTGCCTGAGCGCCCGGAACGCAGGGCGGTTGGGTTCGTCCATGTAGATGTACATAAAATCCACCCCGAGATCGAGGTGATGCGCCGCGAAGCCCAGAATATCCCGGGTTTCGCCCCGGACCATGGAAACGATGCCCCAGGTGGTCATGCGCGGGCTTGCCGGGCGAGCCGTATGCCGCGCATCCGTTTCAGGCGGCGAAACACGCTGCCGGGGTCCTTGTTCAACTCGGTCATCAGGTGATCGACCAGCGGCGCAATCGTCGGGTCGGTCAGCGCTTTGGTCCAGATCGGGGCGATCAGGGTGACGGCCAGACCGCCGCGTTCTAGGGAAAAGGACCGCATTTCATAGGGCAGGTCGACTCCTGCCTTGTTGCGGAATCTGAACGGCGTTTCCGGCGGGGTGCCAGAGAACAGGCGCTCAAATTCGTAAAGCTTCATCATTCCGAAGAACACTCGCAGGGCGTGCCCGGTCTCGCGTTGTGTTGGGGTTTGGCCATGATCCGCGAAAGTCTGGACCGAGGAGACAAGCCAGCGCAGGTCCAGCGCCGATAACAAATGTTCGGATTGCTCGGCCCAAAGGCGGCAGAACAACTCCGGCGCGTGGCGCGGATAGGACCGTTTACGCAGGTTCGAGATCAGTTGAGCGTTCAGAAAGGCCAGTTCCGACTTGCCGAGAAATTCCACCGCGATCTGCGCGCGTTTCCGGTCCCACGAGGTTCTGTCTTCAACCTCGGGCAATTGGGTCGCGCTGTCCGGCACAAGCCGCTGGGTCAGGGGTTCAAGGTCCACATCGAGCGGGGGCAGTGTGTGAGTGCCGAATTCAAACGGGCTGCGCCGGTTCTCAAAACTGTCCAGCATGTCGGGCAGGCCGCCGGGAAAGGTCAGATCATCCTCGCTCATGCGCGCAGAGTTGCACAGCCGAGTTCGGCTGCGCAATTGACCAGTTGCCTCATGTCATCATCTCTTTCGTGGCGGTCAGGTTCAGCGCTGGATAGTCGCGAACTACCCGGTCAATGTCCCATTGCAGGCGGGTCAGATAAACGATGTCGCCGTCATGGTCATGGGCGATGTGCTGCTTGTTGGCATTGACGAATGTCTCCACCTCGGCCTTTTCACCGCTGACCCAGCGGGCCGAGGTAAACTGAGACGCCTCGAACCGCACGGGCAGGCCATATTCCATCTCGATCCGGCTGGCGAGCACTTCGAATTGCAGCGCGCCGACGACGCCAACGATAAAGCCCGACCCGATCGAGGGTTTGAACACCTTGGCCGCGCCTTCCTCGGCAAACTGCATCAGGGCTTTTTCCAGATGCTTGGCTTTCATCGGGTCGCCCGCGCGGACACCTTGCAGCAGTTCCGGCGCAAAGGACGGAATGCCGGTCACGCGCAGCGCTTCGCCTTCGGTCAGCGTGTCGCCGATGCGCAGCTGCCCGTGGTTGGGGATGCCGATGATGTCCCCGGCCCAGGCCTCATCCGCCAGTTCCCGGTCCGAGGCGAGGAACAGCACGGGGTTCGAGATCGCCATCGGCTTTTTCGACCGCACATGGGTCAGCTTCATACCGCGCTTGAAATGACCCGAAGCCATGCGGACAAAGGCAACCCGGTCGCGGTGCTTGGGGTCCATATTGGCCTGCACCTTGAAGACAAAACCGGCGACCTTCTTTTCATCAGGTGCGATCTGACGAGGTTCAGCCGACTGCACCTGCGGCTGCGGGCCATAGGCGCCGATGCCTTCCATCAATTCCTTGACACCGAAGGAATTGATCGCCGAGCCGAACCAGATCGGGGTCATGTGGCCTTCCAGCACCGCCTGCGGGTCCAGCGCAGGCAGCAATTCGCGCGCCATCTCGACCTCTTCCAGCAGCGTCTCGAGCAGATGTTCGGGTACATGTTCCGCCAGCTTGGGATCGTCCAGCCCGTTGATCTGGATGCTCTCGGCCACCTTGTTGCGGTCGGCGCGGTCCATCAGTTCCAGCCGGTCGCGCAGCATGTCGTAGCAGCCGATGAAATCGCGCCCCACGCCAATCGGCCACGCGGCAGGGGTGACGTCGATGGCCAGCATTTCCTGAATTTCGTCGATAATCTCGAACGTATCGCGGCTTTCGCGGTCCATCTTGTTACAGAAGGTCAGGATGGGCAGGTCGCGCAAACGGCAGACCTCGAACAGTTTCTGGGTCTGGCTTTCCACACCTTTCGCGCCGTCGATCACCATCACGGCAGCATCCACGGCGGTCAGTGTGCGATAGGTATCCTCGGAAAAATCCGAGTGGCCGGGTGTGTCCACCAGATTGAACCGGAAGTTGCCATAATCGAACGACATCGCCGAGGCCGAGACCGAGATGCCCCGATCCTTCTCCATCTGCATGAAGTCCGAGCGCGTGCGCCGCGCCTCACCCTTGGCGCGCACCTGACCGGCCATCTGAATCGCACCCCCGTACAACAGGAACTTTTCCGTCAGCGTCGTCTTGCCCGCATCCGGGTGCGAGATGATGGCGAAGGTCCGGCGCCGGGCAATCTCGGGCGGCAGGGCGGGCTGGTTCGAGGTATCAAGCATAAGCGCGCGTATAGGCGTGGAATCCTGCCGAGGCAAGACAAAGGGGGTGGTTCGAATCATGTCCTTATGGCAATAAGAACATATAGTGAACAAATGATGGAGTTGACCGATGAATTTGAAAGAGATTGCCGACGAACTGGTCGCAGGGTGCCGTGAAAACCGCACCAAGGAAAACCTTGAAAAACTCTATGCACCCGATGCCGTCTCGGTCGAGGCGCATGAAATGGAAGGCATGGGGCGTGAAACCCATGGCCGGGATGCGATCCGCGGCAAGCATGAATGGTGGGACAGCGCGCATGAGGTCTCGGGCGCGTCGGTCAGCGACCCGTTCCCGCATGGCGACGACCGTTTTGCGGTGATTTTCGAAGTGCAGGGCAAGGTGAAGGAAACCGGCGAGAGCTTCGATATGAAAGAGGTAGGAATTTATCACGTTGCGGATGGAAAAATCGTGCGCGAGGAGTTTTTCTACTGACGCGGCGCCGCGACTTTGATCTGGTCGGGTGGGGCGCTGCAAATTTTGGGGCAGCCCCTGCCTGAGCAGATAAGAAGTTACGGTACTAAAGGTCGAAATGAGCAATATTACAACGAAATTGTCACTGGTTTGCATGGCCGCTGCGCTTCTTTTTTCACAGCAGGTTCAAGTTGCTTCGGCCCATCCGGGTCACAGCCTTCCGGAACAACCGGATGCCCGGGTCGATTGCGGTGGGTGCAATGACGACCCTGGCGTGGCTCAGACCAGCCAAGAAAGCCGGTCTGAAGCGGATGGCAATAGCGGCGAGGAGCTGAATACCAAGCCAGCGCGAATGGCAGCGGATGCCAAGAACCTTATGCAGAGAACGGAGACAACGCAGCGCAAGGTTGCCACATTAAGCGGTCGCATTTCTCAGGCGCACGAGGTGGTCCGACAAACGGGAAAACTCAGCGCATCGTTCCGCCGTCAAATCCTGCGCTCGCTCCGGTCGGCACGTCGAACGAATGAGAGACTGGCGCGCGAACTGGGTGCCTTTCTTGATCTCTACTCTGGCGATCTTTCGGTCGAGTTGCAGAACCAGTTGAATGCGGAATTGGCCAAACTGAACGGCTTTACCAGCTTGATGTCCGAACAGGAGGCCAGTCTGAAGGGCGCGCGCGGATGTTCCGCCGATCAGTGTTCCGAAGTCATTCAGACGGTGTACGATCAGGGCAATTGGTCAGGTGAAGGCACAAGCACTGACGGGTTGACCAAGATCCTCGGTTCTCTTGATGCTGCCGAGGCACCAAGTCAAAAGGATCTCTGAACAGATCAGTGATGGGAAGCAATAAGCGCCGTTTCGGTCGACTGACCGTTGCCGGTATTCAATACATCATGAAGATGGCGTCAGGTTCTGGCGGCGTACTGAAAACCTAGTGGGGAAATTTGAATGGACCTGGGAATTCGAGGAAAACGCGCGCTCGTCTGCGCCAGCAGCAAAGGGCTGGGACTTGGGTGTGCCGAGGCTTTGGCGGCCGAGGGCGTCGATCTGATTATGAACGCGCGCGGGGCCGAAGTGCTTGAGGCCGAGGGTGCGCGTTTGCAGACGGACTACGGCATCGCCGTGCAGACAATCGCCTGCGATGTCACCTCACCCGAGGGGCAGGCGCAGGTGATCGAAGCCGCGCAGGGCATTGATATTCTGGTAACAAATGCCGGTGGCCCGCCGCCGGGTCTGTGGTCGGATTGGGATCGGGAGGATTTCATAAAGGCGCTGGACGCCAATATGCTGACGCCGATTACGTTCATGAAAGCACTGCTGCCGGGCATGATGGACAAGGGCTGGGGCCGGGTGGTCAATATCACCTCGCAATCCGTGCGTGCGCCGATCCCGGCTTTGGGGTTGTCTAATGCGGCGCGGACAGGGCTGACCGGATATGTGGCCGGTACGTCCCGACAGGTTGCTCCGCATGGGGTGACGATCAACAACCTGCTGCCGGGTATCCACGCCACGGATCGGGCGATTTCGCTCGATGGTGGGGTGGCGGCGCAAAAAGGAATCTCGAGGGACGAGGCGCAGGCTGAACGCGCCGCGACGATCCCGGTGCGGCGCTATGGCACGCGGCAGGAATTCGGTGCCGCCTGCGCGTTCCTTTGTTCTCAGCACGCGGGGTTCATCGTGGGGCAGAATATTCTGCTGGACGGTGGATCAACCAACCTGACGATGTGAACCATGGCGCAGAATTTCTCGTTGAAAGATCAGCTGTTTAACGCCGAAAAGACGCGCTATCTGGCCGATCTGTTCGCACAGGCCGATCCGTCTTTCGGTGCCGAGGACTTCCACGCGCGTGTCATGTCCCGCCTGCTGAACCTTGAGTTGAAAGAGCGGATCGCCTGGATCGCGACATGTCTGCAGGAGGCTTTTCCGGGTGAACTGCCGCAGGTTGCCCCGGTGATCCTGAGAGCTTTGCCGCCGCCCTTGGACCCCGACAAGACGGATGATGATTTCGGCGATTTCATCTTCGCGCCGTTGGGGGAATGGGTGGCGACGGTTGGCATCGAGCATCCCGAACTGGCGCTGGACGTACTTGCAGACCTGACCCAGCGCTTTTCGATGGAATGGGCGATCCGCCCGTTTCTGAACCGCTGGCCCGATCTGGTGCTGGCCCGCATGCAGGTCTGGTGCAACCATGACAGCTATCACGTGCGTCGGTTGGTCAGCGAAGGCACCCGGTCGCGCCTGCCATGGGGGCAGGCGGTCGCGCTGGACATGTCGGACCCGCTGCCCTTGCTGGATCGTCTGCACGGCGACCGCACCCGGTACGTGACACGCTCGGTGGCGAACCATCTGAACGATATCACTAAGAAAAACCCTGATCTTGTTTTGAACCGCCTGCGGACATGGCACGGCGAGGGGCGACAAAAGGCGGACGAGTTGGACTGGATGACCACCCACACCCTGCGCGGTCTCGTCAAGGCGGGGCATCCGGATGCAATGAAGATGCTGGGCTATGACCCGGACGCGAAACTGGCGGTGAGCATCGACCTGAAAAACGACGCCCGCATCGGCGACGCGCTGGAGTTTTCCGTTTCGCTGCAAGGGGCGGGCGCGCAGCCGGTTCTGGTGGATTATATCATTCACTTTCAGCGACCTGGCGGGAAAACCTCAGCCAAAGTGCATAAGCTGAAACAGGCTGCGCTGAAAGACGGCGTTTTGCAGTTGGACAAGAAGCACAAACTGAAGGCTAATGCGACCACGTTCAAACTGGTACCGGGCGCGCATAAGCTGGAGATTCAGGTGAACGGCAAGGTGCGGGCCAGCACGGACTTTGAGTTGTTGGAGTAAGCGCCGGACCTCTCACGCTTTCGTCAAAGTTCCAATCGCCACATTGCGAAGACCGGCGCTCTGCATTAGCTGCATGTCAGCAAACAGGGAAGGATTGCTGCGATGAAGCATGAATCGGTGCAGAATTACTATGGCGAAGTCCTGCAAAGCAGCGCGGACCTGCAGACCAATGCATGCTGCACGCCCGATGACATGCCCGATCATGTCAAGAAAATCCTTTCGAAAATCCATGATGACGTGCTGACGCGCTACTACGGCTGCGGCCTGATCGCGCCGCTGGACCTTGAGGGGATGCATATCCTCGATCTGGGCTGCGGCGCGGGCCGGGATGTTTACGCTCTGTCTGCGATGGTCGGGGAAACGGGGCGCGTTGTCGGGGTGGATATGACGTCCGAGCAACTCGACGTCGCCCGGGCGCATCAGGACTATCACGCGCAGGCCTTTGGACATTCCACCAGCAATGTCGAATTCCACCACGGCTATATCGAAAAGCTGGACGAGCTGGACCTTGAGCCGGGCAGCTTTGATATCATCGTGTCGAACTGCGTCGTCAACCTCGCCACCGACAAAGCCGCCGTTCTGCGCGGGGCGCACCGGCTGTTGAAGGACGGGGGCGAGATGTATTTCTCGGACGTCTACGCCGACCGCCGGGTGCCGAAAGCGATGGCCGAAGATGAGGTGCTGTACGGCGAATGCCTGTCCGGCGCGCTCTATTGGAACGATTTCCTGTCCATATCGCGGGCAGCCGGTTTCGGCGACCCGCGCCGGGTGACGCATCGCCCGCTGACCATCGAAAACCCTGTGTTGGAAGAACGAGTCGCACCGCTGAACTTCCTTTCGGCCACCTATCGCTTGTTCAAACTGCCCGAACTGGAACCGGCCTGCGAAGATTACGGTCAGGCGGTGATCTACAAAGGCACCGTTCCCAACGCGCCGCATGAATTTGTTCTGGACGATCACCACCTGATCGAAACCGGCAAGGTCTTCCCGGTCTGCGGCAACACCTGGATGATGCTGAACAACACCCGCTTTGCCCGGCATTTCGACTTCATCGGTGATTTCTCGACCCATTACGGCATTTTCGAAGGCTGCGGCGGGGAAAGCCCGTTTGAAGCCTCGGGCGCGTCTGCATCCGGCGGGTGCTGCTGATCACTTGCGCCTGACGGGCGGGGTTGCTATCCCCGCCCAAGCCCGATGAAATTGATCGGGAAAGGCAACGGGGCCCATCGGTGACAGTAGACGTAACTCCTCCTCGTCTTGAAATTCGCAATATTATCCGCCGGTTCGAGGGGCGGCTTGTGGTGGATGACGTCTCGCTGACGGTTCAGGCGGGGCAGGTCACGTGCCTGTTGGGGCCGTCCGGTTGCGGCAAGTCCACGACCCTGCGCATGATCGCCGGGGTCGAGATGCAGGACTCGGGCGAGATTTACGTCGACGGCAAGCTGATCTGCGACACGGTGTTCCGCGTGCCGCCCGAACGGCGTGAGATTGGCCTGATGTTTCAGGACTTTGCCCTGTTCCCGCATCTGAGCGTCGCCAACAATGTGGCCTTCGGGTTGCGGGGCAGCAAGGACGAGAAACGCGCGCGGGTCGAGGAATTGCTGCGAAAAGTCGACCTGATGCGGTTCATCGACGGCTTTCCGCATCAACTGTCGGGGGGCGAGCAGCAACGGGTCGCGCTGGCCCGCGCGCTGGCCCCGCGTCCCCGGATCATGCTGATGGACGAGCCGTTCTCGGGCCTCGACAACCGCCTGCGCGATGGCATTCGGGACGAGACGCTGGCGATCCTCAAGGAAGAAGACGCCGCCGTTCTTCTGGTCACGCACGAACCGGAAGAGGCAATGCGCATGGCCGATGAAATCGCCCTGATGCGGCGCGGCAAGATCGTGCAGCAGGGCGCGCCGTATAACGTTTATACCCGCCCGGCGGACAAGGCTGCGGTTGCGTTTTTCAGCGATGTCAACGTGTTGCCGGCGCAAGTGAATGGGGCTTTGGCCGAAACACCCTTTGGCCAGTTTCTGGCGCCGGGCTATCCGGACGGGACGGATGTGGAGATCGTCTTCCGCCCGCAACACGTCAAGCTGGACTTTGACCGTAACGGCAAGGGGCCTTTGCCGACGCCAACCGACGGCGTGGCGGCGCGCGGTGTTGTCGAGCGGGCGCGGTTTCTGGGCAATGAAAGCCTGGTCGAATTCCGCATGGATCATGACGGATCGATCCTGAAAGCGACCGTGCCGAATGTCTTTGTGCCGGGTCCGGGGCGGGTCATGTGGTTGACCATTCGCCGCGACCGGTGCTTTGTCTTCCCTGTCTGAGCGGTAATTTCCGCCCGAGTGGTGCGGGAATGCCGCAGATTGCGCCGCTGCGTCGCTTGCCGCAGCACGGGGGCGCGTCTATCAAGGTCAAAACGCAAGGATGGATGGGGCAATGCGTATTCTTCTGACCAATGATGACGGCATCAGTGCACCGGGGCTGACCGTGCTTGAGGCCATCGCCGCCGATCTGGCCGGACCCGGGGGCGAGGTCTGGGTCGTCGCCCCGGCTTTCGAGCAATCGGGCGTGGGGCATTGCATCAACCATACCCGCCCGTTCTCGCTGGAAAAACTGGCCGAGCGCCGTTATGCCGCCGAAGGGTCGCCCGCCGATTGCGTGCTTGCGGGGGTGCATGACGTGATGCGCGACTGTCCGCCCGATCTGGTGCTGTCGGGCGTGAACCGGGGCAACAACGCGGCGGAAAATGCGTTGTATTCCGGTACGATAGGCGGCGCAATGGAAGCAGCGCTTCAGGATATTCCGGCCATCGCGCTGTCGCAGTATTTCGGCCCGCGCAACCGCAGCCTTGCCGACCCGTTCGAGGCGGCGCAACGCCACGGGGCCGATCTGGTGCGCCGTATTCTGGCGGCCAGCCCCGAAGAACAGAGGGATTACCGCCTGTTCTACAACGTCAATTTCCCGCCCGTCCCGGAAGATGAAGTGCTGGGCACGCGCGTTGTTCGGCAGGGCTATCGCCGGGGGACGCGGTTCGGGGCCGAGCCGCATAATGCACCCTCGGGGCGGCGGTTTTTGTGGATTCAGGGCGGCGATCAGCAAAACCCCTCGGGGGCCGGAACGGATGCGGCGGCCAATCTGGAAGGCTACATCTCGGTCACGCCGATGCGGGCCGATCTGACGGCGCATGATGTGCTGGGAGCGTTGAAGTCAATCGAATGAGCGGGCTTGATCCAGAAATCGTCATGCAGTTCCTGTTCGCCCTGCGCAAGCGCGGCGTCCGGGATGCGCGCGTACTTGAGGCGATGGAACAGGTTGATAGGGGCCGCTTTGTCACCGGCCTGTTCGCGGACCGCGCCTACGAGGATATGCCGCTGCCGATTGCCTGTGGGCAGACGATCAGCCAGCCCTCGGTGGTCGGGTTGATGACACAGGCGCTGGACGTGCGCCCACGGGACACGGTGCTGGAAGTCGGTACCGGCTCGGGCTATCAGGCGGCCATCCTGTCCAAACTGGCGCGCCGGGTTTACACCGTGGAACGCCACAGGCGGCTGGTCAACGAAACCGGCAAGCTGTTTCGCGAGTTGGGGCTGACCAATGTCACGGCAATGCTGTCCGATGGTTCTTTCGGATTGCCCGAGCAAGCGCCGTTTGATCGGATCATTGTGACCGCCGCCGCCGAAGATCCGCCGGGACCGCTCTTGGCGCAGCTTAAAATCGGGGGTATTATGGTGTTACCCGTGGGACAGTCGGATGCGGTGCAGCAGTTGATCAAAGTGACGCGCACCGAGGATGGTCTGGATTACGACGAATTGACGGCAGTTCGTTTCGTGCCTCTGATCGAGGGGCTCGGGAAGGATGAGACGTAACAGGCTTTACGATTTAGTCACCGGAACCCCGGAAAACAGGGGCAGGTGTTGAGGGCAGACGTTATGAGAGCAGTTTCCAAATCAGCGATACGCCGCTGTGCGACCGGGGTTGCAGCTTTGGCTATTCTGGCCGGGTGCGAGGGGCCGTTGGACTATGACCTGCGCGGTCAGGTCGGCGGGTTTTCGACCACCGACGCCGCGCAATCCGCAACCACGAGCCGTCCGGTGCCGGACGGACGCGGGGTGATCAGCTATCCCAGCTATCAGGTCGCCGTGGCCCGGCGGGGCGACAAGGTAAGCGATGTGGCCGCCCGCGTCGGCTTGCCCGAGGCGGAACTAGCAAGGTTCAACGGGTTGCAGCCGAGTGACAAGCTGCGCGAGGGCGAAGTCATTGCCCTGCCGCGTTCGGTCGGGGCGGGCAGCGGTGTCGATATTGCTGCCGTCGCCGGTGCCGCCATCGATCAGGCCCCGGCGTCCGGAGGGGTGCAGACCACCACGCTGGAACCCGCCAGAACCGCACCAGCACCGGCCCCTGCGCCGGTCGGGCCCGAGCCGGTCCGGCACAAGGTCAAGCGCGGTGAAACGGCCTATACGATCTCGCGGCTGTATCAGGTGCCGGTGGAATCTCTGGCTGAATGGAACGGCTTGGGACCGGATTTTGCCATCCGTGAAGGTCAGTTCCTGCTGATCCCAGTCAAGAACCAGTCCGCACCGCGCCAGACGGCAGCTGCCGCTCCGGCTGAGCCGGCGACGAATGTGACGCAACCGGGCCAGGGCTCTCCGACGCCCACGCCGCCCAGTGCAACCCAGCCGTTGCCGGATGAAAAGGTCGAGCCGCTGGCCGACCCCCCGGATGTGACGGCCGAAGCGCCGAGCAATTCCAGATCCTCGGCGCTGTCGCTGCCGGTGACGGGGCGGATCATTCGGACCTATGACAAGGGCAAGAACGAAGGGATCGACATCGCAGCCTCGCCCGGAACCGCCGTTCAGGCGGCTGAGGCCGGGACAGTTGCAGCGATCACCGCTGATGCGGATCAGGTGCCGATCATCGTGGTCAAGCACAACAACGACCTGCTGACCGTCTATGCCAATGTCGAAGAGATCACGGTCAAAAAAGGCGACCGGGTCCGGCGCGGTCAAAAGCTGGCGCAACTGCGGGGTGGGGACAATGCCTATGTCCATTTCGAGGTGCGCGAGGGGTTTGAATCGGTCGATCCGGAGCCTTACTTGAAATGACCTGAATGGCCCGTTCCGGGCCATGCCTCCGGCGGGAGTATTTTTGAAAAGATGAAGGGCGGATCACGTGTTTGGGTCGTAGTCGCTCAGGCGTTTGCCGGGTTCGTCCTGAAACAGTTTGGGCAGGGGCGTGACCTCTTCGATCAGGTCGATGCGGAAGACGCGGAAGCCCTGACGTAGTTCGCACCATGCGGTCAGAGTCCAGACGCGGCCCCAGTATTCCATGTGCAGGGGACGGATGATCCGCTCGGTGAGCACGCCGTCGATGCGGCGGTAAGACAGGCGCAGTTTCTGGCGGGATTTGATGGCGGCGCGGATCGGGGCCATATGCGCCAGTCCGCGGGCGACATCTGCAAAGGGGTAGACGGCGAATTTCCATGTATCCGCCTCGGCCACGACCAGCGTCGGCAGCACGGCGTCGATCTTGTCGGCCAGGCTCTCGGCGGCGGCTTTCAGGTCGGGGTCGGCAGCCTCGGCCACGATGGCCATCCCGAGGTTCAGCGCTTCGAGCTCTTCGGGCGTCAGGTTCAGCGGGGGCAGGGTGATCTGCTCGCGCACCATGTAGCCGACGCCGCGTTCGCCCTCGACCGGGACACCCGAGGCAACCAGTGTATCCATGTCGCGATAGATCGTGCGGACCGACACTTCCAGCCGGTCCGCGATGTCCTGCGCGCGGTGCAGTTTACCGTCGCGCAGGATCTGGATGATGTCGAACAGGCGATCCGTGCGGCGCATGTCACGCCGTCCGAGCCGCGATCAGGCGGTCAATTTCCATAGCACATTCTCGTGGCGCATCTGGATGCTGGCCGGGTCAATCGCGGTCATAAGCGCGGCGGCAAACTCCTGCTGCGGGAATTGCGCGGCGGCATCCTGCGCGGCCTTCATATCCGTCCAGATGACATAATCCGTCCAGCGGCCATCCTCGCCCTGGCTCAGTTGGCGGTGGGCAAATCCGGGCGCAGAACGGACGAACGTTTCCGTTGACTGGCTGAGCTTCACGAACTCTTCCGGTGTGGTGCCGTCTGCCAGTGTGAAGGTGACGATTTCTGCAACATGGGTCATTTGTGTCTCCGTTGACCAGGTTTCGATAGAATTGTCCTAGCCCGTTACAACTGACATAAACCTGTCAGTTGGAAAAAGCGACCCCCTGGAAAAAGCGCAAACGGTTCAAATTTGATGGCCGATTTGATCTGTCGCCCTTTTGGTGATGCGTTTCGAGGCGTAAACACGGACCAAATCGGACATCCGGCGCATGATGCGCCGACTCAAGAGGAGAAGAGACATGCTTAACAATATTGGCCTTCCCGGTCTTCTGCTGATCGCAGTTGTGGTGCTGGTGCTGTTTGGCCGCGGCAAGATTAGCTCGTTGATGGGTGAAGTCGGCAAGGGGATCACGGCGTTCAAGAAAGGCGTCAAGGACGGCTCGGAAGAGATTGAACAGGACGCATCGGAACTGGCTAAGGACGTCACGCCTGAAACCGAGAAAGACAAGGTCTGATCGGCCATGTTTGATCTGGGCTGGACCGAGCTTCTGGTCATCGGCATCGTTGCTCTGATCGTCGTGGGGCCAAAGGACCTGCCGGTGCTGTTTCGCAATGTAGGACGCTTTGTCGGCAAGGCCCGCGGCATGGCGCGCGAGTTCACCACTGCGATGAACGAGGCGGCGGACGAAGCCGGGGTAAACGAGATCAAGAAAGGTCTGAATGCCGCGACGAACCCTGTCGGCAGCGCCATGGATGGCGTGAAACAGGCGGCGCAGGACATGGCCAAAAGCATTGACCCGACCAAGTTCGACCCCGACAGCGAAACCGGCAAGCTGGCCGCCGAACGGGCCGAGCAGGCCAAGAAGATCCAGGCCACGACCGCCCGCGCCGCGGCCGAGCGCAAGGCCAAGGAAGCCGCTGACGCGCTGGCCAAGGCCGAAGAGGCCGAAGCCGCGCTGAACTCTGAGAACAAGACATGAGCAAAACCGACGAGATCGAGGATACCTCGGCCCCATTGATCGAGCATCTGACCGAGCTGCGCACGCGGTTGATCCACAGCGTCGTGGCGTTTCTGGTCGGCATGATCATCTGTTTCACGGTGGCCACGCCGATCTTCAACTTCCTGACGCAGCCTCTGTGCGCGGTGCTCAGCGAACGTGGGCAGGATTGCGGGCTGATCTTCATCTCGCCGCAGGAAGGGTTCTTTGTCGCCATCAAGGTCTCGCTGCTGGGCGGGTTCATGCTGGCATTCCCCTATATCGGAATGCAGATGTGGCGGTTCGTTGCGCCTGGACTTTACAAGTCCGAGAAGAACGCGTTTCTGCCCTTCATGCTGGCCTCACCCTTCATGTTCCTGTTGGGGGCCAGCTTTGCCTTCTACGTCGTGACGCCGCTGGCCTATGACTTCTTTCTTGGCTTCCAGCAGTTCGGTGCCGAGGGCGAGGCGGTGGTGGACGAGGCCGCATCCGCACCGCTGAGCGTGGTGTTCCAAGGCTCGGCGCAGGAATATCTGAACCTGACGATCAAGTTCATCGTGGCCTTTGGCCTGTGTTTCCAACTGCCGGTTCTTCTGACGTTGATGGGCAAGGCCGGGCTGGTCAGTGCCGAGGGGCTGGGCTCGGTCCGTAAATACGCCGTTGTCGCCATTCTGGTTCTGGCCGCTTTGGTGACGCCACCGGATGTGATCACGCAGATCATCCTGTTCGTGGTGGTTTATGGGCTTTACGAGGTGTCGATCTTCCTCGTCGCTCGCGTCGAGAAAAAGCGCGAGGAACAGCTGCGTGCCGACGGCTACTATGATGACGAGGCCGAAGCGGATGAAGACCTGATGGCAGAGGCCGAGGACGAAAAATAACACGGCATGAAAATCGGATCAGGCGCGCCCCAAGCTGGCGCGCCTTTTTCGTTGCCAGACCTTGTTGCGCCGGTTGGAACGTGGTTTGAACGCCAAAACACGAGCCGGAGGCCCCAATGGACGACCAAGCCCTGAACCGCATCGCCGACGCGTTGGAGCGGATGGCACCGGCCCCTCTGGCAGCGCCCGATTTCAATGCGGCCTCAGCCTTTGTCTGGCATGTGGAGCCGGATCGTCTGGAGCCGGTCGCGCAAGTCAATCGCGTCGATCTGGACCTGCTTGTGGGCATCAACCGGTCGCGGGATACGCTGCTGGACAACACCCGCCGCTTTGCCGCCGGGTTCAAGGCCAATAACGCGCTGCTGTGGGGCGCGCGGGGGATGGGCAAGTCCAGCCTCGTCAAGGCGGTGCATGGCACGCTGCAGTCGGACCATCCCGAACTGAAGCTGGTCGAGTTGCAGCGCGAGGATATGGGCTCGGTCGCGCGCCTGCTGAACCACCTGCGCGCCGCGCCGCACCGGTTCATCCTGTTCTGCGATGACCTGTCGTTCAGCCATGACGACCAGCACTACAAATCGCTCAAGGCGGTGCTGGATGGCGGCATCGAAGGCCGCCCGGAAAACGTGGTGTTTTATGCGACCTCGAACCGCCGCCACCTGATGCCGCGGGACATGATCGAAAACGAACGTTCCAGTGCCATCAACCCGTCCGAGGCGGTCGAGGAGAAAGTCTCGCTGTCCGACCGGTTCGGCCTGTGGCTGGGCTTCCACCCCTGCGATCAGGACGAATACCTTGCCATGATCGACCGCTATTGCGCGGCATACGGTGTCAGCGTCGACCCTGACACCTTGCGTGCCGAAGCCATCGAATGGCAGGCCACCCGAGGTGCGCGCTCAGGCCGTGTCGCCTGGCAATTCTTCGTCGACCTCGCCGGGCGCAACGGCACTCATATCGCCTGATCCGAACTTCATCTGGCCAAAAAATATCCCCGCCGGAGGCATGGCCCAAAGGGCCATTCCTACAACAGCGCCACTATCCGCGCCGCCTCATCCGCCGTGTTTGTCAGGGCCTCACGATCCTCGCCCGGATGGAACCGCGCGCGTACGGCGGTTGGCATAGGTGCTGGTTCTAGAATGGAAACGCGCGGCCCGGTGCGCTCGGTTTCCGCCTGCCAGCTACGCGCCAGTGCCATCTGCGCGGCCTTGGTCGCTCCGTAGATGCCATAGAATTTCTCGCCCGCCTTGGGGTCGTCGAAGAACACCGCGTGACCTGCTTCGCCCAACAAAGGCGCGATGTATGGGATCAGAACGGATGTGGCATTAGCGTTGATATTGACCGCCTTGGTCCATTCCTTGGGATCGACAAAATGCGCAGGTGTCAGGGCCGAGGTATGGACCGCCGTGTGCAGCCACAGATCGACCTTGCCCCAGCGGTCGTGAATGCCACGGCACAGCGTCGCCATGGCGTTCGGGTCCGCGATATCCATCGGGGCCAGCGTGGCCGCCCCGCCTTTGGCCTGAATGCGGTCGTCCAGTTCCTCAAGCCCGCCAGTGGTGCGGGCGACGGCGACGATGTGGTATTCGGGTGCCAGCGCTTCGGCCAGCGCCGCGCCCAACCCGCGAGAGGCCCCAGTGATGAGGGCGGTTTTGGTCTGATCGGTCATGGGGGCGGTTTGAACCCCTACGCGCAAGGCGTCAAGACGCGATTAGCTGCCGGGAATGGCGATCCGCACGGTCTGGCCGCTTTGTCGCAGCATGACGCCTTCCTCATCGATGGCCACGATCTGGCCCGAGGCGACGCGGCTGCCGGTTTTGACCTTTTTCACGCGCCCCGAGGACATGCGCATCAGCGCGTGCAGGTCCGCTTTGGGACCGAAGATCCCCAGAACCGAGACAGAGTTCTTCTTCAGCGCGCCCTTCTGCGTGGCCGCGCTTTTGACGGTGGCGTTTGACATGTTCCGTGGATCGGGTCTGGCCCGGACCCCCTAATCGAGTGAGTGGCAGTGGCGCGCCGGATAGCAAAGCCTTATGCCGAGCGGAAGGCGGCAAGGCGCGCATCATTCTGGCGCGCAACGCGGGTCTGACGAAGCCGTTGCAATTGCGGCGGGTTCATCACTGGGTTGTGGCGGGAATCCACCCATTGGCTTGTGGCAGAGGGCACAATGGCCCCCACAAAAGCAATCGATCAAACCCGCCGAACAGACAACGATTCGCGCTTACACTCAGGGATCAAACAGTGTCAGCCCGAGGCCAGCTTGGCCGCGTTCCAGGACCCACCGACGACCTGCATATCTCTTTTCTTTTTGCTGACCCGGCTGCTGTTTTCCAGACTGTCCAGATAATCCTCGCTGACGCTGCCGGTGATGTAGTTCCCGTCGAAACAGGAACAATCGAAGGCCTCGATATCCGGATTGCCTTCCTTGGCGGCCCAGATCAGATCGTCGAGATGCTGATAGAACAACGCGTCGGCCCCCAGTTCCTGCCGGATTTCCTCGATTTCCTTGCCGTTGGCGATCAGCTCATGCTTGGTGGGCATGTCGATGCCATAGACGTTGGGATATTTCACCGGCGGTGAGGCGCTTGCTATATAGACCTTCTTTGCGCCGGCCTCGCGACACATCTGTACGATCTTTTTGATCGTGTTGCCGCGCACGATCGAGTCGTCGATCAGCAGGACATTGTGGCCTTTGAACTCCAGCGGAACCGCGTTCAGTTTGCGCCGCACGGATTTTTGCCGCTCTTCCTGACCGGGCATGATGAAGGTCCGCCCGACATAGCGGTTCTTGACCAGACCTTCGCGATAGGGGATGCCGGTGATCTTGGCAGCCTCGAGCGCGACCGGGCGGGCGCTGTCGGGAACCGGAATGATCCGGTCGATCTCCAGCCCCGAGTCCTGTATCTGCTTGGCCAGCGTCTGACCCATCCGCATCTGGGTCTTGTAGACCGACACGCCATCCAGCAGCGAATCCGGGCGCGCCAGATAGACATATTCAAAGATACAGGGGGTCAGCTTGCCCTCGACGGCCTGGAACTCGTGCATATTGCCGTCCAGATCGATCAGGATCGCCTCGCCCGGGTGCAGGTCGCGCAGCTTGTCGAAACCGTTGATGCCAAAGGCTATGTCCTCGGAGGCAAAGGCATAATCGTCGCCGTCACCCGGTGCCTCGCGTTTGGCCACCGAAAGCGGGCGAATGCCATAGGGGTCGCGGAAAGCCAGCATGCCGACACCCGCAACCAGACAGATCACTGAATAGGCCCCTTGAATCCGTTCCATCGTCATCTTCACACCGGCAAAGATGTTGCGGATCGGATCAGCGTTGCCGTTGACCTTGATCGCGTCGGCAACCTTGTCGGCCAGGACGTTCAGCAGAACCTCGGAATCCGAGGTTGTCCGCAGATGCCGGCTGTATTTGGCCGTGACTTTCTCGCGCTGCTCTTCGGTATTGGTGATGTTGCCGTTGTGAACCAGATAGATGCCATAGGGCGCGTTTACGAAAAACGGCTGCGCTTCGGCCGCGCTGAGCGATCCTGCGGTCGGATAACGCACATGGCCCATGCCGACCCGGCCCAGCAGGGTTTCCGCGTCTCCGGCATTGAAGACATCCTTGACCAGACCATTGGCCTTTTTTTCACGGAGAAACTCGCCGTTGTAGGTAACAATCCCCGAGGCGTCCTGACCCCGGTGCTGCAACATCAGCAGCCCGTCATAGATTTCCGCAAAGACATCATGTGTCCGGTTTGCGATCCCCAAAATCCCACACATGTACGGGCTCCAATTTCTATGGCGTTCTGACGCTGAGTTTGACAGGCATTCGGAATTCCCGCGCGGTCCGCGCCGTGCGATTGGCTGCTGTTCCTGACGCCAAAAGGGCGGTCATCATTGCGGCGAGCGCGCATGAGAACAGAAAGAACAAGATCGGCAGCTCCGATTCCGTGGCGGTTTGGCCCTCACATAATGCCTATTCGCGCGGCTGTCATCAAAGGATCATACTCACGTTTTGCCGCAGGTGGTATTTCTGCCAACCCTGTTACCGGTCGGGATGGATGACAAGCGCCGTCTTATGTGCTGTCATGTCGCTGGTTCGGTCATATCGACCGGCCGCGGGTGCAGGAAACGGATGCGCATGTGGCAGAATAAGCCGCCATCAAAGAAGCAAGAGCCGGTCAAGCGACGGTGCCATCGCTGCCGGGGGCAGGGGCGCGCGCCCTGTCAGATCTGCAACGGCGCGGGTGAGGTCATCAAAAGCCGGGACATCTACGGCAAGCCGGTGTTCAGCCGGTGCGACGGGTGCTTCGGGCTCAAAAGCATCCGCTGTACCGTTTGCGGTGGTGAGGGGTTTGTCTGACCCGAAATGAAAAAGCCCGGATCGATCCGGGCTTTTGTTCGCGTGGATGCTGGGGGCGGTTACTGGTTTGCGCCCGCTGTGCAGCTTGCCACCAGTTCCTCATATTGCGCGGTGACCCAGCCCAGAGCCTCTTCGGGGTTCTGCTCTTCGATCTTGTCGCTGAACTGTTCGAACACTTTGGCCGAGCGACTTTCGTCCACAATCGTGTAGGACTGGCCGGTCATGACCGTGTCGTAGACGAAGAAGGCAATCGCGACAAGCAGGATGCCGCGGGCGATGCCGAAGAAAAAGCCCAGCGCCTGATCCAGCCCACCCAGTGCCGAACGCTGCACCAGCGATGAAAACAGCGGCGTGAAAATGCTGACGACGATCAGCGCAATCGCGAAGACAGCGGCAAACCCGGTGATGACCGACAATTCGCAACTGTCGCGCAGGAAATCCCCGACAACCGGTATCTCTTTGACCAGCGGCACCGCTTGCGGCGCGAAGATAAAGGCCAGAATGGCAGCGGCAACCCAGCCTGCGATGGCCAGAACCTCGCGCATGAAACCGCGCGAATAGGCCAAAATGCCTGACAGCACGATGATCAGGGCCACAACCCCGTCAATAATTGTAAAACCTTCCATGGCCCTCGCCTGTTCTTTTTGCTGCCCCTCGGGTCGCGACTTTAACCTGCTCCGAAGGTTTCGCCAACAAACCCAACCAAATCAGAGGGTCGGGTGAGTGTCAGACCTGCCACAGTGCCGGTTTTGCCACCTGCCGGAGCAATTGCCGCTGTGAAACCAAGTTTTTGTGCTTCTTTCAACCTGTTTTCGGTCTGCGGGGCCGGTCTAAGTGCCCCGGATAGCGAGATTTCTCCGAAAACGACGGTGTCGGCGGGCAGGGCGGTATCCTCTCGCGCGCTGAGCAATGCGGCGGCCACGGCGAGGTCGGCGGCGGGTTCGCTGACTTTCAGCCCACCGGCGACGTTCAGATAGACATCGAGGCCCGCAAAGGGGATTCCACACCGCGCTTCGAGCACCGCGAGGATCATCGCAAGCCGCCCGCTGTCCCAGCCGACAACCGTTCGGCGCGGTTGCGAATGGGGCGAGGGGGCCACCAGTGCCTGCAATTCAACCAGCACGGGGCGGGTTCCTTCGATACCTGCAAACACGGCTGAACCGGGGCTGGGCGTGCCGCGTTCCGACAGGAATAGGGCCGAGGGGTTGGTGACCTGTGCCAGCCCCTTGCCCGTCATTTCGAACACCCCGATCTCATCCGCCGGGCCAAAGCGGTTCTTGACGGCGCGCAGGATGCGGAACTGATGCCCGCGTTCGCCTTCGAAATAGAGCACGGTATCGACCATATGTTCGACCACACGGGGGCCCGCGATCTGGCCTTCCTTGGTGACATGGCCGACCATGATGATCGAGACGCCGTGTCGTTTCGCAAACGTGGTCAATTCATGCGCTGCGGCCCGGACTTGTGACACCGAGCCCGGCGCGCTGTCCACGTTGTCGGCCCACATGGTCTGGATCGAGTCGATAATGGCAAGGCCGGGCTTTTCAGCCTCGAGCGTGGTCAGGATGTCCCGCAGGTTGGTCTCGGCCGCAAGATGCACCGGTGCGTCCTCCAGCCCCAGACGGCGGGCACGCATGCGGACCTGCGCGCTGGCTTCTTCGCCCGACACGTAAACCGTTTTCACACCGGCGCGCGCGAACCGGGCGGCGGCCTGCAGCAGAAGGGTGGATTTGCCGATGCCGGGGTCTCCGCCCACCAACAGGGCCGAGGCGGGGACAAGGCCGCCGCCCAGCACGCGATCCAATTCCTCGACCCCGCAGAGGGTGCGGGGCGGGGGTGTTTCCTCGGTCGACAGGTCCGTGAGTGCGATGGGCTGGCCCCGCTTGCCGCCGAGGGATTTTTTGGCCGGGCCAGCCGAAAGCGGCACGTCCTGAACAATGGTGTTCCACTCGCCGCAGGCGTCGCAGCGCCCGGACCACAGGGTATGCGTTGCGCCACAGGCCGAGCAGGAGAAAGAAGTCGTCTTTGCCATGGCGCAATTCGTGCCCGAGGATGGACGGTTCTTCAAGCCCTTGCGGGCATTCATCTCCGCCGGCGGCGTGCCGCGGTCTCAGGCCCTGCGGGCCATCCTCCGCGGCAGGCGCTTGCGCGCCGGGGTGGGTGGTTATTCGGCCGCGCGCGGCGGGGTCATGGCAACCACGCTCGAGGCGGTGGGATCTTTGCCATCGGGCGCGGATTGCAGTTGCGCCGACAGTTCGGGCAGCAGGTCGAACAGCTCATCCCGCAGGCACGCCAGTTGAGATTTGGCGATGGATTCCTCGATCTCGATATCGCGGGTCCATTGGCGCAACTCGTGCTGGATGACCTGAGCTTCTTCGATCCGGTGCTGGAATTGCTCAATCTCTTCCTGCCGCTGTTTCAGGAAGGTGCGGGCGCGGTCGACCTTGGCGTCGCCATAGGTATCGGCCAGTTCCTGGCTGATCTGGCTCATCTGCGCGGCCAGTTCCAGCACCTGCGGCTCGAGCCCCTGCAGATCGGGATGATCGCGCAGAAAGGCCATGCGTTCCTTGACCGCGTCAAACTCGGAAGACAGCGCGAACGCGCCGCTGCGGTCGGCGGCATGAGCAAGCTGATAGGCCCCGGCCACGTCCTGCATGTTGAGCGAGAAATTGCGGTGCGTCCGTTCCAGCGCCATCATGCGGGCGTTTGCGGGCAGGTAGAAGGCCAGCATCATGATCAGCGCGGTCAGGCCGATCTGGATGTAGAGGCCCGCATCAATGACCTCACCCCCGCCCAATCCGGCGTGCATGGACAGCCAGGGAAGGATGCCGAAGGCAGAGAGCAGAGTGGATGCGACCGCGAATAAAGCAACCGTGCAGATCAGGAAAAAAGTAAGTTTCAAAAAGACATTCTGGAATTGCAATGTGACAGAGTGAAGGGCGGCCATGATTGTCGATCTCCTTCCTTAACCGATACAAAACCGGGTCAAAGCGGACGATCAAAAAGCACGATGCGATCCGCTTAGGACCCGTGAACTACAAACACGTTGCTGCTCGAAATATCTAAATGATACTCAGAATTTTGTTTTCAATCAATCAGGTCTGAGGTTTTCGTGATCCGAATGTCATCTCTGTAATATGGCCCACGGCAAGCGAGGCCAGAATGCAGCCGGTAAACAGGTATAGCCCCCAGGCGGTTTCAATGGTCGCGTAGGAAATTCCCTTGGCCAGCGTGATGTAGAGCGCGATCAGGAAAATATCGGCCATCGCCAGCTTGCCGAGGATGTTCAGCGCGGGCTGGACGCGCTGGTCCAGCAGGTTCCACTGGATCAGGGCGGTGCCGATGGTTTTGACAAAGGGCGCAACGAGGGCGAAGACGGTTACGACCAGCGCGAGGAAGATGTCGGACTTCCACAAGGACTGCAGGCCAGTGATAACGCTGATTTCGCTGAGGCCGAAGATCGGCAGGAGGCCTGCGCGCATCAGCGGCGCGAACCATGCGATGGGGTAGAGGATTAGCAGCGAGAGGGTGGCGAGGCGGAGGGTCATGGCTTCATATTCGGTTAAAAATAAAAGAACATACCAATTAACAGACAAGCAAAATCCAATTTTCTCGGTGAACCCTCCCAATCGCTCAAAAATTGTTTGCGAATGAAAAGTCCCAAAGAGAAAAGTAGCAATCCGATAGCAATGTTGAGCGCTGGTATTTGAGCATTTCCCACCCAATTTAGTGCATAGTAGGCAGCCACAATAAGCAGAATTGTGAGCGGAACCACCAATATAAAATGTATGGGCTTTGCTTCGTCATTGGGCACTTCACCGGCACCACAGCCGAATTGTTGTCGGCGAATGAGTGCTTGCGCTTGTGCATACTTGGTTTTTGAAATCAAAGACTTCCCAAATCCGGGAAGGATGCCGGATGTGGCGATGACCACTGCCGGGGCATAGCTGAGGCCGATATCCATTACGTGGATTGAAAGATTCAGGAGTGCCAACCCACCACTCACCGAACCGCCTCAATCGGCCCTTCCGCGCTTCCGCTGATAAACTGCTCCAGATACGGATCGCCCGAGGTATCCATCTGCCCCACAGGTCCGGTCCACTGGATCACCCCGTCATGCAGCATCGCCACGTTGTCGGCAATCGCGCGGACCGAGCTCATGTCGTGGGTGATGGTCATCGCGGTGGCGCCCATCTCGGTCACGATTTCGCGGATCAGGTCGTTGATGACGCCGGACATGATCGGGTCCAGACCCGTGGTGGGTTCGTCGAAAAAGATAATCTCGGGCTCGGCGGCGATGGCGCGGGCAAGGCCCACGCGTTTTTGCATCCCGCCGGACAGCTCCGAAGGGAAGCGGTCGGCGACGTTAGATTTCAGGCCAACGCGGCGCAGCTTTTCAATGGCGATTTCGCGGGCGTATTCCGGCGGGCGTTTCAGCGGGCCGCGCAGCAGGCGGAAGGCCACGTTTTGCCAGACGGGCAGTGAATCAAACAGCGCCGCGCCCTGAAACAGCATCCCGAACCGGGCCAGAAAGGCGTCGCGGTCGCCTTTGGATGCGTCTTTGCCGTCCACATAGATCATGCCGCTGTCGGGCTTGATCAGGCCGAGAATGCACTTCAGCGCCACCGATTTGCCCGTACCCGAGCCGCCGATGATAACCATCGAGGTGCCCTTGGGGATCTCAAGGTTCAGGCCCTGCAGGACGTGGTTTTCGTCAAAGGCCTTATGTACGTTCTCCATCCGGATCATAGCGAGAAGAACACCCCTGTAAGGACAAAATTGGCGGCGAGGATCAGCACGGCAGCAGCCTCGACCGAGCCTTTGGTGGCCCGGCCCACGCCCTGCGCGCCTCGGCCTGAGGACATGCCGTAATAGCAGCCCATGATGGCGGCGATCACGCCAAAGGCAGCCCCTTTGACCAGCGACGAGACGATGTCGCGCGTTTCAAGGAAATCGACGGTGTTTTTCAGATAAGCCGCCGGGTTGAAGCCCAGATTTTGGGTGGCGACGGTATAGCCGCCTGCGATGCCGATGACGTCTCCGACCGCGACCAGCGCGGGCACGGTGATCAAAGCGGCCAGCACGCGTGGGGCGGTCAGGTATTTCATCGGATGCGTGGACAGCGTGACCAGTGCGTCGATCTGTTCGGTCACTTTCATCGTGGCGATCTCGGCCGCGATGGATGAGGTCACCCGGGCGGCGATCATCAGGCCGACGAGCACCGGGCCAAGCTCGCGCACCATGCCGATGGCGACGATCTGAGGCACCACGGCCTCGGCATTGAAGCGCGCGCCGCCGGCGTAGATTTGCAGCGCCAGCGCGCCGCCGGTGAAGATGGCGGTCAGGCCGACTACGGGCAGGGACAGCCAGCCGATATTCAAAAGGGCGATGCCGAATTCACGCGGGTAGAATGGCGGGCGGAAGATATGGGACACCGCGTCCAGCGAGAACAGGGCCACGCGGCCGAAAGCGGCCATGATGTTCAGAACAGCGCGACCCAGCCCGCCCAGCACGGCCAAGGGGTTCATTCCACGTATCCCCTGGAAAACCGGCTGCCCAGAGAGGTCAGGATTTCGTATCCGATGGTGCCCGCGGCCTCGGCCAGATCATCGACGGTCTGATGGCCGTTCAGAATGCGCAGGCGTTCGGGGTCTTGCGGCAGGTCGGTCACGTCAACCGTGATCAGGTCCATCGAGATGCGGCCCACCACCGGGCAGGGCTGGCTTCCGGCGAAGGCGTCGATGCCGCCGCCAATCGCGCGATGCAGCCCGTCCGCGTAACCCGCAGCCACCGTCGCGATGCGCGAGGGGCGGCGTGCGGTCCAGGTGTTGCCATAGCCAACGGTCTCACCAACCTCTACCGCGCGAACCTGAATGACGGGCAGGTCAACAGTGACCACAGGTTTGGCCCCCTCGAACGGCATACCGCCAAACAGCCCCACGCCGGGGCGACAGAAATCAAAGTGGAACTCGGGGCCCAGAAGGATGCCGCCGGTCGCTGCCAGAGACCGTGGCGCAGCGACGCCGTCGGTCATCTGCCGGAAGGTGTTCAGTTGCTGGCGGTTCATCGGATGATCGGGATCATCCGCGCAGGCCAGATGCGACATCACGACGACCGGGTTCAGCGCCTCGGCCCGTGGCCGGAGTTCGGCCCAGTCATGGGGTTCCAGCCCCAGACGGTTCATGCCGCTGTCAAGCTGGATGCCAAAGGCGTGGTCGGGCAGGGCGTCGACGTGGCGCTGAAACTGTTCGGGTGCGTTGATCAGCGGCGTCAGGTCATGCGCGCGCAACAGATCGGTGTCGCCTTCCATATGCCCGGAAAAGATGCAGACCATCGGGCCGGGGCCAACAGCCTCGCGCACGGCGGCCCCTTCTTCGGCGACGGCGACAAAGAACTTGCGCACGCCTTCCTCGGCCAGCGCGCTTGCCACCGGTCCCGCGCCCAGCCCATAGCCATCGGCCTTGACCACGGCACCGGTTTCGACTTCCGTCTTTGCATCCAGCGCCCGCCAGTTGCTGGCGACGGCCTGAAGATTGATCGTTAAATGTGCGGTACTCATGGGCCTGTTCATGACATCGGATTGCGGCAGGTCAAGAGGGTTTCGGCCAATTCTGCATGAGTTTTGTGCGACATAGGCAGCTTCCGGCTGGATGTGCGCAGAGTTTAGTACAGTCGGGGAAGCAGGCGCTTAAAACCTGACGCAAGGGCAACTGCGCGTGGATTGTCCGGTGCTGAGTATCAAACGGCAAGCGACCGACGTATCGTTCACCTTTCAGTTCTGCACGCAGCGCAACGCTCTAATCTGCCGCGCGCTGATCCAGCAGGGGTTTGTTGTTCCGGCTGTGGCGCGCCACAAGCTGTTTCTGCCGGCGGCCGCTTGGGATGAAACAGGCGGATTCCAATTGATCGGCATCTGCCAGTTCGGGGAATAGCAGCATCAGCTCCGCCCGGGCCTCGACCGTCATCGCTTGCAGCGCCTGCGGACCGGCAAACAGGCTTTCGCTGGGCGCCCCTTCGGCAAACAGGACGACATGGCGGTCAAAAACAAGGTGGTGATAGGTGATCGTGGCAATGTCCTGGTCGACATAAATCCCCGGCAACCCGGTCAGGCGGATCGCCGAGATCAGAACGGACCGCGTGCCGAACATCCGCTGCGCGATGGCAGAGCGGACAAGCATCCGGTGCTGCCGGGACACCAGCAGGTCTCGCTGCGGCAGTCCCTGACCCAAGGCACCCGAAACGACCCGCACCGGATACAGTTCCGGCGTCTTGATCAACTCGGACAGCCGCAAAGGGCGGGACAGGATCATCCGGAGGGGCTGATACCCGCCATCCAGCGTCAGGACCCTGTCGCCCGGTCTCAGATGTTCTACCGCAACCTCACCCTTGGCCGTGGTGATGCGCGTGCCCGAGGTGAAGCACGGCGCGCCGGGGTTTGGGTTGGGATTTTCGACAAAATTGACCCCGTCTTTCGAGGTCAGAGAAGCAGTGTCGTCCGTTCCGTTTGACCCGACCTGCGTTGACGTCAGGCCATTGGCCGGGCCTTGGGTGGCCGTGACCTGCGTATCGAATGAGACAAAGCTCAAGACAGATCCGTTGTCATCCAGCGACACAGCACCGAACCGATTGATCCGGGCCGAGACCACGTAGTAATCGAAGCCGCCAACGGTGGTCATCGGCGCGGTATCGACCGCAGTCGAACTGCGCAGCGTGCCGTTCTGGTTGTAAACCCCGACAGTCAGGTTAGACACATCTGTACCTGTCGGCACGCGGATTTCGATGAAATCCCCGCTCGGCGGAAAGTTAGGGCCGTTTCGGTAGCGTATTTCCGAGATGATAGCCATCAAATGCTCAGAGCCCCGACCGGGTTCAACCTCAGGTTTTGACGCAGTCTACCACACTATAGGCTGCACACCAAAATTACGTTGGATTCCGGTAAATTGGACGTAAACGGGCGATCAATACCCTTCGATCTGCCCGTCCTGCTGCCACGGCTTGACCAGATTGCCGAAGCGGGTGAACTGGGCCTCGAAGCTGAGTTCAACTGTGCCGATGGGGCCGTGGCGCTGCTTGCCGACAATGACCTCGGCCTTGCCATGCAGGCGTTCCATGGCCTGCTTCCACTCTTCCATCTTTTCCAACTCGTGATCGCCGGGCTTTTCGCGTTCTTTGTAGTATTCCTCGCGGAAGACGAACATCACCACGTCGGCGTCCTGTTCGATCGAGCCGGATTCCCGCAGGTCAGAAAGCTGTGGCCGCTTGTCGTCGCGGCTTTCGACCTGACGGCTGAGCTGAGACAGGGCGATGACGGGAATGTTCAATTCCTTGGCGATGGCTTTCATGCCCATCGAAATCTCGGCGATTTCGTTGACGCGGTTGTCGGCCATGCCACGGCACAGCTGCAGATAGTCGATCACCAGCAGGTCCAGCCCGTGCGTCCGCTTCAACCGCCGCGCGCGGGCGGCCAACTGAGAAATCGGCAGGGCGGGGGTGTCGTCGATGAACAGCGGGCAAGCTTCGAGTTCCTTGGCCGCATCCACAAAGCGGCGGAACTCGGACTCGGTCATGTCGCCCTGACGGATTTTGTGAGACGAAATCTCAGAGGCTTCGGCCAGAACCCGGCCTGCCAATTGCTCGGCGCTCATCTCAAGCGAGAAAAAGCCGACCACGCCGCCATCAATTGCGCCTTCGGTCCCGTCGGGTTTGGTGCCGCGCTTATAGGCCTTGGCCACGTTGAACGCCACGTTGGTCGCGAGCGAGGTTTTACCCATCGACGGACGCCCCGCCAGAATGATCAGGTCAGACGGGTGCAGGCCCCCCAACTGCTTGTCCAAATCGGCCAGACCGGTGGAAATCCCCGCCATGCCACCACCGCGCTGGTACGCTTCGTTGGTGACGTTGACGGCTTCTGTGACCGCCTTGAGGAAGGATTGAAACCCCTGTTCGGTCTGGCCCTGCTCGGATAACTGGTAAAGCTGTTGCTCGGCCTCGACGATCTGCTCCTTGGGTTCGCTGGAAACCTCGACGCGCGCCGCCTTGTCCGAGATATCGCGCCCCAGACGGATCAACTCACGCCGGATGGCGAGGTCATAGATCATCTGGGCGTAGTCATGCACCGCAAAGGCGCTGATCGATGCGCCGGCCAGTTTGACCAGATAGGCCGGGCCACCCAGTTCCTTCAGGCCGTCGTCCTCGGCCATGAAGGATTTCAGCGTCACCGGCGAGGCCAGCGCATTCTTGGCAATGCGTGCGGCCGCGACCTCGTAGATGCGGGCGTGAACCGGGTCATAGAAATGCTCGGCCCCGATGATCGAGGCGACCCGATCATACAGGTCGTTGTTGGTTAAGATCGCGCCCAGAAGCTGCTGCTCGGCCTCAATGGAATGCGGCATTGTTTCGGCATTCTGAATCTGTGCCGCTGCCTGCTCGATACTGCTTATCTCGTTCATTTTGTCCCCGCTGCCCGTCTGGCGGTTCTACACGCGAAACCCCGGCGCAAGCTATCTGCAAATGAGTGGGGGTAACTTGGGATAACCGCCCGCCGCTTTGGGATAACTGCCCACCCGAATGGGGATAACATCTGCCCAGTTTTGCACGAGTGCGGCGTTACCGCAACATTTGGTGTGATCGCTGCCGTTTTCGACTAAATGCGCGGGCAATTAGCCGATTCGAATATCAACAATCCACAACCTGCCCACAGGCCGGAAATCACGATTTATGCGCTTCCTGCCAGCCGCGCGGGTCGTTCAGGAAGGCCTCAACCCCGTCAAGTGTCTCCTGATCAAAGGCTTTCTGTGCCTTGGCCTCGGCCAGCACATCCCACCAGGTGCAGAGCGAATGCAGCTTCACGCCATGATCGCCCAGGGTCTTTTCGGTCTCGGGGAAAATGCCATAGTAAAAGATCACCGCCGTATGCCCGCAGGTCGCGCCGGTTTCGCGGATCGCATCCACGAAAGACAGTTTGCTGCCGCCATCGGTGGTCAGATCCTCGACCAGCAACACACGTTCGCCTTCGCCCATCGCGCCTTCGATGCGGGCGTTGCGGCCATAGCCTTTGGGTTTCTTGCGCACATAGGTCATCGGCAGCGCCATCCGTTCAGCGACCATGGCGGCAAAGGGGATGCCTGCTGTCTCACCACCGGCGATGTTGTCGAACGCCTCGAACCCCGCGTCGCGCATCACGGTGACCGTCAGGAAATCCATCAGGGCCGAGCGGATGCGCGGGTACGAGATCAGCTTGCGGCAGTCGATATAGGTCGGGCTGGGCAGGCCGCTGGCCAGCGTGAAGGGCTCGCGGGAATTGAAGTGTACCGCCTTGATCTCCAGCAGCATCCGTGCGGTCAGGCGGGCGATTTCGGTGCTGTCGGGAAAGGAACTGGGGATCATGGTGCAAACCTCTGGGCTGAAAGGGTGTCGCGGGCTGATAGCCCGACCCTTGGGCCAGAGTCGAGAGTGCGGGCAAAAGAAAAGCGGACCTCGTACGAGGTCCGCTTTGCCCTTGCGGGCACAACAGCCAAGGTGGGCTCAGCTGCTCATATCGTAGGCGCGTTCCCCGTGTACCGACAGGTCGAGCCCGTTTGTCTCGGTCTCAGCGTCTACGCGAAGCGGGGTGATCAGCGCAACCACCTTGACCAGTACAATTGTCATAACTGACGTAAAGACACCCACGATCACCAGTCCGCCAAGCTGCGCGGTCCATGTGCCAAGGCCGAACAGCGCAATCATCAGCGTGCCGAAGATGCCGCCGACGCCATGCACGGCGAAGACATCCAGCGTATCGTCGATGTTCAGCTTGTTGCGGATGACGTTCACGGCCTCCTGACACAGCACACCGGCCACGGCGCCGATGATCAGCGCCTGCACCGGGCCGACAAAGCCCGAAGCCGGGGTGATCGAGGCCAGACCAGCGATCGTGCCCGTCACCAGACCCACCATCGATGCTTTGCCGAACCGGATGCGTTCCCACAGCGCCCATGTCAGCGAGGCCGTCGCGGCAGAGATATGCGTGACCGTCATCGCCATCGCGGCCCCCCCGTCAGCGGCCAGTTGCGAGCCGCCGTTGAAGCCGAACCAGCCGACCCACAGCATCGCCGCGCCGACCATGACAAAACCGGGATTGTGCGGCGGCGTCGTGCGGTTGCGGCGCGGGCCCAGGATCACGGCGATGATCAGCGCCGCCAGACCGGCGGTTTCATGCACAACGATGCCACCGGCAAAATCGCGCACGCCGATCTCACCCAGAATGCCGCCATCGGTCAGAATGCCTCCGCCCCAAATCCAATGCACCACCGGGGCATAGCAGAGCAGCATCCACAGGGCCGAGAAGGTCAGGACAAAGCCAAAGCCGACCCGTTCGACATAGGCTCCGACGATCAGGGCCGGGGTGATGATCGCGAAGGTCATCTGGAAGGCAAAGAACAGCACCTCGGGAAGGGTACCCGACAGGCTGTCGGCATCCACGCCGTTCAGAAAGGCCTTGCCCAGACCGCCCCACAGGCCTGACCCGCCATCGCCGAACGCGATGGAATAGCCCGCGACCAGCCACAGAATGCTCATCAAACAGGCAATCGAAAAGCAATGCATGAACACGCTGAGCACATTTCGCGCACGCACAAGGCCGCCATAGAACAGGGCAAGCCCCGGCAATGTCATGAACAGGACCAGTGCGGTGGCAACGATGATCCAGGCTGTATCGGCTCCGTTCATGGGCCGGTCTCCTCTCTTCTTACGATTGCGCCGGATGGGCACAGGTCCCGATCCGGCGCGGTGAGCGTATGGCCCCGGGTTAGAAGCGGAGGCGGGTGCGGAAAAAAGAGGCAAGCCCCGAATACGCCGCCTGTTTTGGCGGCTTTTTTGCAAGTGACGCTTAAATTTGCGCCCTGAGGGGATGTTTGACTAAAAATTAGGCTGAGCGCAAAAGGGCGTCGTTCAGCAATGCCAGCGCATGATCCCGCGCTGCACGGCGGACAGAGTCGCGGCCCAATGCGCCGAACTCCACAGTCTCGGTCCGGGTGGTCTGGCCGTTTGCAGCCAGCCCGAAACAGACCCGGCCTTCGGGCTTGAACTTTGACCCGCCCGGTCCCGCGATCCCGGTGACCGAGACCGCCAGTTGCGCCTGGGAGTGCCGCAGCGCGCCCTCGGCCATCTCGCTGGCAACTTCTTCAGACACCGCGCCATGCGCGTCCAGAGTGCTGGCGCGCACGCCCAACATCTCTTGCTTGGCGGTGTTGGTGTAGGTGACAAACCCACGTTCGACCACGGCGGAACTGCCGGGGATATCCGTCAAGGCAGCCGCGACCATGCCGCCCGTGCAGCTTTCGGCGGTGGCGATCATCACGCCCTGCGCCTTGGCGCGGTCCAGCAGGGCGGGGACGTTCATAGGCCCATCACTCCATGCGCGATGCCTGCAAGGATCAGGACACCGATTGCGGCGAAGACACCTGCGATCACGTCGTCCAGCATCACGCCCATCGCGTCGTTGCGCCGGTCGGCCCAGCCAACGGGGCCGGGTTTGGTGATGTCGAACAGGCGGAACAGGATGAACCCGGCCAGCCAGCCGGGCCAAAGCGCCGTGATCTCGATCCCATGCGCCCAGGACGGGTACGAGACCGCCCAGATCGCAACGAACTGACCGGCGACCTCGTCGATGACGATTTCTGACGGGTCGTGGTTGTCCTGCCCCTCGGTCATCACGCGGGTGGCCCAGAGCCCGCCGCAGAACACGGCAACGGTTGCCACGGCCAGCAGAGGGAAGCCGCCCAGCATATGCAGAACCCACGCCAGCGGCAGCGCCGCCAGCGAGCCCCATGTTCCCGGCGCCGGGCGCAGATAGCCCACGCCGCAAACGGTGCTGATCAGGCGCGCCGCGCTCATGCCTTCACCAGACAGGCGGTGGCCAGCGCGGCGATCCCTTCGCTGCGCCCGGTAAAGCCCAGACGTTCGGACGTGGTCGCCTTGACTGAGACCTGATCGGCGCGCAGCCCCATGATCCGTGCCATCTCGGCCCGCATGGCCTGCGCATGCGGCCCGATCTTGGGGTATTCGCAGACCAGAGTGCAGTCGGCGTTCGAAATCCGGTATCCCATCTGCCCGGCCAGTTCGACCGCGTGGCGCAGGAAAATCTCGCTGGCCGCGCCCTTCCATTGCGGGTCCGAGGGCGGGAAATGCTGGCCGATATCGCCCTGCGCCAGCGCCCCGTAGATCGCATCCGTCACGGCGTGCATGCCCACATCGGCGTCCGAATGCCCCTGCAACCCTCGGGCATGAGGCACTTTCACGCCGCACAGGATCACGTGATCCCCATCGCCGAAACGGTGCACGTCATACCCATTGCCCAGCCTTACATCCATATCCGTTCCCATTATGCGTTCCGCCCGGGCAAAATCCTCGGGGCGGGTGATTTTGATATTGTCGGCGTCGCCCGGCACGATAGCCACATCCATTCCGGCGGCACGCGCGACTTCGACGTCGTCGGCGGCCCCTCCGGCATGGCTGGCATGGGCCGCGACGATGGCGTCATAGTGAAATCCCTGCGGTGTCTGCGCCGCGAACAGGCCGGTTCGGTCCTGCGTGCCGGTGACACGCTGCTCATCCCCGGTCCAGAGCGCATCGGTTGCGGACAGTCCCGGTGCGGCGGCGGGGTGCGTATCAAGCGCGGTCAGAACATCCTGAATGATGCGGGGGGTGATGCAGGGGCGGGCGACGTCGTGGATCAGAACCTTTGTCACGCCATGGCTCTTCAGCGCCTCTAACCCCTGCCGCACCGACCCGGCCCGGTCACTGCCGCCGGGGGCAAGGATCAGGTCTGTGTCCTGAAACTCGGCCCAGGCTTCCGCGTCGTCCGGGGACAGCACCAAAGCGATGTGATTCACCCGATCCCGGAACCTGTCGATGGTCCAGTCCGCCACCCGGCGTCCACCCAGCGCCCGCCATTGTTTCGGCGTCCCCCCGCCAGCGCGCAATCCGCGTCCTGCGGCGACAATGATGGCGGCGGTTGTCATGGGTCGGACGCTCCTGTTTGCACGCATTGTTTAGGGTGAGGTGAATGCAGAGGCAATCACCCGCGTCAATCTGCTTAATAATTATGCACATGATGATTTTGCGGGCTTGTGGGCCGCCATTTTCTTGTTCATATGCCGGGAATTCGATATCAAACGCTCAAATGCCCAAGGATTAAGCACATTGACCCTGCATCTTGCCGACAAGGCCCTGAACCCGCCGGTGCTGCTGGCCCCGATGGCCGGAATCACGGATCGCCCATTCCGTGATCTGGTGATGCGCTTTGGCGCGGGCATGGTGGTGAGCGAGATGGTCGCCAGCCAGGAGATGGTGCAGGCCAAGCCCGGCGTGCGCGAACGCGCGGAACTGTCGGCGGATGTGGAAAACACCGCCGTGCAACTTGCAGGGCGCGAGGCGCATTGGATGGCCGAGGCCGCGCGACAGGTCGCGGACCGGGGCGCACGGGTGATCGATATCAACATGGGCTGCCCAGCCAAGAAGGTCACAAACGGCTATTCCGGCTCGGCGCTGCTGAAAACGCCGGATCACGCGCTGACGCTGATCGAGGCCGTCGTTGCAGCGGTCGACGTGCCGGTGACGCTGAAAACCCGGCTGGGATGGGATGACACCCTGCTGAACGCGCCTGACGTGGCGCGGCGGGCGCAGGATGCCGGCATTCGCATGGTTACGATCCACGGACGCACGCGGTGCCAGTTCTACAAGGGCCGCGCCGATTGGGCGGCGATCCGGGCGGTGAAGGATGCGGTCTCGATCCCGGTGATCGCAAATGGCGATATTGTTGACACCAACGCGGCACGCACGGCATTGGCGCAATCCGGGGCCGACGGGGTGATGGTGGGCCGGGGCGCGCAGGGAAAGCCCTGGCTTTTGGCGCAGATATGTCATGGACTTTATGGTTTGGATGCACCGCAAATCCCCTCGGGCGCGGCACTGGTTGACATGGTGCGCGCGCATTATCAGGCGATGCTGGAATTTTACGGCACCGCTCTGGGCCTGCGCGTCGCCCGAAAGCATCTGGGTTGGTACATGGACGAGGCAGGCACGCCCGCACCCCTGCGCCGCGCCGTTCTGACCTCGCGCGATACGGATGAGGTGCTGCGCCTGCTGGGCGATGCGCTGAGCGGCACGGCAAAGGTGGCAGCATGACTTCGGATCAAAGCATCTGGAACTCGCTTCCGGTTCCTGCCTTCATCATCGACGAGGATGACCGGATCGCCGACGTCAATTCCTCGGGCGAGGGGTTTTTGAACGCGTCCCGCAAGTCCGTCATCGGTCACCCGGTCTGGGATCAGATCGCAGTGGATGCCCCGCTGGAAGAGGCCTTTCTGCGCGCGCGCCAACACGGGACGCCGTTGTTCGTGAACGACGTGGACGCCGGATCGGGCAATCGCGCGCCGCTGCAATGCGCGCTGCAGATTGCGCCGCTGGTCGGACACCCCGGATCGATGATCATGATCATCTCGCCGCGCGAACTGGCCGGGCGGATGACGCGCGGCAATACGGTTAAATCCGCTGCGCAATCGGCCATCGGCATGGCCGAGATGCTGGCGCATGAAATCAAGAACCCGCTGGCCGGCATCACGGGCGCGGCGCAGCTGCTTAGCATGAATATCCCCAAGCAAGACCTTGAATTAACAGACCTTATTGTCGCCGAGAGTCGCCGGATTGTGAAACTGCTGGAGCAGGTCGAGCAATTCGGGAACCTGCAGCAGCCCGATTTCAAGCCGGTCAACATCCACGACGTTCTGGACCGCGCCCGCCGGTCGGCGCTTTTGGGATTCGGAGCGGATATGACCATTATCGAGGATTATGACCCCTCGCTGCCGCTGGCCTATGGGGACCCGGACCAGTTCCTGCAGGTGGTGCTGAACCTGCTCAGAAACGCGTCCGAGGCCGCAGGGGCCGAGGGCGGCACGATCCGCCTGCGCACCTATTTCGAACATTCGTTCCGCCTGCGCCGCAGCGACGGCTCGGGGCATTCCCTGCCGTTGCAGATCGAAATCATCGACGACGGGCCGGGGCTGCCGGACAATATCCGCAGCGACATTTTCGATCCCTTTGTCTCGGGCAGGGATAACGGAACCGGGCTTGGTCTGGCGCTGGTCAGCAAGATCGTCTCGGACCATGACGGCTGGATTTCGGCGGAATCGGTGCCCGGACGTACCGTGTTCAAGCTGTCTCTGCGCCGCGCCCCGCGCGAAGACACCAAAGATGAGAAGGAGAGCACCTGATGGATGGCACAGTTCTGGTCGCGGATGACGACCGCACAATCCGTACCGTTCTGACACAGGCCCTGACGCGCGCCGGGTGCAAGGTGCATGCCACGTCCTCGCTGACGACGCTGATGCGCTGGGTGGGCGAAGGCAAGGGCGACGTGGTGATCTCGGACGTAGTAATGCCGGACGGTAATGGCTTGGAAATGCTTCCGAAAATCGCACAGGACCGGCCCGGTTTGCCGGTGATCGTAATCTCGGCTCAGAACACGATCATGACGGCGATTCAGGCGGCCGAGGCCGATGCCTATGACTATCTGCCCAAACCGTTCGACCTGCCGGACCTGATGAAGCGCACCGCCCGCGCGCTGGAACAAAAACAGCGGTCGCAGCCCGAGCCCATGGATCAAAGCGGTGAACGCCCGGACGAATTGCCGTTGGTCGGGCGGACCCCGGTGATGCAGGCGCTGTACCGGCTGGTGGCGCGGGTGATGAACACCGATCTGTCGGTGATGATTTCCGGTGAAAGCGGTACCGGTAAGTCATTGATTGCGCGGGCTATTCACGATTTTTCGGACCGGCGCACATTGCCCTTTGTCACCGCCACAGCGGCCGATCTGCGCGATCTCGAAGGGCCAGCCCGCATCATGGCCCGGGTTCGCGGCGGCACGTTGCTGATCGATGAGATCGCCGATATCGACGATGAAATTCAAGCCCGCATCGTGCGCATGATGGACACGCCCGGCGACCACGTTCCGCGTTTCATGGCGACCAGCCAGTCCGATCTGACCGAGGGGATGGAAAGCGGCCGTATCCGGCAGGACCTGTACTATCGCCTCTGCGGTGCCACGGTTCACGTTCCGGCGCTGCGCGAGCGGGTCGATGACATCACCCTGCTGGCCGAGCATTTTCTGGTCCGGGAAGAACGTGAAAGCGGCACGAAACGCTGGCTCAGCCCTGACGCGGACGAACTGGTCCGGCGCTATTCCTGGCCGGGCAACGTGCGACAGTTGGAAAACGCCGTCCGCCGCCTGAGCCTGACCAGCCGCGCCGATGAGATATCGAAGGCCGAGGTCGAGATGGTGCTGGGCAGCCAGCCCGAGGCTGAACCGGTTCTTGGGGGTGGCGAACGCGAAAAGCTCTCGACCTCGGTGGGGCGTCATTTGCGGCGTTACTTCGATCTGCATGGCAATATTCTGCCCCCGCCGGGCCTGTATCAGCGGATTCTGCGCGAGGTCGAGGCCCCCCTGATCGAGATCGCGCTGGACGCAACCGGCGGAAATCAGGCGAAATGTGCCGATCTGCTGGGGATCAACAGAAATACGCTGCGAAAAAAAATCACCGATCTCGATATTCAGGTGACACGCCGACGCAAACTGATGTAATATCGCCACACAAAGCGTGGCATCTGGGTTCGCACCCGGCAACGACCACGACATATGGCGGTAGGCCGCGCAAGCGGCACATCAGGATGAGGGCAGACGGTGGCAACCCGGGCACAGAGCGGGCCGATTCCAGCGATTAATCGGTGGCGGAAATCCCGAAAACTGCGCAATTTCGGCACTTTGGGGCTGGTTCTTCTAGGCCCTGCGCTGGCGTTGGCGACGTATTTGGTTATCGGTCCCTTCGACCTTGGGGCGACCGCGCCGACCCTGCGTCTGATTCTTCTCGCCGATCTGGTCTATGTGCTGGTGGTTGCGGCCCTTGTGCTGGGCCAACTCGGCTCTCTGATCGCGGCCCGCCGCGCCAAATCGGCCGGATCGCGGCTGCACCTGCGGCTGATCGGGGCGTTCACGCTGCTTGCGCTGGTCCCGACCGTCACGGTCGCGATTTTTGCCGGTCTGACGGTGAATATCGGCCTTGAGGGTTGGTTTTCTGATCGTGTGCGGCAGGTTGTGGGCTCGTCCCTGACCGCTGCGGAAGCCTATGAGACCGAGCATCGTCAGGGTCTGACACAGGATTCCGCCGTTCTGGCGCGGTTTCTGGACAATGCCCGCAATCTGGATTTCTACATCTCGGACGCCGAACTGCGAGAGGTTCTGGCCCAAGGCCAGTCCCAGATTCAGCGCGGGTTGCGTGAGGCTTACGTGATCGACGGCAGTGGCGAGATTCGGTCGCGTGGGGACCGGTCCTATCTGTTCAACTACGAGCCGCCCACGTCCGAGCAGATCGCCCAGTCCGAGGACGAGGGCCTGCTTATCATTGCCGACTGGGCAAACAACGAATTCCGCGCGTTGGTGCCGTTGCAGGCCTATCTGGATCGATACCTTTATGTCAGCCGCGAAGTGGATGGCCAGTTGCTGACGCTGCTGGATGACACCAAGGAAACGGCGCAATTCTATCAGCAGCTTGAAAGCGAACGGGGCAGGGTGCTGTTCGAATTCGGCCTTCTATACTTGGGCTTTGCGCTGATCCTGATCCTTGCTGCCATGTCCTTGGGTATGTGGTTCGCCGAACGGCTGTCGCGACCTGTGGGCCGTTTGACCACGGCGGCGCAGCGGGTCGGGGCGGGCGATCTAAGCGTGCAGGTGATTGAAGAGGCCAGCGACGACGAAATCGCCATGCTGGGCCGGTATTTCAACCAGATGACCCGGCAGTTGAAAGGTCAGCGCGACACGTTGCTGGAAAACACCCGCCAGATCGAGATTCGCCGCCGCCTGTTCGATTCGGTGCTCAGTTCGGTGACCTCGGGTGTGGTCGGCGTTGACCCGGATGGGGGCGTGACCTTCGTGAACCGCTCAGCCGAACGTCTGCTTGACTGGTCGCGGGGCGAGGAACAACTGGCTATCGGCATCGCGGTGCCCGAGTTCCTGCAACTGTTCGAAAGCCTCAAGGAAGGCGGGCAAGAGGCGGTTCAGGGCGAGATCAAGGTCGTGCGTAAGGGACGGCTGGAAAACCTGCTGGTCCGCATGGCTACCCGCCGGGGCGAGGATGGCGGTCTGGAAGGCTATGTGGTGGCCTTTGACGACGTGACCGATCTGGTCAGTGCCCAGCGTATGGCCGCCTGGGGCGACGTGGCCCGGCGCATCGCGCATGAGATCAAGAACCCTCTGACCCCGATCCAACTGAGCGCCGAGCGGATCAAGCGCAAATTCTCGCGCAAACTGGATGAGGAAGACTGCGATAGCCTGGAATCCATGACCGACGTAATTGTGCGGCAAACCAATGACTTGCGGCGCATTGTTGATGAGTTTTCGAAATTCGCACGCATGCCCGAACCTGACCGGCGGGAAGAGGATATTGTCGGCCTCGTGCGCGAGGCGGTTCTGTTGCAGCAGGCAGGCCAGCCGGATGTGCAGATCGACGCGGATCTGCCCGACCAGCCGATCTCGTTGGATATTGACGCGACGATGCTGAATCAGGCGCTGACAAACCTTATCAAGAACGCAGGCGAAGCCATTGAAACCTTGAAGCAAAAAGGCGCGCCTGAAAACCTGTCACCACAGATCAAGGTCGCGGTGTCCAGTGACGACGCGGGCACCGTGATTACCATTGCCGACAACGGCATCGGCCTTCCCGAAGACCGGGCGCGGCTGTTTGAGCCTTACGTAACCACCCGCGACGAAGGGACAGGTCTGGGCCTGCCCATCGTCAAGAAGATCATCGAAGAACATGGCGGTGCGCTGTCCTTGGAGGACGCGCCCGTATTCGACGGACAGGACCATTTCGGCGCGATGGCCGTGATCCGTTTGCCAGGGGCAGAATTTTCCCCATCCGTCGCGCCACAGAAGCAGACAATTAAAACCAACAAACTGAAAGCAGGCCAAAGATGAGCGACATTCTGATCGTAGATGACGAACGCGATATTCGCGAACTGGTGTCCGACATTCTGGAGGACGAAGGCTATTCAACCCGGCGGGCCGGAAACTCGGATGAGTGTATGGCCGCCATCAACTCTGAGCCACCGGGGCTGTTGATTCTGGATATCTGGCTGAAAGACAGCCGCATGGACGGCATCGACATCCTGAAGGCGGTGAAACGCGACAATCCGGATGTGCCGGTGGTGATCATTTCAGGTCACGGCAACATCGAAATCGCCGTGGCGGCGATCAAACAGGGGGCTTACGACTTTATCGAAAAGCCCTTTAACATCGACCAGTTGATGGTTGTGATCCGCCGCGCGATGGAAACCTCGCGCCTGCGGCGTGAAAATGCCTCGCTCAAGCGCAAAGAGGTCAGCAACTCAGATATGATCGGCAAGTCGGCCTCGTTCCGCGCGATGCAGGGTCAGTTGGACAAGGTGACCAAGTCGAACGGCCGTGTGATGCTGAGCGGCCCTGCAGGGTCGGGCAAGGAAATCGCCGCGCGTTACATTCACGCGCATTCCAACCGGGCAAACGCTCCCTTCGTGACGGTGAATTGCGCCGGGGTTGAGCCCGAGCGGATGGAAGAGGTTCTGTTCGGGCGGGAATCGGCAGAGCGTGGCGTTGAATCCGGCCTGCTGGAAGAAGCCCATGGCGGCGTGATCTATTTCGATGAGGTCGCGGATATGCCGCTGGGCACCCAGTCGAAAATCCTGCGGGTGTTGGTCGATCAGCAGTTCCAGCGGGTTGGCGGCACCGACAAGGTTCGCGTCGATCTGCGCGTGATTTCTTCGACCAACCGGGAGCTTGAGGCCGAAATCGCCGCCGACCGCTTCCGCGAGGAGCTTTACCACCGCCTGAATGTCGTTCCGATCGACGTGCCCTCGCTTGAGGACCGGCGCGAAGATATTCCGGTGCTGGCGCAGCATTTCATCGAGATGTGCAACGAATCCCAGGGCCTGCCGATCCGTGATCTGTCCGAAGAGGCCGTCGCCCTGCTGCAGACGATGACGTGGCCCGGGAACGTACGGCAGTTGAAGAATCTGATCGAACGGGTGCTGATCCTTGGCGACGGAAGCGGCCCTATCGAAGCCCGGGAATTGCCCAGTGAAGAGGATAAGTCCGTCGAATCCGGCCGTGTGGTTCTGTCGGGCGCGCTGGCGACCCTGCCGCTGCGCGAGGCGCGCGAGGCGTTCGAGCGGGAATACCTGCTGACCCAGATCAACCGCTTCGGCGGCAATATCAGCCGTACCGCCAGCTTTGTCGGGATGGAGCGCAGCGCGCTGCACCGCAAGCTGAAATCGCTGGGTGTTGTCACCTCGAACAAATCCGGCGCGCGGGTGGCGCAACTGGACGAACCGGAACCGGCAGAGTGATCTGCCGGGCAGCGTGATGGCGAATGCCAACCTGACTGCGGATCGCAGCTATCCGGCCTTTGGCAGGCGTCTCAGACGTCTGCGCCGGTCGGTTGGTCTGAAACAGTCGGCCCTGGCCGATCTGTTGGAGGTGGACCAGACCACGATCTCAAGATGGGAAAGCGGTCGCCAGACGCCGTCGCCCGACCAGCAACAGGCGGTCTTTTCCGTGCTCGGTCCGGCGCGGGCGGATGACAGCGCGTTGCGGCGGCTGGTCATGGGATCAACCGACTGCGTGCATCTGGTGGAAGAGGCCAGCCATAGATGTCTGGCGTATTCCCCCAGCCGGGCGCGGGACTGGAAGACCAGCCAGCGGGCGCTGCTGGGTGTGTCCCTGTGGCAGTTCGCGACCGATGAAATCCGGCAGGCGGAAGGCGAGTTGAAAGACGAAGGCTGGTGGGACCTGCACACACCCAGCCCCAAGGCGTTTCTGACGTCCGAGGCGGTGCATGACCGCATCCGGATCAGCGCCGGTGAGATTATCTGGGAACGGCTCTATCTGGCGGACGGAACGCCGGTGCGGCTGGTCAGCGGATCGCGCGCATAATTTATGCGTTCCTGAACTGCGGCAGCCCCGATAGAACCATGGCATGATTAGCTTTTTGAAGGTCATCCTGCTTTGGTTCGCGGGTCTTGGCGCGGCCACTCAGTTCGCCAAAATCGCGGTTCCGTTTCCCGAGGTCGCCTTGCTGTATCCCGCACAGGCAGAATCGATTGGCTGGCTATTGTCGATCATCAGCCTGATCGGCGCCGTTCTGGGTGCGATGTCCGGTGCCATTGCGGGCCGGGTTGGGCCGTCCCGATTGCTGATCTCAGGGCTTGTTCTGGGCGGCGGCCTTTCGCTGTTTCAGGCCAGCGTGCCGGGTTTTGCCCTGATGCTGACCAGCCGCGTTATCGAGGGGCTGTCGCATTTGGCCATCGTCGTGGCGGCACCGACCCTGATCGCGCAGATCACTGAAGGTCGGGCAAGAAACGCCGCCATGGTGCTGTGGAGCAGCTTTTTCGGCGTCGCCTTTGCCCTGAATGCGTGGATCGGATTGCCGCTGGTCGCCAAGTTCGGCTTGCCTGTCTTCTTTGTGGTGCATGGTATTCTGATGCTGCTGATTGCCGGTTTGATTGCGGCCAGCCGCATTCACGTCGATCTGAGCCATCCGGACGGCCTCGATTGGGGACTGGCGGCGTTCATCTCGGCCCATGTGCAGACCTATCGCTCGGCCTTCATTTCCGCCCCCGCGATTGGCTGGTTCTTTTACACGCTGACCTTCGTGTCGCTGCTGGCCATACTTCCCGGTCGCCTGCCTGATGGGGTCAGCGGTCCGGTCGCCGGGCTGATGCCTTTGGCGGGCATCGTTGTGTCATGGCTGGCTGTGCCTTTGCTTTCGACCTTCATGTCCTGCGTCGCGGTCACAGTTCTGGGCTTCGGTTTGAGCATCGGGGCGATCATCGGCGTATTTCTCGGCCTGCCGCTGCCGATTGTCTGCATCGCCCTGTTTGCGGTTCTGGGCCTCGTGCAGGGTGGCAGTTTTGCCGCCGTGCCGGAACTGAATTCAACCGCGCAGGCGCAGGCCCTCAGCTACGGGGCCATGGCGCAGATGGGGAATGCGGGGAACCTGCTGGGCACGCCGGTTCTGCTGGCCATCCTTTGGCGGGGCGGCGAGGGTGGGATGCTTGGGGCCGTTATCACATTCTACGTTGCCGCGATCATTGCCCATCTATGGTTGGCGCAGCGGCGCCTGATCCAGCAAGCTGACCACCCGAAACACCGGGCGAGATGATCTGAAACGACCCGTCCTCGAACTTGACGAAACAGGATTGCGAGCCAAGCGGCGGCAGCGTGGTCGTCGGGCGCGGGGGCACCTGGGATTTTACCCGGCTTTTGCAGGGCGGCAGACTGACCGGGCGATAGCCTTTTTGGGCCATGCATTGCGCCTCGACCGTGTTGCGCAGACCCTGGTTCACATCGACTGTGTAGATCTGGCCGGGCTGCCACCAGCCGCCGGTGCGGTGGCACCTGCCGCGGCTGTCGCAATAGGTCCGGCCGGGCCAATAGGTGGGCGGGCCTTGCCGCACCTGATTGGCGACAGGGGCGTCCTTTAAAGCCTCAACCTGACATTTCGTGGTCTCGGCCTGCATCCGCGAAACGCTTTCGCCTTCGCGGTAATACAGCGACAGCGGCCCGCACGAGGACAGGATCATCACAGGAACAAGCAGACGAAGCAGTGTTTTCATGTGCTTATCTTGCCTCAGCCAAACGGGCATGACAAATCAATTGACCGTCTTGGGGGCATCTGTCATTCAAACATTTCAGGCAGAAGGGCCAGGGATATGAAGGTCATTATTTGCGGCGCGGGCCAGGTTGGCTGGCAGATCGCCCGGCATCTTTCAGGCGAGCTGAACGATGTGACCGTCGTGGACAACAACCCCGATCTGGTGCGCCGCGCGACCGAAACGCTGGATGTGCAAGGGATCGCGGGCTTTGCCAGCTATCCTGATGTGCTGGAACGGGCCGGTGCCCGTGACGCCGACATGATCATCGCCGCGACCCATTCGGACGAGGTGAACATGGTCACGTGCCAGATGGCGCATTCGGTGTTCTCGATCCAGCGCAAGATCGCGCGCCTGCGCTCGAAATCTTATCTTGAGGCGATCCATTCCGACCTCTACCGCCGCGATCACCTGCCCATCGACGTTGTGATCAGCCCCGAGCGCGAGGTCGCCGCCGCCGCGATGCAACGCCTGTCGGCCCCCTCTGCCTTTGACACCGAGGTTTTCATGGAGGGCAAGGCGCAACTGCTGGGGATCCGGGTCGAAGAAGACTGCCCGATTGTGAACACGCCCCTGCGGCAGTTGACCGATCTGTTCTCGACCCTCAGTTCCATCGTGGTGGGCGTGCGGCGTGAAGGGACCTTGTTTGCGCCGGAATCCGAGGACCAGCTGTTCGTCGGCGATGAATGCTACGTTTTTACCAACGTCAAAGACGTGGACCGCACGATCGAGGTGTTTGGCAAAACCCAAAAACGGCAGGACCGGGTGGTGATTGTCGGTGGCGGCAATGTCGGGCTGGAAGTCGCGCGCACGCTGGAAGAGCGTGAAAGCCGGGTGCGCGCCAAGATTGTCGAGCGCGACCGCCACTGCGCCGAACTGGCCGCCGAGGCTTTGGAGCGCACGATTGTCCTGAACGGCGACGGGCTGGACGCGGGGCTGCTGAGCGAGGCCGGGATCGACCGCGCCGATGCGATGCTGGCCGTAACCGACGATGACCGAACCAACATGCTGGCCGCCGTGCGCGCCAAGGCCGAAGGCTGCGCGCTGGCGATTGCCCTGATCAACGATCCCAGCATGGTAGCGTTGATGGGCCCGCTGGGCATCGACGCCTATATCAACCCGCGCGCGACGACCGTCAGCTCGATCCTGCGCCACATCCGCCATGGCCGCGTGCGTCAGGTCTATTCCATCGGCGATGCCGAGGCCGAAGTGATCGAGGCCGAGGTTCTGTCGACCTCACCCATGGCCGGGCAGAAACTGCGCGACATCGACTTCCCCGAGGGGGTGCTGGTCGGTGCCGTGCGCAAGGGCGACGATGTTTTGCGCCCCACCGGCAGTCTGCGCATCGATGAGAAAGACGTGGTTGCGATCTTCGCCATGGCCAAGGACGTGCCCGAGGTCGAGCGCCTGATGCAGGTCTCGATCGATTTCTTCTGATGGCCTATGCGAAGCCACAGCAGGTCGGTCTATTGCGGCGATTGCCGCTGTTTCTGCTGATCTGGGGGATCGTCTCGATCTCTATGTGGATACCGGCGGTCTATGCGCTGGCGCTGGATGATCACGATACGTCGCGGTCCTTCTTCTATTCGGGCCTGCTGGGCGTGTTTCTGGTTTCGATCATCGCGCTTGCGGCGTCCAACCGGGTGCCCCGGCGCGGGACATTGGGGCAGTTGGCGGTTCTGCTGGGCTGCTTCACCGTTCTGCCGATCTTTCTGGCGATCCCGTTTCATGATGCGCTTGGCACCACGACCTTTCTAAACGCCTATTTCGATATGGTCAGCGCGTTGACAACCACGGGCGCCGACCTGTTTCCCGACCCTGACCGCCTGAGCGCGCCGCTTCATTTCTGGCGGGCTCTGGTCGGCTGGATGGGCGGTCTGCTGATGTGGATTTCAGCCGCCGCGATTCTGGCCCCCTTGTCGCTCGGCGGGTTCGAAGTCACCGCCCGTGGCCAGCCCGGCCGCCCAGTGTCGGGCGTGGCCCAAAGCGAGCGGGTCGATCCGCGGGGCCGGTTGTTGCGCGTGACGCGTACGCTAGCACCAGTCTATACAGGCCTGACAGGCGTGGTCTGCATTCTGCTGATGATCGCCGGAGAGCAAGGGTTGACCGCAGTGTGCCATGCGATGTCCGTCATGGCGACCTCGGGCATTTCGCCGGTTGGCGGGCTGGAGGGCGCACAGTCCGGGATCACGGGTGAGGCAATCCTGTTCCTGTTCCTGTTCTTCGCGCTGTCGCGCCTGACCTTCTCGGCGGATACGGCCACAACCGGCTATGCCCGTCTGGACAAAGACCCCGAGTTTCGCATTGGCCTGATGATCGTTCTGGGCGTTGCGCTGCTGCTGTTTTTCCGGGTCCTGGCTGGTGTGGCCGAGATCGGAGGGCAGGTGCAGCCGTTACAGGCCTTGCAGGTGATCTGGGGGATGCTGTTCACGGTTCTGGCCTTTCTGACCACCGCCGGGTTCGAAAGCGCGAACTGGAACGATGCGCAGCAATTGTCGGGGCTGGGAACGCCGGGGTTGGTTCTGATGGGGCTGGCGCTGATCGGCGGCGGTGTCGCCACCACGGCCGGGGGGGTCAAGCTGTTGCGGGTCTTCGCGCTCTACCTGAACGGCGCGCGCGAGATTGACCGGTTGATCTATCCGTCTTCCGTCAGCGGTGTGGGCGGCGGCAACCGGCGCATCCAAAGCGACGGCGCATTCATCGCCTGGATCTTCCTGATGATGTTCGCGCTGACTTTGGCCCTGTTCAACCTGCTACTGGCGATGATGGGCGCGGGGTTCGAGCAGGCGATGGTGCTGAGCGTGGCCGCGCTTAGCACAACAGGGCCGCTGATCGAACTGGCAACGGACACGCCGATCCGTCTGATCGACCTGTCCGGCGGGGCCAAGCTGACCATGTGCGCGGCGATGGTGATCGGGCGGCTGGAAACGCTGGCGATCATTGCCCTGATCACGCCAAACCTCTGGCGGGCTTAGATTAAGGTGTTAATACCTGATTTTTCATCTGGAATATCTCTGCGCGGCACTCCATACTCACCCGGAGGGAGCGCGTTGGTCCGCAGCGCGTAGCAAGAACAACGGCGAGACTATAAAAATATGGCTTCGGACAGACAGAATCTTCAGGACGCCTTCCTGAACAATGTACGAAAAGCAAAGGTCCCGGTCACAATTTTCCTGATCAATGGCGTTAAATTGCAGGGTGTGATCACTTGGTTCGACAATTTTTGCGTTTTGTTGCGTCGCGACGGACAGTCGCAACTGGTCTACAAACATGCGATTTCAACCATCATGCCATCGCAGCCGATCAGCTTGTATGAGGGCGAAGACGCCTCTTGATGGAACATGACAGGACGCGCACCCGGGCCTGGGTGCTGCATCCGGAAATCAAGTCAGATGAACAGCGCCGTGTCCCCGAACCGGCGCTGGCCGAGGCGGTTGCACTTGCGGCCGCCTTGCCCGATCTGGATGTGATCGGGTCCGAAATCGTGCGCCTGCAACGCGCCCAGCCGGGGCTGCTGTTCGGCAGTGGCAAGATTGACGAGTTGGGGGAACGGCTGCATGACCACGAGATTGAACTGGTTCTGATCGACGGACCGGTAACGCCCGTCCAGCAGCGCAATCTTGAAAAAGCGTGGAAGGTCAAAATCCTCGACCGGACCGGGCTGATTTTGGAAATATTCAGCGACCGCGCCCGCACCCGTGAAGGTGTGCTGCAGGTCGAGATGGCGGCGCTCAGCTATCAGCGAACGCGGCTGGTCCGGGCATGGACGCACCTTGAACGGCAGCGGGGCGGATTGGGGTTTGTCGGCGGTCCCGGTGAAACCCAGATCGAGGCTGACCGCCGGGCGATTGACGAGCAACTCGTGCGGTTGCGGCGTCAGTTGCAGAAGGTGGTCAAGACCCGCACCCTGCACCGTGCGGCTCGGGCCAAGGTGCCTTATCCGATTGTCGCGCTTGTGGGCTATACCAACGCGGGCAAGTCCACGCTGTTCAACCGCCTGACCGGGGCCGAGGTGATGGCCAAGGACATGCTGTTCGCCACGCTCGACCCGACCATGCGGCGGGTGGAACTGCCCAACGGCCCCGAGGTGATCCTGTCGGACACGGTGGGCTTCATCTCGAACCTGCCGACCGAACTGGTCGCAGCCTTCCGCGCCACGCTGGAAGAGGTATTGGGCGCTGACCTGATCGTGCATGTCCGCGACATCAGCCACGAAGAGACCGAGGCGCAGGCCGAGGATGTGCACGCCATCCTGACCTCGCTTGGTGTGGACGATGAACGCCCCGGGCTGGAGGTCTGGAACAAGATCGATCTGCTGAGCGCAGAGGACCGCGACGCCACATTGGCGCGGGCGGAACGCGACCCGGAAATCTATGCCGTCTCCGCCGTGACGGGCGAAGGGCTTGATCCGTTGCTGGCCGAAATCGCAACAAAACTGCAGGGCGTCCGGCACGAGGCCACGCTGAACCTGAGCTTTGCCGAAGGCGACAAACGGGCTTGGCTGTTCCGTCAGGACGTCGTGCGGTCCGAGAACCAGACCGAGGACGGGTTTGAGATCACCGTGCTGTGGACGGATAAACAAGCGGCGCAGTTTGCCGGTTTGTAATCTACTTTCCGTCAATCTGACGCTGGTAGTCGTCAGCATCGAACCAGCCCAGCGAGGATTGGACCTTGTTGTCTGGCGTCAGTTCCCATTCCTCCCAGCCGCGTGCGACGACAAGGTTGCCGGTCTCGGAATGGTGCCCCTCTAACGTCCAGACGAAGATAGCGTGAGGCCCGGCCCAACGCATCATGTCACAACGGACCTCCAGATCGGGGAAGTCGGCATAAAACCCGCGCGCCATTTCAGCAACTGCCGCACGCCCCTGAATGGGTTCGCCTCGATTAATTGTAATCTGCCCGTCGGGCGCATAGAAACTGGCAACCGCGTCCGGATCGCCGGAACTCCATGCGATAGCATAATCCCGCGCGAGATTGTTTAAAGTATCCCGAATACTGGCCATTTCCGCCCCCTTGGTCCCACATAATCGGCCTGCCAATGGTAGGCGAAAACTGGCCCGCACGTCCACGACGCGCCGCTGGGCAGGGCGGGGAGTCGCCGAGTGGGCGGATTATTGCGGGGTCAGGTGTGTGACGCCAACGGCCGCCGCGCGGGCCAGATCGATGTCCAGCGACATCGGAATGTACTCCCCCCGCCGCCAAAGCTGGGCCTGATCGTCATAATAGCGCGACAGGAAGTGGCCGGACTGGCCGGTGGCCGTGATGAACACCGAACTGTCGGGATCGGCAAAATCATACACTCCACGATAGCCCGCGCCATGCACGTTCTGGAACGGATCGGGGCCTTCGCCCGAGGTGCGCCCGCGCAGCAGCGTATTGTCACCGCCGCTGGTGGACTGGCGAATGTTCACAAAGAACCGCAGCACCGGGACATTGCCCAGAACCGGATGGTCATGGGTTGCCTGATGCGCATCGCCCCAGCGCAGGGATTCCAGCGCGGTGCCGTATTGCTCGCCGATCCAGATCAGCGCGTCGTCCAGCGCCAGTTTTGCCATGTCGGTGCAGGTCTCGACCGGTGCGCTTTGGCGTACATCGCACCAGACCGAGGCTCCGTCGATGTCGCGGTAAACACGCTCGATGAATAGGGGCTGAACATGTTTGTATTCGCTGGCCAAAGGGCCCAGCTCGTCAGAGATCAGACGGATCTGCAGCGCGCGCAGCCATGCGGCGTAGATCAGCGGTTCCGGCAAGTGCTCATTCATCTCGCCGTTCCATTCGGCCAGAAGCGACAGAGCGATCTGGCGCTGGCTATCAAGCGTGCCTTCGGGGGCCGAGGCCCCGGTAAACCACAGGTCGGCCCCGATCAGCGGCAGCAAGGATCGGGCGGTGAAGCTGACCGTGTCCAGCTGCGCTTCGATAAAGCTGTCGCGTGTATGCACCTCTCGCGATTGCATCAGGCGTTCCCACCGATGGACGCGCTGGGTGTCGCCCCATTCATAGGACACATGTTCAGGGAACGGGCGGTCGATGATCTTGTTGTTGGTGTTGCCGAGGACACCGCCGACAGGGGCCACGAATTCCGGGTTGTCGGCATAGGGCAGGCGGCCGCTCCAGCGGTTTTCGGTCAGCCAACCGGGCGTCGGGATGCGCCCCCGGCTTTGGTTCTGCAGATCCCGCCGGGGCATCGCGCCGATCAGCTTCATCCCGATGGTGGTCTTGTCGACCAGCGACAGGTTTTGCGAGGGCGCAATGAACTTCTCGCCAACCTCAATCGCCTCTTGCACCGTGTCGGCGTTCATCAGCGCCATCGACGCGGTCATCGACGTGTCCTGAGCGCTGAGCGCCGTCCACGACAGCGAGGCGACATGACCCGGCGGCGTAATCGTCTCCAGATCGTAATGGGTGCCGGGCAGGACAGGGCCGTTTTCCGTCCACCGCAGGGTCAGGGTGATCGGGGCCTCATCCTTGATTTCGATGATCGAGGGCTTGGTCTGGAACTCCTTGTATCCATCCGGGGTCAGGTATTCCTCGGGGTTGTCGGGGTTCAGCTGTTCGATATGCACGTCCTGATCGTCCAAATAGGACGAGGTCAGCCCCCATCCCAACCTGTCGCTACGCCCGGACATCACAGCCGGGATGCCCGGAATTGTCGCGCCGATCACGCCGCCTTTGGCCAGCCCCAGATGGGCCAGATACCACACACCCGGCGCGGTGAAGCCCAGATGCGGGTCATTGGCCAAAAGCGTTCCGCCACTGGCCGAGCGCGAGGGCGCGGCGGTCCAGGCATTCGATGCGCCAGCCAGTCCGCGTTTGGGAAAGGGCGACAGGGGCGTGTCTGGCATATCCGTTCCGGCGGCATAGCGGGGCAGGTTGGGAAACAGCGCAGCATATTCCGGCAGGGCGGCGATGCCGGGTCCGGGGACATCGGGCAGGATATCCGCCAGCCGCGCCGGATCGTTCAGCATCAGCGAGGTGCGGGCGCGCAGAACCTCATCCTGCAGATGGCCGGACAGTTGCAGCCCCATCAGCTTGATCACGGCGATGCTGTCGCCGGGCTGCCAGGGAGATACGGGCGCATTGAACAGGAACATCTCGGGCGCGCCGCGGCCCAGAGCCTCTTCGTTGATCTCGGTCAGGCGGGCGTTCACCCCTGCGGCGTACGCGTCCAACGCGGCCTTGGTGTAATCGTCCTGCACCTCGACCGAGCGGTGGGCCAGCCCGTACAGATCGAACCGGCGCAGCAGTTTGTCGATATGCACGGTGCGCGGGCCGAACACCTCGGACAGGCGGCCCTGCGCGGTGCGGCGCAGAACCGTCATCTGCCACAGGCGGTCCTGCGCGTGGGCATAGCCGAGGCCAAAGAACACGTCCGGGTCGTTTTCGGCCAGAATATGCGGCACGTTGGCGGTATCCCGGATGATCTCGACCGGGGCGGTTAACCCTTTGACGTCAAGGGTTTGATCGTAGTCGGGCAGGGATTGGTTGGCCAGAAAATACACAAGGCCAACCGCCGCCAGAACCAGCAGGATCAACCCCGATGCAATCCGCACCAGCCAGCGAAACACAAGACCCATCGACGCCCCACATTCTTGGTCATTTATCGTTTGCGCCGAGAGTAAAGGATGCAACCGCAGACCGAAAGAGGAACGCCGCAGGAACCTTTGCCGTGAGGTTCAAAGAACAACCCCGCCGCACTTGGTTCAACTGCGACGGGGTCGGTTGGGGGGTGGTATTTTGGTGCTACGGAATAATGCGGGTGTATTTGGTGCCATCGACGGTTGCGCCGATCTGCAGACCGGCCTGCCCGAACACGGCAGCCAGAACCGGAGTGCGCAGCGTCGTGGTGTCGGTCGACAGCTGGTCGCCCTGATCGCTGACCACGTAGCCGATATCGGCCCCGGCGGTCCAACCGCTGGAGCGGCGGAAATCGTTCAGCGCGTCCTCGGTCATGAAGAACAGAACGTGGGCATATTGCTGCGCCCCGATCTGCAAACCTGCGGTGCCTTTCACGGCCGAGTAATAGTCGACCGTCGCCCCGTTGATGCGCAGGGCGCCGCGACCATAGCCGCCACCGAACACGAATCCGGCCTCGGTGATCAGGGGCATGACCAGCATGCCATTGGCCTTGTTGGCGATTTCAACGGTGTTTGGATAGCGCGAATACATCTCGCTCAGCGTCGCATCGACACGGGCGTCGATGGTCGCCGCGTTCGAGTTGCCGACGCCGTTGCCGCACGCAGCGGTCAGGGTCAGCCCGGCCATGCCAAAGGCAAAGCCGCGACGGCTCAGTCGGGGGGATTGGGAACTGCTCATGTTTCCTGTCTCTTGATATATATGCCTGATTAGCCGGGTGATCCCGATCTTATGTGCAAGAATACGCCGATTGCCGCGTCGTGTCACGGGAAAGCTGCGGGGGCAGGCTGTTCAATCGGCGATAAATCGCGACAATCTGGGGTTTTAGCCCTGCAACGCGCGCGCAACCCGAGGCGCGAAATAGGTCAGGATGCCGTCGCAGCCAGCGCGTTTGAAAGCCAGCAGGCTTTCCATCATAACCTTGTCGCCATCGATCCAGCCATTCTGGGCCGCCGCCTGTATCATCGCGTATTCGCCGGAGACCTGATAGGCATAGGTCGGCGCGCCGAACGTGTCCTTCACGCGGCGGCAGATATCCAGATAAGGCATGCCCGGCTTGATCATCACCATATCCGCGCCCTCGGTCAGGTCGCGTTCAATCAGGCGCAGCGCCTCGTCCGAGTTCGCCGGGTCCATCTGATAGGTCTTCTTGTCCCCGGTCAGCGCGCCCGAGGCCCCCACCGCATCGCGGAACGGGCCGTAAAACGCGCTGGCGTATTTTGCGGCATAGCTGAGGATCATCACGTTGTGATGGCCCGCGCTCTCCAGCGCGCGGCGCATTTCGCCGATGCGGCCGTCCATCATGTCCGAGGGTCCGATGATATCGGCCCCGGCCTCGGCCTGCGCGAGGGTCATTTTGACCAGCGCCTCAACCGTCCGGTCGTTCACGATCTCACCATCCACGACATAGCCGTCATGGCCGTTGATGTTGTAGGGGTCCAGCGCCACGTCGGTCATCACGGCGATATCGGGCGCTGCCGTCTTGATTGCCCGGATCGCCCGGTTGGACAGGTTGTCGGGATTCCAGGCCTCGGCACAGTCTTCCGTCTTCAGGCTGGAATCGGTGTAGGGAAAGATGCAAATCGCGGGAATTCCAAGCGCTTGCGCCTCGACCGCTGCTTTGGCGATCAGATCAACCGAGCGGCGCACAACGCCGGGCATCGAGGGGACGGGCTCTTCAACCCCTTCGCCGTCGCGCACAAAGACCGGCCAGATCAGATCATCGGTGGTCAGCGTGTTTTGCCGGACCAGCCCCCGAATAGCCTCGGACTGACGGGCGCGGCGAAAGCGGGTCAGGGGATAGGGGGCGATGGTCGGCTTCATGGCGCGTTCTCCTTGAACATTGCCGCATTGGGTGGCATGAATTTGCCGAGGGCTCAAGGGTACCAATGGCCGCGCCGGCGCAACAGAACCCAGTGAGAATTTGATAAAGGACTGGGTTTGGACTGGTACACTTCGATCTTCGAACTCATTGATATGCGCAGCTTTTCGAATCTGTGGTTCTGGATCGTTCTGGCGGTGATGTGGTCCTCGGCCAGCCACTGGTCGATGGGTGTTCCCTACGATCTGGTGATCCGCGCGCGCCGGATCCGGGGGCAGAGTGAAAGGGATTTGCTGGATCTGGTGCGGATCAATACCAATCGGATTCTATATATTGTTCAGATGTCGGGAACGATCCTGCTGGCCCTGCTGTGTTTTTCTTTTACAGGCCTTGCGATGCTGGGTTTTTATTACGGGATGGAGTTCGCGCAGGCCGTGTTTCTGCTGCTGTTTCCGATGGTGATCGTGACGCTGGTCAATGTCTTTCACGCCCGGCGATTGCGGCAGCATGAACTGACGCTGGAACGCGTGGCCAAGACGCTTTTACGCTGCCGGCTTTATACCCAGATCATCGGCATGATCTCGGTACTGGTCACTGCGCTGTGGGGCATGTATCAGAACATTTCGATCGGCGTTCTGGGATAGCGAAATCTGAAAGGCAAGGCGATGAAGGCTCCGAACCACGTGACAGTCGGCGGCGCCCCCGAAGGGTTTGATGCGCAGCTTGTCCTGAACGAGATTTCGCGTTCCGGCGGGCCGGTTTGCCACGTGGCCCGCGACGACAAGCGGATGGAGGCGATGCGCGCGGCGCTGGCCTTTTTTGCGCCCGATATGCCGGTCTTTGTGTTTCCGGGCTGGGATTGCCTGCCGTACGACCGGGTGTCGCCCAACGCGGATATCGCAGCGGCGCGGGTGGCGACGCTGGCTGCACTGGTGCATCAGATGCCGGAGCGGTTTGTGCTGCTGACAACGCTCAACGCGGCGACCCAGCGCGTTCCTGCGCGCGAGGTACTGCGCGAGGCGGCGTTCACCGCGCGCGTTGATCATCGGATTGACGAAGATGCGCTGCGGAATTTCCTTGTGCGCATGGGCTTTACCCAAAGCCCGACGGTGATGGAACCCGGCGATTACGCCGTTCGCGGCGGGATCATCGACATCTTCCCACCGGGTGATTCCGGCCCCGTCCGGCTGGACCTGTTCGGCGACGTTCTGGACGGCGCGCGCCGCTTTGATCCGGTCTCGCAGCGCACCACCGAAAAGCTGCAGGTGGTAGAGCTTGCGCCGGTGTCCGAGGTTATTCTGGACGACGCGGCGATCACACGGTTCCGGCAGAACTACCGCATCGAGTTTGGCGCGGCGGGCACCGATGATCCTTTGTATGAGGCCGTCAGCGCGGGACGCAAGCATCAGGGTATCGAACACTGGCTGCCGTTTTTTCACGAAAAGTTGGAAACGCTATTTGACTATCTGCCGGATGCAACGATCTCGGTCGATGATCAGGTCACGCCCGCCCGGCTGGCGCGGTGGGATACGATTGCCGATCAGTACGAAACCCGGCGTCTGGCGCTGGAAAACCGCTCGCGCATGGATACGGTCTATAAGCCGACGCCGCCGGGATTGCTGTATCTGGACGATGCGGCGTGGGAACAGGCCGTAGGCGACCGTCGGGTGCTGCAATTCAGCCCTCTGCCACAGGCCAGCGGCCCGGGCGTGATCGACGCGGGCGGTCGGATCGGACGTAACTTTGCCCCTGAACGCCAGCAGGAGAGCATCAGCCTGTTCGGCGCGCTGGCTGCGCATATCACCGACAAGATGGCGAAAGGCCCGGTGCTGATCGCGTCTTATTCTGAAGGCGCGCGCGAACGCCTTACCGGGCTGATCGAAGACGAAGGGCTGGCCGAGGCGATCCCCGTCGCCAACGGCACCCGCGTCGGCAAACGTGGGCTGCATCTGGCCGTCTGGGCGCTGGAGCACGGGTTCGAAACCCCCGACCTGACAGTGATCGCCGAGCAGGACGTGCTGGGCGACCGCCTGATCCGCCAGCCCAAGAAACGCCGCAAGGCCGAGAACTTCCTGACCGAGACTCAATCGCTGTCCCCCGGTGATCTGGTGGTGCATGTGGATCACGGGATCGGCCGCTATCAGGGGATGGAGGTCGTCAACGCCGCCGGGGCCGCCCATGAATGCCTGCTGCTGGAATATGCCGAGCAATCCAAGCTGTACCTGCCGGTCGAAAACATCGAACTGCTGTCGAAATACGGCCATGACGAAGGGCTGCTGGACCGGCTGGGCGGCGGCGCATGGCAGGCCAAGAAGGCCAAGCTGAAAGAGCGCATCCGCGAGATGGCGGACAAACTGATCCGCATTGCAGCCGAGCGTGCCTTGCGCAAGGCGCCGGTCATGGACCCACCGCCGCATGCGTGGGAGGAGTTCAGCGCCCGCTTCCCCTATCAGGAAACCGACGACCAGCTGCGCGCGATTACCGAGGTGATGGAGGACATGCACTCCGGCGCACCGATGGATCGTCTGATCTGCGGCGACGTGGGTTTTGGCAAGACCGAGGTCGCCATGCGCGCGGCCTTTGTGGCGGCCATGTCGGGCGTGCAGGTCGCAGTGATCGCGCCAACGACGCTATTGGCGCGCCAGCACGCGGCCTCGTTCAAGGACCGGTTCCGGGGCTTCCCGCTGGAGGTTCGGCAATTGTCGCGCTTCGTGTCTGCGAAAGAGGCGCAGCAGACGCGGGACGGCTTGGCGCGCGGCACGGTGGATATCGTGATCGGCACACATGCGCTGCTGACCAAGGGGATACGGTTCCAGAAACTGGGCCTGCTGATCATCGACGAGGAACAGCATTTCGGCGTTTCGCACAAGGAACGTCTGAAACAGTTGCGCAGTGACGTGCATGTTCTGACCCTGACTGCGACACCCATTCCGCGCACGCTGCAACTGTCCCTGACCGGTGTGCGCGACCTGTCGATCATCGGTACGCCGCCCATCGACCGTCTGGCGATCCGCACTTATGTCAGCGAGTTCGATGCCGTGACGATCCGCGAGGCGTTGCTGCGCGAACATTATCGCGGCGGGCAGAGTTTCTACGTGGTCCCGCGCATCTCGGACCTGCCGGACATCGAACAGTTCCTGAAGGATCAACTGCCGGAACTGACCTACGTGGTGGCCCACGGGCAGATGGCAGCGGGGGAACTCGATGACCGGATGAATGCGTTTTATGACGGCAAGTATGATGTGCTGCTGGCGACCACGATTGTCGAAAGCGGGCTGGATATTCCGACGGCGAATACAATGGTCGTGCACCGGGCCGACATGTTCGGTCTGGCGCAGCTGTATCAAATTCGCGGCCGGGTGGGGCGGTCAAAGACGCGCGCCTATGCCTATCTGACCACGAAACCGCGCCAGAAACTGACCGCCACGGCCGAAAAACGCCTGCGGGTTCTGGGTTCGCTGGACACGCTGGGGGCGGGTTTCACACTGGCTAGCCAAGACCTCGACATTCGCGGTGCGGGCAACCTGCTGGGCGAGGAACAGTCGGGCCAGATGCGCGACGTGGGCTATGAGCTCTATCAGTCGATGCTGGAAGAGGCGATTGCCAAGATCAAAGCCGGTGAGATGGAGGGGCTCAGCGATGCCGACGACCAATGGGCGCCGCAGATCAATCTGGGCGTGCCGGTCCTGATCCCCGAGGAGTATGTGCCCGATCTGGATGTGCGTCTGGGTCTCTATCGCCGCCTGTCATCGCTGTCGACCAAGGTGGAACTGGAAGGGTTCGCAGCCGAACTGATCGACCGGTTCGGCAGCCTGCCGAAAGAGGTCAACACCCTGATGCTGGTCGTGCGCATCAAGGCAATGTGCAAACGCGCGGGCATTGCCAAGCTGGATGGTGGACCGAAGGGCGCGACGATTCAGTTTCACAACGACAAGTTCGCGTCACCTCAGGGGCTGGTCGAGTTCATTCAGAACCAGCGCGGGCTGGCCAAGGTCAAGGACAACAAGATCGTCGTGCGCCGCGACTGGAAGAAGGACAGCGACAAGATCAAGGGGGCCTTTGCCATCGCCCGCGATCTGGCTGAAAAGGTTGTTGCGGTGAAGAAGAAGGCCAAAGCCTAGTCACCGCTGACAAACGTACAAAGTTGCCATATGCCCGCATCTGATTTCACCAGCGCCGCGCGGTATCCGGTCATGGACCACAGAAAGTCTCTGTGAATGTACCCCGACCCGCCATCGGTCAGGCGTACCTGTTGGTAGTCCGACGCATCCTGATAGTCGGGGATCAGAACAACCTCGTGGCTGATTGCGCCCAGCCGCACCCCGTCGCGCGACGGGGTCTGCCGGAGTGAGACATTCTCGCCGGTCACGAAATAGGCAATCCCCGGATCCAGCGATGCGGGCAGGGTGATCTGCCATTGGTGTGGCATCCAGAATTCGCCCTGATCGTCGAAATAGCCGGGCTGTGACAGCGTGTTTTCCAGCGCCGCCCAACGGGCGTCGCGGATGGCGTCCGCTTGGTCGCGCTCATCCTCGGGCAGGGTTTCGGGCGGGACGGTCAGGTTGGTACGGAATGCGTCGGGGCCGCTTTCGGCAACATGGCTGAAATAGATATCCGGGCAGGCCATCGCGACGACGGCCTCAAGATCCCGCGCTGCGACTTTGGCCCGCAGGTCATCGCGAAATTCAACCAGGGTGGGATCGCGGCTGGCCTGATCCTCGGGCGGGAAAGACTGCCGATCCGCCCAGACCGGCCCGCAGAGGATGACGGCCAGCAGTGCAGCCGCTCTCATTCCGCCGCCTTCATCGCCGCATGAGCGCAGAAGCACGATGCGCCAACGGCCCGGTCCGCGCGGGCCAGCGCCAGATCGAGCCTTTGTTTGATCAGCTTGATTTCCACGCTATCACCGCGCGCTTTCAGGCAATCGTGCAGTCCTTTAAGGCTCCAGACATTGTCGGGATGGATCGAGGCGCGGCTGAGGGTGCCGCCCATGCCAAGGTCTTCGCGATAGACAGCCTCGGCCTCGGTTACATGCCCTTGCTCAAACAGCAGCGCACCAAGCGCGTGACGGGTGGGCTGCATCCAGCCCCATGGCTCATCATAGGGCAGCGTGTCGTCCAGCTCGACCGAGCGGCGCAGGTGGGCAAAGGCGACCTCGTAGTTTTCTTTGCGATACTCGATCTCACCGCGCAGCATCTCCGCTGCGATGTCCAGCAGATCGATGACCCGGTTGTTGTGCAACAGCCGGGTTTCCGGCACGCAGGTTTTTGCGGCGAGGAACAGTTGCTCTTCGGCTTCCGCCTCGGCGACCTGTCCGGTCGCCGCATGGGCAACTGCGCGGGCGTAATGGGTCGTCGCGGTCAGAGTGCGGTACAGATCGGGGTCCGAGGGCAACTCCAGCGCCTTGGCATCTTCCCAGCGGCCAAAACGGATCAGGATATGCGGACCCATCGACATGTAGCTTTCGAAATAATCCGCCATGGGCGGGCTTTCAATGCGCAGCATGTCCTCGGGCGTGGTGTCCCAGATGCCCTGATTGGCCCGCAGCGCCGGTTCCATCTGGCCTAGGAACAGAGCGCCGTAGATGGCGAAATGATAATTGTGCTGGCGATAGCCGGTGTAGATGTTGAACGCGCCCTCGCGTTCGTAATATTTCAGATCGGCTTCAGATGCCTTTTCGTTCCAGTGAACGACATTCTGATAATGGCCGCACTGAACGTCGATATGGGTCGGCATATGCACCAGATGCCCGGCATCGGGTACCAGAGTCCGCAGGATATCCCCGGCCTTCAGCGCCTTTTCCGGCGTCGGCGACATTTCCATCAGGTGGACATAGAGATGCAACAGGCCGGGATGAGACATGGCTGCCGGATCATGCTCCATCGCCCATTCCAGTGCCTCTTGCGCTTCGAGAGTCGCGGCACCTTCGGCTGGTTGGCCGGTTTGCAGATCCCACATCTGCCAGGGCGTGAGGTTCATCAGCGCCTCGACATAGATCGTGCGCAGGTCCAGTTGATCGGGCTGCTCGGCAAAGGCAGCGCGCATTGCGTCGGCGAAGTCATAGTCCCACCGGTGCATATCCTCGGTCGGGTCGCGTTGTGGGTAACGCGCGGGCAGGGCGCGGATCAGCGCTTGTTCGACCGGGGTGCAGGTATCAAGCAAGGCCAGCGCCTTTTGGGTCGCGTCATAGGCAGTGGCCAGCGATTTCTGCTGCCCGTTTTCGTCGCGCAACTCCCATGGCAGGTTGTAGTTCGGACCTGCGGCATAGGCGACGCCCCAATGCGCCATGGCGCAGTTCGGGTCGAACTCGGCGGCGCGCTGGAAACAGACCACAGCCTCGTCATGGTTATAGCCGTAGGTCCAGATCAGCCCGCGGTCGAACCAAAGCTGCGCCTCGGGCGACGCGGTGGTGACAGCACAGGAATAGGTGCCCAGATCATAATAATCGCTCATCAAAGCCTCTCCCCAGAAAATGGGGACAGGCTAGCGCGATTCAGGCAGGTTGCACAGGCTCAAACCAGCAGCCGGTTCTCAATCCGCCCCATATGCAGCATCAGGCCGAAGCCCACTACGCACATGGTCAGCACGCCGGTTGTCAGCGGTGTGATCGAGCCATCGAACAGCAGCCCGACCGGGGCCGCAATTGCCGCCGCCAGCACGGTGGCGATTGAGCCGATGACCGAGGCCGCCATGCCCGCGATATGGCCCATCGGCTCCATCGCGATGGCGTTCAGGTTGCCCATGGTGACACCTGCCATGAAGAAGATCGTGGTCTGCCAGACGACGAACAGGGCAAACGAGGCGTCGGGCGACAGCGGAGCCATGTTCAGGATGATGACGCCGCTTGTGATCACGATCTGCGCGCCAAGGGCCCAGGTCACGATCCGCCGCATGCCAAGACGCACGACCAGCGCGGCGTTCAGCAGACTGGCCGAGCCGGAAATCAGCGCCACGAAAGCAAACCAGAAGGGAAAGCTTTCGGCCCGATCATGCACGACGTCAAAGACCGGCTGCACCATGGTCAGCATGGTGAACAGCAGCCCCATGCACAGCGTTTGTACGAAGATCGAGAGGCGCACGGTGGGATGGGCAAACATCTCTTGCACCGCTGCGATCATCAGCGGCAGGCGGAAGGGGCGGCGGTTTTCGACGGCAAGGGATTCGGGCAGGCGCATGGCCATCCAGATGACAATGACCGATGCGAACAGGATGAAGGACACGAAGATACCGCGCCAGCCGACCAGCGCGATGACGCCCGCGCCCATCAGCGGTGCAATTGCCGGAACCAGCGTGAAGATCATCATCGCGATTGAGATGATGCGCGCCATTTCGCGGCCCGAGAACAGGTCTCGGATAATCGCCATGGCAACGACACGCGGCCCCGCAGCGCCCAGCCCCTGAACGACACGCGCGGCCAGAACCAGTTCCAGAGAGGTGCTGGCCCACGCAACGGCGCAGGCGATAATGTACAGGGCGACGCCGCCGTAAATCACGGGTTTGCGCCCGACCGCGTCCGAGATCGGCCCGGTGAAAAACGTGCCGATCCCCATGCCCAGCACAAAGGACGTCAGGATCAGCTGCGCCTTGTTGAGATCGGTCGGGCTGAGCTCGGTGCCGATCTCGGGCAGGGCGGGCAGCATGGAATCGATCGAAAAGGCAATGGTAGCGAACATCATCGCGACCAGCGCGATGAACTCCGCCCGGGACATGCGGTTAGCCATAAAGGTCTCCTTACCCGTTCGCGCTATCATGGCGGATCGGGTTGCGCCAGACCTGAATTTTGCACAGGCCTATGTGCTATTCTGCAGGGGAAGCCTCAAGTTGAGACATGATTTCAGCAATCACTTTTTCCCACATTTCAGGGGGTTGTGCGCCCGGAACGGCGTGCTGATTGGCAACGATGAAAGTCGGGACCGAGCTCACGCCCATCTCGCGGGAATGGGTGTCGCGCTGGCGGATATCCTCGCGATCGGCGTCGGATTTGAGTAGTTTCAGCACCACAGCGGCGTCCATCCCTACGCTGTCGGCGATGTCGGCCAGAACCTCGGGGTCGCCGATATCGCGGGCCTGAACGAAATAGGCATCGAACAGCGCATCGACAACGGTACCCTGTTTGCCCTCAATCCCCGCCCAGTGGATCAGGCGGTGGGCGTCCAGAGTGTTTGGGGTGCGCTTCATCCCTTCGAAATCGATCTTGAGGCCCGCAGTCTCGGCATGTTCAACAACCGGCGCATAGGCGCGGATTGCTCCGTCTTTGCCCCCGAACTTGCGTTCCAGATATTCCCGCCGGTCCATGCCTTCATCGGGCATGTCTGGGTTTAGCTGGAACGGGTGCCATTCGATGACGAACGGATGATCAGGTATGGCCGCCAGCGCCTTGTCCAGATGTGTCTTGCCGATATAGCACCACGGGCAGATCGGATCGGACAGGATATCGAGCTTTACGGTCTGGGTCATTCGGTTGACGCCTTGAAATAGGCCGGCAGGGCGCGGCGCTGGAGTTTGCCGTTGCCGCCGGTCGGCAGGGCAGGAAGATGGACGAAGGCGCGCGGTTGTTTGTAGCGGGCCAGATTAGCCTCGACATAGGCGCGCAAAGCCGTTTCGTCCAGTTTTTCCGGGCCGGTGTAGAAGGCGGCGATGACAAAGGTATCCTCTTTGACCTCGACCGCCGCCGCGCCGACCTGCGTGATGCCGGGATAGCGGGACAGGGCGGATTCGACCTCGACCGGGGAAACGCGGTAGCCGCCCGCGTTCATCATGTCGTCGTCGCGGCCCAGATAGGTGATCTGCCCGTCAATGGCCATCGCGCCCTGATCCCCGGTCAGGAACCAGTCGCCCTGCATGCGCGATAGGGCCTCGTCCGGGGCGTTCAGATAAGTCAGCATCAGCCCGGGGTCGGACCGATGGATGGCAATCGTACCCTCTTGCCCTTGCGGTACCGGGCCATCGGGTCCGACGATCGCCACGCTGCGGCCCGGCTGCGGTTGCCCCAGCGCATCGCCGCGCGCCGGATGATCCGGGCTGGAGGAGATGAAGGTCGAGCATTCGGACATCCCATAGGCCTCATACAGTTCGGTTCCGGTGGCCTGGTGCCAATGCTCGTGCAGGTGGCGCGACAGCTTCTCGCCGGCACACAGGCCGTGGCGCAGATCGGGCAGGTCGATCCGGTCCGGGCCCTGCAGCATCTTGCGAAAGACACCGGGGGCGGCGGCAAAGATGGTCGCACGGTGCTGGCGCAGCAGGTCGGGCAGGGCCGAGATATCGGTGCCGGGTTCCGGGATCAGCGCCGTTGCGCCAATGGTCCAGGGGTCCATCAGGCCGGTGCCCAGAGTGTAGGTCCAGTTGAACGCGCCCGCATGGCACAGGCGGTCGCTGTGGCGCAGGCTGTACCAGCCATCGACCATCATCTGCCGCGCCCAGATCGCCCTGTGGGCATGGGCAACCGCGCGCGGCTTGCCGGATGTGCCCGAGGTGTAGACGACATAGGCCAGCCGCTCGGGGTCGCCCATCCGGAAACTGGCAGGCGGCAGGTCTCGCATGGCGGTCAGCTCGGGCAACGTGATCTGACGCGAATGCGGTGCGCAGGCGACCGCAGGGTCCCGCAAGATGGCGGCAGGCGACAGATCCCCGATCATCCGGGCTGTTTCCGGCTCGGTCAGTTGTGATGAGGTTGGGACCGGCACAATGCCCACCGCAATCGCGCCCAGATAGGCGATGGGAAAATCCACCGTGTTCCCTAGCCGCATCAAGGCGATATCGCCGGGTTTCAGCCCTGCCTGCAACAGCCCGGCCCCCGTGCCCAGAATGGCCGCCTGCAACGCGCCATACGTCCAGTCATCGGCCCCATCCGCGCGCAGAACCGACAGCGCGGTTTTGTCCCGGCAGTGCTCGGCTTGACGCAACACATGGGCGGCCAGATTGAACGGTGCGGGGCAGGGTGGCGGTGGCCCCTGATCGAAGATCGAAAGCATGGTGTCTGGCTATCTTGGCGCATGGCGCGTTGCAAGCGGGACGGGCTGGCCCTATAGACAGGATCATGAGCACGCAGGACCCGAAATCCCTTATCCGCATCGCCCGAGACTCGGGCGGCCACACAGAGCTTGAGCCGCTGGACCTTGGCGCGCGGGTGCGGGAATTGCGCAAGGCGCGCAACTGGACGCTGGAACAGGCCGCCACGCAGGCCGGATTGGCGCGATCAACGCTCAGCAAGATCGAGAACGGGCAGATGTCGCCCACCTACGACGCCCTGAAAAAGCTGGCGACCGGGTTGGAGATTTCGGTGCCCCAGCTTTTCACACCGCCGCAGCGGGATCAGGTAATAGGTCGCATGGCCGTGACGCGCACCGGCGAAGGGACGGCTCATGCAACGACGACTTATGAGCATGAACTGCTGGCGGAAACGCTGACGAAAAAGCAGATGCTGCCCTATCGCGCCCGCGTTCGCGCCCGGTCCATGGACGAGTTTCAGGGATGGGTGCGCCACGACGGGGAAGAGTTTCTGTATGTCCTGACGGGCGTTGTGAAGCTTTATACCGAGTTTTACGAGCCTGTCGAAATGCGCCGGGGCGACAGTGCCTATTACGATGGCAGCATGGGGCACAACGTCATCTCGGTCAGTCCCGAAGACGCGACAATCCTGTGGGTGACTTCACTCGCCTAACGCCGGTTGGTGCAATTCCCGGTTCAGGCCTTCCGTGAACAGAAAATCCTCAACCTCTTCACGGGCCTCGTTGACGGTCAGGTGATGGCGCTCGGCCAGATAGGCCTCAAAGCGTTTTCGGTCGCTCCGAACCCGCGCCATATCCTTGTCACGCAAGTTCGGAAAGCGGCGCTTGGCGCGTGCGTAAGACGCATCCCAGTCTTGCGTCAGATCGGTCCATTTCAACATGTGCGAGCTTTCCAGTTATTGTTTTCAGGTCTGCTCTCCCCACAACAGGGTACGTATAGGTTGACGCGGAGGAAGGTATGACAAAATGTCGCATCACCGGGAGCGTCCCGAAACGGCGTGAAATCACGGAATTGGGCAGGAAGGGACAGCCTTGAGCAACCACAGGATAATTCCCGGCGGCGTATAGCTCGACCGGGCAACGGATGAAGCCAAAGGGCGGGCTCAGGGTATTGAGCAAAAAGAAGATTTCCAACTGTATGTTTAGCGCCAATTGCACATGGCCGCATTGAACGGCGTAGGTTCGCGGACAGGTTGTGCAATCTTTGCCGGGGATGCCCAAACATCTACAAGCACCCCAAAAATTGAGGGGTTTGCGCTATCAGACCGCAACAACTTGTGACGCAGAGCCTATGTGCCGATTTCCGCCGATCATCGCCCTTGCGGTTCGCGTCGCAGACCTCACTCGGTTCCCAAAGGCCGGCATATGGAATCGCCCTGTAGCGGTTGCGGCTATTCCTCGTACCACCAGACTTCGGGCATGTATTGCGGCCCATCACCGTAGATCGGCAGCATTTCCGGAAACTTCAACGCGCTGGAATGGGCGATGCGGCCAACGTCAAAGTTCCAGATCGGGATCACATAGCGCCCGGCGGTCAGAACCCTGTCCAAGGCGCGGGTGGCCGCAACAAAGTCGTCGCGGGATTCCGAGGCCAGCATGGCGTCGATCATTCCGTCCACCGCGGGCGATGCAACCCCCATAAGGTTCCGCGTGCCCTGCGTTTCTGCGCCCTCACTTCCCCAATACAGCCGCTGTTCGTTGCCGGGGGACAGGGACAGCGCGCGGCGGAACGGGGTCATGTCGAAATCCAACTCGGCAGTACGACCGGTGTATTGGGCATTGTCGACCTGTTCGGTTGTGACCTGAATGCCCAGACGCTCCAACGCGCGCTTGTAGATTTCGACGGCGGTCTGCATGTCGCTGTCGCCTTGCTGCAGCAGTACCGTCATCTGGAACGCATCACCGTCTGCGTTGCGCAAAACACCGTCCTGAATGGTCCAGCCCGCCTCGGCCAGCAAAGCTGCGGCCTGTCGCAGGTTCTTGCGGTTGCGTGCTGACCCGTCGCCTTGCGGCTGGGTGTATCCCTCAAGCGTGCCCGGCGGAAGGTCATCGGCGTAGGGCTGCAACAACTCGGCAACGCGCCCTGTGGCCGGGCCGGGTTGCATGGCCAGATCCGAGCCCGAGAAATACGAGGTGATCCTTGGCTGCGCGCCACCGGTGATCGTGTCGTTGATGAATTCGAAATTGAAGGCCAGCGCCAGCGCCTCGCGCACGCGCCAGTCATCGAATGGGGCCTTGCGGGTGTTCATCACAAACCCCGTCATGCCCGAAGGCTTGCCATGCGGTATCTCGGTTTTTATCACGTCGCCGCGCTGGACGGCGGGGAAGCCGTATTGGGTATCCCATTTGTCGGCGTTGAATTCGCGCACGGCGGACAGTTCGCCGGCTTTGAACGCCTCGAACAGAACCGTGGCATCGCCGTAAAACTCGATCCGAATCTCATCAATGTTCATCGTGCCGCGCCGGAAGGGGACATCACTGCCCCAATAGTCAGGGTTCCGGCGCAGGTTCACATAACGCCCGGCCTCATAATCGTCGATCACATAGGGGCCGCTGCCAATGGGAATGTCATGCAACGGGGCGTCGGCAAACGATTTCCCCTCCCACTGCGCCTTTTGCAGGATCGGGCGCAATCCCGCGATCAGGGCCAGTTCGCGGTCGGGTTCGTTGAACGAGATCCGGACGGACTGCGGGCCGGTCTGTTCGATGCTGTCGATCTTTCCCCAAAGCCCGCGATAGCGCAGGTGCCCTTCGGTGCCGAGCGTCTCGTATGACCAGATCACGTCATCGACCGTGACCGGGCTGCCATCCGAGAATCGAGCCTCCTCCCGCAGGGTGAATTCTACCCACGAGCGGTCATCTGCCGTCTCAACTGATTCGGCTAACAACCCGTAAAGAGTGAAAGGTTCGTCCCAGGACCGGCCCATCAGGCCTTCATGGGTCCAAAATCGCAACTGCCATGGAGAGGTGCCTTTTTGCACAAACGGGTTCAGACTGTTATAGCCGCCGGTATTTCCGAAAACGACCTTGCCGCCTTTGGGCGCGTCGGGGTCGGCATATGGCAGCGACACAAAATCCGGTGGTAGGGCTGGGTCGCCATACATAGCTATGCCATGAGCCGATTCTGCGTGGGCCATCGAAGTTGCAAAAACAGTAGCGATTCCCCCGATCAAATGACGAACGGGGCGAAGAAAATCCGGGCTCATTTTGGAAACAATCCTGCTCTGGCCTTATTTTGTTGGGATTCACCGTACCGATGATTTTTCTTGTTTTCAAACTTTTAGCTTGGACGAAGGCGCGGAATTGCTTATAAAGGTCTCACTGCTCGATAGGTTTCTTGCCTGTATGAAACCTGCCTCAATAACTTAACGCCCGCTTCGTGCGGGCGTTTTTTTTCGCCCGAATTGCAGCAGGGCGCGACGTAGTTCCCCGTTTTCTTTGCAGGTGCAGCATGGCACTGTAGCGCAGACAGAATGCAGAGGGAGAGCGGTCATGAGCCTGTCTGGAAGAACGGCAATCATCACGGGGTCAAATTCGGGGATTGGACTTGGGGTTGCGCGGGAGCTGGCGAAAGCCGGGGCCGATGTGGTTTTGAACTCGTTCACGGATCGCGAGGAAGATCATGCGCTGGCCGCCGAGATCGCGCAGGAGACCGGAACGAACGCGCGCTACATCAAGGCGGACATGTCAAAGGGTGACGAGTGCCGCGCACTGATCGAACAGGCCGGGGCCTGCGATATTCTGGTCAACAACGCGGGTATCCAGCACGTTTCGCCGATCGACCAGTTTCCGGTCGACAAGTGGGACGCGATCATCGCGATCAACATGAACTCGGCCTTTCACACCACGGCGGCGGCGCTGCCGATGATGCGGGACAAGGGCTGGGGCCGGATCGTCAACATCGCTTCGGCACATGGTCTGACGGCGTCGCCCTTCAAGGCGGCTTATATCGCGGCCAAGCACGGGGTTGTCGGTATGACGAAATCCGTGGCGCTGGAAACCGCGCAGGAACCGATCACCTGCAACGCGATCTGTCCGGGTTATGTGCTGACACCTCTGGTCGAGGCGCAGATTCCCAACACGATGCAGGAATACAACATGAGCCGCGAGGATGTGGTCAAAAACATCCTGCTGGAACGGCAACCGTCGAAAGAGTTCGCAACCGTCGAACAACTGGGCGGGACAACTGTGTTCCTGTGCTCGGACGCGGCGGCGCAGATTACCGGGACGACGATTTCCGTAGATGGCGGCTGGACGGCGTTGTGATGTTCCGTGGGGGCGCTGCCCCCACACCCCCGGAGTATTTCGGAAAAGATGAAGGGGCGGTTCAATGAAACGGATCAATCTGGCCTTGCAGGGCGGCGGGGCGCATGGGGCCTTCACTTGGGGTGTTTTGGATAGGCTGTTGGATGAAGAAGACATTGAGGTTGCCGCGATCACCGGAACCTCGGCCGGAGCGCTGAATGGCGCGGCTTTCAAGTCCGGGATGGTCCACAACGGGCGTGACGGCGCGCGGGCGCGGTTGAACGAGGTCTGGAAGCGGATGGGCGCGATTGGCGACATGCGCATTGCCAACTGGTTCCGCGGCATCGAGCCCGCCCATATCGCGCAGGCTATGGAGTATTCGCTGCCGTTTTCCATAGGCGACGCATGGTCGCGGATGGTGTCGCCCTATGCTTACGGGCCGTTTTATTCGAACCCGCTGGAATCTGTCGTGGACCGGTTCAACTTTGACGAGGTTTGTGCCGATCAGGGCCCGCAGCTGTTTGTCTGCGCCACCTGCGTGCGCAGCGGCAAGATCCGGGTGTTTACCGGTGACGAGATTTCGACCCAGGCAATTTTGGCCTCGGCCTGTTTGCCGACCCTGTTCAAGGCGGTCGAAATCTACGATCCGGAAACTCAGAGGACCGAGGCGTATTGGGATGGCGGCTATACCGGCAACCCGGCACTGTACCCTTTGTTTAACGACGCTCTGCCAGACGATGTGGTGATCGTGAACATCAATCCGTTGGAGCGGGACGAGCTTCCGGTCACGCCACAGCAGATACAGAACCGGATCAACGAGATCAGCTTCAACTCATCGCTGTTCCGCGAACTGCGCGCGATCAACTTCGTTCAGCGCCTGTTGGAAGAAGGTAAGCTGAAAGCCGGTGAGATGAGCCGGGTTCTGGTTCATATGATTGCGGATAACGAGTTGATGAACAACCTGTCGGTCGCCACCAAAACCGTTCCAAACCCGGTGATCCTGCACAAGCTCAAGAAGGCCGGGCGGGACGCGGCGGATGGGTTTTTGATCCGACACAAGGATGATCTGGGGCAGAACAGCACCGTCGATTTGCCGGCGATGTTCGGCTGATCACTCGGGCGGTTGCGTCGGGTCTTTGTCGTTGGGGTAAACCAGACCGGCTGAGATCACCAGCTTGGCGGCCTCTTCAATGGTCATGTCCAGAAGGATGACATCTTCGGCGGGGAAGAACAGCAGAAAGCCCGATGTTGGGTTGGGCGTGGTTGGCACGAAGACGCTCAGCAGCTCTCCGGCTGTTTCGGCCCGCTCGCTGACTTCGCCCCGTGCCGTGGTCGAGACGAAGCCGATCGCCCAGATTCCCCGGCGCGGGTACTGGATCAGGCAGGCTTTTTCAAAAGACCGTTCCGTCTGGGCAAAGACCGTCTCGGATATCTGCTTGATCCCGGAATAGACCGAGCGGACGACGGGCATCCGGTCCACCAGGCTTTCGGTGAAGGAAATGAAGGACCGGCCCAGAATGCCCTTGGCAATCCAGCCCACCAGGATCGTGAAGATCAGGAAGATGACAACGCCAACGCCGCGCAGATTTATGCCCACGTATTCGTGAGGCTGGAACCTTTGCGGCACCAAAGGCAGAACCGCGCTGTCGATCCAGCCGACGACCGACCAGATCAGCCATATCGTCAGCCAGACCGGCGCAATGACGACGATGCCCGTCAGAAAGGATGCGCGCAGCCTTGAAAACAGGCCGGGGCGGCGGTGAGGCTCTTCGTCGAAGGGTGTGTTCATTGCGCTTCCGAGTGGTTTGCGGAATTAGGTAAGCAATCCGGGGCGTTGGTACAATAGGGCAGGTTTACACACCATTCACCAGTGATTTGGCAATCCCGGCCGCCAGACGCGCGTTGTTGCGCACCAGCGCGATATTGGCGGTCAGGGAACGGCCCTGAGTCAGTTCGAAAATTCGTTGCAGCAGATAGGGCGTGACGGCCTTGCCGGTGATCCGGTGCTTGTCGGCATCGGCCTGGGCCGAGGCGATGATCGGGGCCAGTTCCTCGGCTGCGATCTGATCTTCTGCGGGGATCGGATTGGCGACAAGTTGACCGCCGGGCAGTCCCAGCGCGCGGCGGGTTGCGTGGGCTTTGGCAATCGCCTCGGCGCTGTCCATGCGCAGCGGGGCGCTGTAAGGCGATTTGGCCGACCAGAAGGCCGGGAACTCGTCCTGACCGTAAGCAATGACCGGGACGCCCAGTGTTTCCAGCACCTCAAGCGTTTTGGCGAGGTCCAGGATCGCCTTGGCACCCGCCGCGACCACCGTCACAGGGGTTTGGCCCAGTTCGTGCAGGTCAGCCGAGATATCGAATGAAGTTTCAGCCCCCTGATGCACACCGCCGATGCCGCCGGTGGCAAATACTTCGATCCCCGCGTAATCCGCGGCGATCATGGTGGCTGCCACGGTTGTCGCCCCGGTGCCGCCGGTCGAAATGCAGGCGGCCATGTCCGCGCGCGAGATTTTGGCGACGCCCTGCGCCTTCCCAAGCGCTTTCAACTGATCCGCCTCAAGGCCGACATTCAGCACGCCGTCAATCACTGCCATCGTGGCCGGAACGGCCCCTGCATCGCGGATGTCTTGCTCGACCCGTGCCGCGACTTCGATGTTCTGCGGATAGGGCATGCCGTGAGTGATGATGGTGCTTTCCAAAGCAACGATGGGCTGGCCTGCATCTTTGGCCGCGCGCACCTCGGCCGAGTAGTGGATGTTGATCACAGTGGGGTCTCTCCGGAAACATAGGTTGCGGCGGCGCGCAGGGCGCGTGTCAGGGCGGTTTCGTCATCCGCGCCGCTGGCTTCAGAGGCGATATGGGCCGCCATGAATGTATCCCCCGCACCTGTCACGCGGGTGACAAGCACCGAGGGGGGTGTCTGGGTCAGCACGCCGGAGGCAGCGCCGACAGTGGCCGAGTTGCCGCCATCCGTCACCAGCACGCGCAACGCGCCGCGATCCAGCAGACCCTTGGCGGCGCCTTCGGAATCCGCGAACTCGCGCTGGCACAACAACCCGGCCTCTTCCAGGTTCACATACAGCGTCGCGCGGGCGTGTTTCAAAAACGGCAACAACCGCTCGGCCTTGCCGGGAGAGGCCGGGGCGACCCGCAGATCGGCGCGGGCGAAGGCCGGGCTTTGCGCAATCTCTTCCAGCAGGGTCTGGGTCAAGTTGCCGTCCAGCGCTATCGGGCCTTCGAACGGGGTGTTTTCGTAACCAAGTGGCCCATGCATCAGAGGGCGCAGGATTTTCGCCCCCGCAGCCTCAAGCGAATGGGCGTCGGCGATTGCGGCGATCAGGCCGTTGGCCCCTTCGACCGCCATATAGCGGTCGGTGGGCAGGTCTTGCGAGCGGTAGATGTGGTCGGTCACCATGCCCAGCCGGGCGCAGGCGTGCACAAGCTCATCGCCTTCGGGGTCGCGGCCAATGGCGGTCAGCAGCGTCGGGGTCATGCCGAACCGAACCAGAGTCATGGCGATGTTCATGGCCACACCACCGGGCAGGCGGGTAATGCGCCCGGGCACGTCGGACCCCTGCCGCATGGCGCTGGCCGAACGCCCGATCACGTCCCACAGGACAGACCCGATACACAGGATTTCGCTGTTCTTCGTCATGGCGCAGTCATGCCGCAGCCCCGGTGCCCGTGCAAGGGCCAACCGGCGCGGCTTTGCAGAATCCCGGCCATGGCCATTTTGACTTGCCATCCTTTGGAAACGGTTGAACTATCGTTGCAAATGATTGGAATTTTGATTTATTTGGTGGAGAGATTTTGATGACGGGTGGTGTCATTTCGACCATCCTCAAGCGCATCTCGGTTTTTCTGTTTGGTTTTTTCGCGGCCTTTGCAGCGCTTCCGGAACAAGGCGATGCGCAAAGTTCGGGGCCGACGGTCATTGATTTCTGGACCAAATCCGACACGCTGTTTCTGGAACTCAGCCTGAACGCCGAGGCGCTTTTGGCCGGGATTGACCCGACCGCGCCTGCAGATACCGCGCAATATCGAAATCTGCGCAAGCTGGTGTCCTCGGAACTGGAACCGCAGATCAGAGAGTTTGTCCTGCCGTGGATGCAAACTTTGCAGGTCACTGCAGCAGGGCCGGTTGCGCTTGCCTATGAAGGGGTGCGTATTCCGGTTGTTGGCGATCCGCAGACTGCACGGATTTCAAAACTGCTCCTGACCGGCGCGCTGCCTGATGGGGCGGCAAACCTGCGGCTGCACTGGCCCGAGGGGTTTGGGCCCGCCGTTTTGCGGCAACAGAATGTCTCGGCCCCTTACACCGCCTATCTTGCCGCCGGAGAGACCAGCCCCCTGATACCGCTGCGTGGCGGGGCTTCGCTGAGCGTGGAACAGACGCTGCAGGTGTTCTTTGCAGAAGGGGTCAAGCGCGTCTTTCCGGATGGGCCTCGGTTGATCCTGCTTGCCCTGACGCTGGTATTCCTGTCGCTGAACGTCCGGGCGGTGTTAACCCAGTTGGTGGCTCTGTCTTTGGGGGTTTTGGGTGGCCTCGTGGTGATAGTCTACGAGGTCACGACGATTCCACCCGTCATCGACGCGCAAACTCTTACCGCAGCCATTGTGGCTCTGGCACTCTGGAACCTTGTTTGGCGACGTTTGCAGATCTGGCGGGTGCTGGCGGTTTTGGTCGTCGGGCTGGCTGTCGGTTTTGGATTGGCACAGTCTCTTGCCGCGGTCGGGGTGCCACCGGATCATCTGCCCCCGGCCATTCTGGGATATTGGGCCGGGGTCGTGGGGGCGAGTATTGCGATAGCCTTGGGTGTGTTTGCCGTTGCGTACCTGATCTCCGGTAACTCACACCGGTTGCGCGGCCGTATCTCGGTTCTGGCCTCGATGCTTATCGCTGGCGTCGGCGTCTACTGGATCGTCAAGCCGTTTCTGTTTGCCTAGGACATCGCGGAAATCAGCGATTTCAACGCGGACAGAGGATCGTCGCCGGACCAGATTTCATCCCCGATGCCGAAGAAATCGGTGCAGGGGGCAAGATCGCGGATCAGGTCAGGCGTCAGTCCGCCTTCGGCCACGACGGGCACCTCGATCATCTCGGACCACCATTGAAACAGGTCTTTTTCGGCCAGCGTTCCATCGCCCAGCGACGAGGCCGCGACCGGACCGAAGGCGACATAATCCACGCCAATCTCGCCAGCCGTCATACCGTCATGACTGGAAGCTCCGCAGAAACTGCCGACGATGGCATCCGCGCCCAGCTCTTTCCGCGCGGCCCGGACCGAGCGCGCCGCGTCGTCCAGATGCACGCCATCCAGCCCCAGCCGCTGCGCCAGCAGGACATGGTTCGAGATCACCAACGCCACATCGCGCGCATGCGCCACCTCGCGGCAGGCATCGGCGGCGCGGGCAATGGTGTCTTCGTCGCTGCCCGCCAGCGCCAGACGGATACACGCGATCTCGGCCCCGTCCAGAACGCGGGCCAGTTGATCGGGGAAGCTGCTCAGCTGGATCGTCGGAGGCGTGATCAGGTAAATCTGCGGCTGCTCGGGGGTGTCCATTTGCGCGTCCTTCGGCTTTCAGTCTTTGGCGCGGTTTAGCGGATTGCGCGGGGGAAGCAAACTTTTAAGCCTGCCGAGCGGGTAATTGGGAACAGAAGACAATGGATCGGCTTGCTCTGACCATGCAGGCGGATTAGAGCGGGCGGGTGTTTTCGGAGTAAGCCATGCCCAGCGATACATCCCAGCCTTCTTTCGTGCTTGTGCGCCCGCAGATGGGCGAGAATATCGGCGCCGCCGCGCGGGCGATGTGGAATTTCGGGCTGGACTGGATGCGGATCGTGGCTCCGCGTGATGGCTGGCCGAACCCCAAGGCGGTGGCGATGTCCAGCGGGGCCGGACGGCTGCTGGATGAGGCGCAGTTGTTCGACGATCTGGCAGGCGCTTTGGCGGATCGCACCTATGTCTTCGCCACTACGGCGCGGCAGCGGGGCCTGACCAAGCCGGTTTTCAGCCCCGAACGCGCCATGCAGATCGCTGCGGAAAAGGTCGCGGCGGGCGAGAAGGTGGCCGTGCTGTTCGGGCCAGAACGGGCGGGGCTTGAGAATGAGGATATCGCCAAGGCGAACGCCATCATCTCGGTCCCGGTGAACCCCGAATACGCCTCGCTGAACCTTGGGCAATGCGTGTTGCTGACCGCCTATGAGTGGATGCGTCAGACCGGCGATGTGGTGCATGAGGCCACCGATCTGGGCAAGGGCGATTGGGCCACGGGGATTGAGCTCGAGAAGCTGGTCGAACATTACGAGGACCGGCTGGATGAAGCGGGGTTCTTCTACCCGCCCGAAAAGGCCGAGGGGATGAAGACCAACCTGCGCAACCTGTGGTCGCGCATGCGGATGACGCGGGCGGATGTGCAGATGCTGCACGGGATCATGCGTCAGATGGTCCGCTGGAAGGAGCGGGATTGACGGGGGCTGAGGCTGGACCTTACCCCGCCATGGCCCTAGCTTGCGGACAAATCAAGGACATGAGGACAGCATGAGCGGTAAGCGCAGCATCTTCGAAGAGGTCTCGGATACCGAAAAACAACAGGCGGTGCAGCCGGGTATGATCGACCGCGGCCGGGGCGGGGCGCGTGGTGCCATCCGCGCCTGGCTGATGATCCTGTTCGCGCTGGTCGTGGTGATGATTGCGGTGGGTGGCCTGACCCGCCTGACCGACAGCGGTCTCTCGATCACCGAGTGGCGCCCGATCACAGGGGCCATCCCGCCGATGACCGAGGCCGACTGGCAGGCCGAGTTCGACAAGTACAAAGAGATCGACCAGTGGCGCATCCAGAACCAGTGGATGGAACTGAACGATTTCAAATTCATCTACTGGTGGGAATGGGGCCATCGCCAATTGGGCCGGGTGATCGGTCTGGTCTGGGCGATCGGGTTCTTCGGCTTCCTTGTGGCGCGGAAAATCCCGACCGGATGGACAGGCAAACTGCTGATCCCGGGCCTGCTAGGCGGCGTGCAGGGCGCGGTTGGCTGGTGGATGGTCGCTTCGGGCGTGACACAGGGCGAGGGCATGATCGCCGTTGCCAGCTATCGGCTGGCGGTCCACCTTGGGCTGGCCTTCGTGATCCTCGGGTTCCTTGCGTGGTACATCTTTGAGCTGGGCCGCGAGGAGCGCGACCTGATGCAGGCCCGCCGCGCGAAAGAGGCGAAACTGTTCTCGCTTTCAACCGGCCTTCTGCATTTCACCTTTTTGCAAATACTCATTGGCGCGCTCGTTGCCGGGATCGACGCCGGCAGGTCTTACACCGACTGGCCTTGGATTGGCGGGCAAATCCTGCCGCCCGACGCGACGATGCTGGAACCGATGTGGCGGAATTTCTTCGAAAGCCCGGGTCTGGTGCAATTCATCCACCGCTGCGCCGGGTATCTGCTGCTGGTCTTTGGCGTCGTCGTCTGGCGGCGCGGCGGCACCAGCGCGCATCCGCAGACCCGCTTTGCCTTCAACGCGGCTTTTGCTGCGCTGTTGCTGCAGGTTGTGGTGGGGATCGTCACGGTCCTCTACGGTGCGCCGTGGCAGATCGCCATTCTGCACCAGTTCCTGGCGGTGGTCGTCTGGACCCTGATCCTGCGCGCGCGGTTCTTGACCGCATACCCAATTGCAACCTCGCTTCGTGGAGCCTGACCCGATGACAGCTTTTGACGACCTGATGGCGTTTCAGCGCGAAACCTCGGCCCTTGGGCAGATCGCCGGGCGATTGGGCTGGGATCAGGAAACGGTCATGCCGCGCGGCGCGGCCCCGCAGCGGGCCGAGGAAATGGCGGCGATCGAGGCGGTTCTGCACGCCCGCCGCTCCGACCCGCGCGTGGCGGAATGGCTGGAGCAGGCGGAACCCGAGGATGAAGCCGGGCGGGCGCAACTGCGCGAAATCCGCCGGTCTTACGAGCGTACCGTCAAAGTCCCGGCCGATCTGGCCAAAGCCATCGCCCGTGTCACATCTGCGGCACAGGGAACATGGGCGCAGGCCCGCGCGGCAGAGGACGTTGCCGCCTTCCTGCCGGTGCTGGAAGAGGTGGTTGCGCTCAGGCGCGAAGAAGGGGCCGCGCTGGCGCAGGGCGGCGACATTTATGACGCTCTGGTCGAGGATTATGAGCCTTACACCACCGGCACCCAGATCGCGGCGATCTTTGATCAGATGCGCCCGCGCCTTGTCGCGCTCAGAGGCGCGCTGCTGGACAGGCCCGCACCGCCCGCGCTTGACGGTGCGTTCAATGAGATGGACCAGATGCGCCTGTCCCAGAAACTGGCGACAACCTTTGGCTACGACCTGAACCGGGGGCGTGTGGACAAGGCTGTGCACCCGTTCAGCTCGGGCAGCGGCTCGGATGTTCGGATCACGACGCGAACCAGCGAGACCGATCCGTTCAACTGTTTCTACTCGACCATTCACGAGGTCGGGCACGCCGCCTATGAACAAGGGATCAACCCAGCCTATGCCCTGACGCCGCTGGGTAGCGGGGTGTCGATGGGCGTGCATGAAAGCCAAAGTCGGATTTACGAGAACCAACTGGGCCGGTCCCGCGCCTTTACCGGCTGGCTGTTCGGCCAGATGCGTGAGGTGTTCGGCGACTTCGGTATTTGTGATGCCGATACGTTCTACGCCACGGTCAACCGGGTTCACAACGGGTACATCCGGACCGAGGCGGATGAGGTGCAGTACAACCTGCACATCATGCTGCGCTTCGATCTGGAACGGGCCCTTATGGCGGGGGATCTGCAGGTCGGCGATCTGGAGGCTGCCTGGAACGACCGCTTTGCCTCCGATTTCGGCTATGCGGTCGACATGCCTTCGAACGGGTGCTTGCAGGATGTGCACTGGTCGGTCGGGCTGTTCGGCTATTTCCCGACCTATTCGCTGGGCAATGTCTATGCCGGGTGCCTGCATCAGGCGCTGCGCAAGGCCGTGCCCGATCTGGACGCGCAACTGGCGCAGGGCGATACCTCGGGCGCGACCGGATGGCTGCGCGAAAACGTGCAGCAATTCGGTGGCCTGTTCGCCCCACGCGAGGTGATAGAACGTGCGAGCGGGATAGAGCCGGGGCCCGAGCCTCTGCTTGATTACCTGGAAGCAAAGTTTGGGGCGCTTTACGGCCTTTAAGCGCCGCCTGTCAGTGCCACGACACAGGGTCCAGGCGGAACAGTCTGGACAATTGGTCGTAAACCTCCGGCGCCTCGGCTTTCAGGGCGCGGGGCCGTTCGAAGAAAACCTCGACCGAGACGGCAAAGAACTCTTCATGGCCTACCGCGCCATAGGGGTCGATGACCGTGGCATGACCGGCTTCGACGGCGCGCACATGGGCGTCGTAGGCGGTCAGGAATACACGCTCCCATTCAGCGAAACTCTGCCCCTCGCCAAGGATCGGAACACCATTTGTGCCGCCGGACAGATCGTCGATCTGATGCGCGAACTCGTGCAGCACGACGTTCTGCCCGTCGCGGTCATTCATCGCGCCCATTTTGCTGTGTGCCCAGGACAGGATCACCGGCCCGCGATCCCAGCTTTCGCCGGTGCGCACGATCTCTTTCTCGGTCACGACATACCCACTGTGGCGTTGCTGGCGGGATTTGAAGGCATTGGGGTAGATCAGGATCGTGGTCAGGTTGTCGTACCACAGATCGCTGTTCACGACGAGCAGACAGGCCTGCGCCGCTATGGAAAGTTCCATCTCTTCGGTCACGTCCAGCCCATCGCAACCGTAAAAGCGGACCTGATCCAGAAACAGGTTCACTTTGCCTTCCAAAGCGGTCCGAAAGCGTGGCGGAAGGCGTTTGATCATCGGTACTTCGGCGTCAATGACCGCCCGCTGATGGTCGGTCAAAGGCGAAGAAAGCAGCTCGGCCCGCGCCTGTTGTCTGGAACAGTAGCGGTAGCCAAAAATCCCCGCGACAAGCAGCAGAATTGCGATGAACACGTACATGCAAGAACCATAGTCGGGTCAGGCAGGGCTGAAAACCCGTGCGGCTTCATGGGTTTGTCCCACCAAGCCACACGGAAACTTATTCCTCGGCCTCTTCGTCGCCCTGATCGGCGATCCAGGCGACGCTGACGACCTCTTCACCTTTGCCGGTGTTGAAGACCTTGACCCCGCCAGCCGAGCGCGAGCGGAAGGAAATCCCGTCCACCGGCACCCGGATCGACTGGCCTTTGGAGGTGGCCAGCATGATCTGATCGTCAATCTCAACCGGGAACGAGGCGACCAGTTCGCCGCCACGCATCGCCTTGTCCATCGCGGCCACGCCCATGCCGCCGCGTCCGCGGACGGGGTAGTCGTGGCTGGAGCTCAGCTTGCCTGCGCCGCCTGCGGTGATGGTCAGGATCAAGTTCTCGGCTGCCGACATCTCGGCATAGCGTTCCTGCGTGATGGTGCCGGGTGCTGCCTCGTCCTCATCGGTTTCGCCATCATCAGCGATCCCGGCCACGGCGCGGCGCATTTTGAGGTAGGCGGCGCGTTCGTCCGGCCCGGCCTCGAAATGGCGGATTACGGACATCGAGACGACGCGGTCGCCATTGGTCAGCTTGATGCCGCGCACACCGGTCGATTTGCGGCCCTTGAATACGCGCACAGCGGTGGTCTGGAAGCGGATTGCACGGCCCGAGTTGGTGATCAGCATAACGTCGTCATCTTCGGAACAGATGCGCGCGTTGACCAGTTCCACGCCTTCGGGCAGGTCCATGGCGATCTTGCCGTTGCGCTTGACGTTGGTGAAGTCACTCAGCGCATTGCGGCGTACGTCACCCGCGCTGGTGGCAAAGACGATCTGCAGGTTTTCCCATTCTTCATCAGGCACATCGACCGGCATGATCGCGGCGATGGAAACCCCGGGCGGGATCGGCAGGATATTGACGATCGCCTTGCCCTTGCCGGTGCGCCCAGATTGCGGCAGGCGCCAGGTCTTGAGCTTGTAGACCATCCCTTCCGTGGTGAAGAACAGCAGTTGCGTATGGGTGTTGGCCACGAAGAGGGTAGTGACCACATCCTCTTCCTTGGTCTGCATTCCCGACAACCCCTTGCCACCGCGTTTCTGCGCGCGGAAATCGGCCAGCGGGGTGCGCTTGATGTAGCCGCCCGAGGTGACGGTCACGACCATATCTTCGCGCTCGATCAGGTCTTCGTCTTCCATGTCGCCGGACCAGTCGACAATCTCGGTGCGGCGCGGCACGGCGAACTGTTCGCGGACGCCGCGCAACTCATCACCGATAATCGACATGATGCGTTCGCGCGAGGACAGAATATCGAGGTATTCCTTGATCTTGGCGGCCAGTTCTTCCAGTTCGTCCGTCACCTCTTTGACGCCCAGTTGGGTCAGGCGCTGCAGGCGCAGGTCGAGGATGGCGCGGGCCTGAACCTCGGTCAGGTTGTAGGTGCCGTCGTCGTTCATCTTGGACAGAGGATCGTCGATCAGGCGCAGATAGCCTTCGATCTCAGACGCGGGCCAGCGGCGGGTCATCAGCTTTTCGCGCGCTTCGGCGGCGTCTGCCGATGAGCGGATTGTGGCGACCACTTCGTCCACGTTCGACACAGCCACGGCCAGACCGCACAGGATATGGCTGCGCTCGCGCGCTTTACGCAGATCATAGGCGGTGCGGCGGGCCACGACATCCTCGCGGAAGTCGATGAAGGACGTCAGGAATCGGCGCAGGGTCAGCTGTTCAGGCCGGCCACCGTTCAGGGCCAGCATGTTGCAGCCAAAGGATGTCTGCATCGGCGAGAAGCGATAGAGTTGGTTCAGCACCACCTCGGGCGTCGCGTCGCGTTTTAGTTCGACCACGACCCGGACGCCGTTACGGTCGGATTCGTCTTGCACGTGCGCCACGCCCTCGATGCGTTTCTCACGCACCGCTTCGGCGATCTTTTCGATCATCGAGGCTTTGTTCACCTGATACGGGATCTCATCCACGATGATCGCATAGCGGTCCTTGCGCAGCTCTTCTACGCGGGTCTTTGCGCGGATGATGACGCTGCCGCGGCCTTCCAGATAGGCCTTGCGGGCACCAGACCGGCCCAGCATGACGCCGCCGGTCGGGAAGTCAGGGCCGGGGACGTATTCGATCAGTTGTTCCGAGGTCAGGTCCGGGTCGTCGATCAGCGCCAGAGTTGCGTCGACCACTTCGCCTAAGTTGTGCGGCGGGATATTCGTGGCCATACCCACGGCGATACCACCGGCGCCATTGACCAGCATGTTCGGGAACCGGGCGGGCAGGACGGTCGGTTCCTTGTCCTTGCCGTCATAGTTGTCCTGAAAATCAACCGTCTCTTTTTCGATGTCGGCCAGCAGCGACGCGGCGGGCTTGTCCATCCGCACTTCGGTGTAACGCATGGCCGCCGGGTTATCGCCATCCATTGAGCCAAAGTTGCCCTGACCATCCAGCAGCGGCAGCGACATCGAGAAATCCTGCGCCATCCGCACCAGCGCGTCATAGATCGCGCTGTCGCCATGCGGGTGGTATTTACCCATCACGTCGCCGACAGGACGGGCCGATTTGCGGTACGCCTTGTCATGCGTGTTTCCCGTCTCGTGCATGGCGTACAAAATCCGCCGATGCACCGGTTTCAGCCCATCGCGCAAGTCGGGGATCGCGCGGGAAACGATGACCGACATCGCATAGTCCAGATAGGACGTGCGCATCTCGGATTCGATAGACACCGTCGGGCCGTCATAGACAGGGCGCTCGGGCGGGGTTTCATCCATGTTTTCTGGGGTTTCTGGCGTATCGCTCACGTAAACTGCCCGATCTTTGGCTTGGGTCTATATCTTGTGGATGCACCTTATCAGACCCGGCACATAAGGTGCAAGCAAGCAACCAAACCGGAGGCGACTATCATTGTTCACGTAACGTTAACACATTGTTTTAATAAGAGTTAGACCGGTTTCGTGCTAGGCTGAAGAGACCTTGAATGAATTTGGAGGTCTGAATGGAGCAAAGCGAAACAGAATTAATGCTCAAAGGGTACGGGCTGACGACGGCGGAATTCTTTTATCACATGCCCGATTACATTCACGTATTGAACACGTTCATCTGGCAGGATTACGATCTGGCGCCGGACCATCCAAAGCTGTTCGATTTCATCGATTTCTGGCAAAGAGAGATCGAAGGACCGTTGCATTCGGTCCGCTTCACCCACCGCAAGATGATCGCGCCCGGGGAATGGCGCAACATGGTGGGTGAGTTTCGGGTGAGCTAGGCCTTTAGCCAACGCGCCAGGCGTAAACCGAACACCCGGTTGAGCCTTGTCCGGTAAAGCTGTTGCCGTCCTCGGCCAGCCTGCCGCGCCAATTGACGGTGATCGCGGGGAAGTAATCCGTTCCGTTCAATTCCTGTTCGTTCAGGTAGACCACCGTGTTTGCCTTTTGACCCAGAGAGTCTGTCAGATTGCCGGTGTATTTGTTGTCACCCGCGCGGGTGTAGTGTACCGATCCCGTTACCTTGACCACGAGGGCGCAGGTTGCCTTGAAACTCCAGCTTCCGGTCAGTGACAAGGCGGATGTCCCAGTGGTCCGGGTCGCCGTTGTAGTCGGTGCCGGTGCGGTACAAATGGTGCCGCTTTTGCTTTCCAGTTCTTCCAGAGCATGTTTGGTGCCCAGATCGTCGGCGCCGAGATTGGATTTACTGGCCTTAAGGTAGTTCGAAAACGCACGTCTGGTGCGGGGGCCCGCAACGCCATCGGCCCCACCCGCGCTGCATCCCAAGGCGTTCAGGGCGGTCTGGGTGGCGCGCATGACATCTTTTGAATCGGTGACCACTTTGGCGGCGGGCACAGGTTGCTCGGGCTTCGGCGCGGCGACAGGCTCGCCCAGACCGGCGCGCAGTTGCAGGGCGATTTCATAGGTATAATCGGTGGACTGGTCCGCATATTTCTCAAGAAACGTGTCCAGGGCCGAGGCTGTGCCAACGGACCGGGCCAGTTCCAGATCCGCGCGCATCTTTTCGACCGGTTGCGGTGCGATCTCGGCGCTGGGTGCGGTTCCGACGGCGGGGGTAAAGTAAAACTCGCCCAGCAATTCGTCATAATAGGCCGGAATCTGATTGTGCTGCACGGTTCGGGACAAATCCCGCACCTCGCGCCGAAGGTCGGCAACCATGCTGCGCAGTTCCAGCCCCGGTTCGCTCAGGCGCGGCAGCAAGGCACGGGTGAAGACCGAGTTCGGCTCGGCCTCGTCATCGTGCAGCCGGTCCAAGGCCATCTGGCCCGCACCGGCAGAGAAAATCACGAACATCCCTTGCGGCGCGTTGATCCGGCCCAACCCGCGCGTGCCGCCAATGCTGCGCCCGGCGGTGGTTTCAAACGGGTTGTCACGGCAGGCGTCGATGATGGCGATCGAGGTCCGCGCCCCGGTGGCCCGCACCCGGTCCAGCAGGTTCGACAGCGCGATGGATTCTGATTTGACGAAATCGGTCTCGCCCAGGGATGGAGTTTCGATATCGGTGGGCAGCAGATAGTTCTCGCCGTCGATTTCCACCCCGTGACCGGCGAAGAACACAAAAGCCGTATCTCCGGCCTCGAGCCGCGAGGTGAATTCGGAAATCCGCTGGTTCATGCCGCGCCGGTCAAGGTTCAGACCTTCGATGGTTTCAAACCCAAGCCCCCGAAGCCTTTGCGAAACCGCCTCGGCATCGGCCACAGCCTTTTGCAAGGTCGAAACCGAGTCGTACTGGTTGTTGCCGATGACCAGCGCCAGCCGTTCCTGCGCCCAAAGCGGCGCGGCAAGCACTGTGAACCAAATAACCCAAAACCATCTCATCCCGGCAGCCTTCTGTGCGTCAACCTAAGCGGACCATAGCGACATATCGGCCAATCGTTCAGTGATTTCGGTTACAGTCACCATTTGCGCCTTGAAAGGATGAAGGCACGCGGTCGTGGCTTTTGAAGCTGGCTAGTTTATGATCGCGCGGGACGAGCAGTTTTGGGGGGAACACCAGATGATCAGGCTTTTTTTCGCGGTCGCCGCCGCATGTGCGTTTTGTGGTCCGGTGCTGGCCGACGGCCTTCTTGGCAACCTTAAGAAAGGCGCTGAGAAAGTCGGGCAGACTGTTGGCAAAGGGGTAGAGGCCGTCGGGGACACAGTGGATTCCACGGCCGATCTGGTCACGAACGAAGCGACGGTCGAGGAAACCCGCGTCAAGCTGGATGTGATGGCGAATGAGGTGCTTGCGCAGCTCTTGGCAGAAAACCCCGAAGCCGATGCGTTGTATCAGGTCAGTGCGGGCTATGCGGTGTTCGATTCCCGCAAAGTCACGATTTTTCCCGTCTCGGCTGGGTATGGTCGCGGCGTCGCCGTTTCGATTGACACCGATCAGCATACCTACATGAACATGGGTACAGGCGGGGTCGGTGCAGCCGTTGGTATCGGCGGTTTTGAAACCAAATTCGTCATCCTGTTCGAAACACAGGCGGATCTGGAGAAATTCATCACCCACGGGTACGACGCCACGGCGGAAACCGGGGCGATGTATGGAGACGACAGCAGTGCCGATACAATCAGGTTCACCGATGGGCGCTCGTTCTTTGTGCTCAGCAAAAAGGGCTGGCGCGTGTCTGCCGGGGCCTCTGGCACAAAGTACTGGAAATCCCCGGAACTGAACTGACCGTCAGCCGGAACAGCTTGCGCCGCCAAGTACGCAGAACTTGGCGCAATGGGGGTGGTTCAGGTGCACGTCCGCCTCAGCCTCGGCCAGAGTCGTGCCCATCTCAAACTCGGGCGAATAGGGCAGCAGGGTGCAGGCCAGAACCGCAGGGCTGTCCGCGCCTTTGCGTTTGACGACCATGCGCGCGTTCGAACACATGACATCACTTGGGGATTTGCCGAGGATACCCCAGCAGGCGGTTGTTATTTCAGGGACTTCCACAGATTCGTCCATCTCGGGGAACAGCACGGTCTGGCCCGGATTGTTGGCGTCGATGTCAAAGCCATGTTCAGCGAAGAAGGCGGCGTAGCCTTTACGGCTGTCGGCGTCCGAGTCGCCCCAGACGGTGCGCCCGGCGACGGCCATGTTGAACCCGTTGTCGCGCAGCCACTCCATCCCCGCCAGGGTCTTTTCGAAACTGCCAGCGCCGCGTTCTTTGTCATGCAGGTCTGGGCGGTAGTGATCGACGGAAACGCGCAAGATCAGCTTGTCGTTATAGTCGCGCTGCAGGTTCAGCAGCCCTTCGCGCATCTTCCGGCGCATCATGGGTTGCATCGCGTTGGTCAGGACCAGAACCTCGTACCCGCGCGCAAGTGCGGCGCGGGTCATGTCGATGAATTCGGGGTTCATGAAGGGTTCGCCCCCCGTAAAGCCGATCTCGCGAATGGGCCAGTTGCGCTGTTCGATCTGGTCCAGATAATCCGTGACCTCATCCGCCGTGATGTAGACCAGCGCATCGTTGGTCGGGCTGCTGGCGATATAGCAGTTCACGCATTCGATGTTGCACAGGGTGCCGGTGTTGAACCAGAGCGTCTCGGGGTTTGTCAGTGCAACCGAGGCTCGGGTCTGGCCATCCGCTGTCACCATTTTGTTCTGAAACTTGCCGATATTGGCAAGCTGAGGGGCGTTGTCTTTCATTCCCGCATCCGGTTCTTTGGCGTCATTCAACTGACTTAGTCGTTTGCGGTGGAATTGGTAAGGGCGTCAGGGTGGTGCTGACAGAGTTTTGATCTGCGAAAAAAAGCAGATATGATTGCGCTAACATTGGACATGGCGATAGGGGCAAGGTAAGGACAACTCATGGTTTCTCGCGTCATACCCGTTGATCCATTCGATCTGGTCATTTTCGGCGGCACCGGCGATCTGGCGCAGCGAAAGATTCTGCCTGCCTTGTTTCGCCGGTATTGCGCCGGACAGTGGCCGGACGATGTGCAGATCATTGGTGCGGCGCGCGGGGATCACAGCCCGGATGCCTTTCGCGGGATGGTTGCCGAATCGCTGCGCCGACATGCGCCCCGGCGGGCACAGGACAGCGACGCGCTGAACGGGTTTCTGCAGCGGATCGACTATGTGCCGCTGGATGCAATGTCCGGGGACGGATGGACCGATCTGTCGCAAAGGCTGCAGGAAAACCGCGTTCGGGCGTTCTATTTCTCGGTCGGTCCCAGCCTGTTCGGCCCACTGGCCGAGCGGATCAGGCTGCACAATCTGGCCTCGGACCATGCGCGGATCGTGGTCGAGAAACCCTTCGGTCACGATCTGGAAAGCGCGCGGGCGCTGAACGCCACGCTGGCGGCGCATTTCGATGAAAGCCAGATTTACCGCATCGACCATTATCTGGGTAAGGAAACCGTTCAGAACCTGATGGCGGTTCGCTTTGGCAATATGCTGTTCGAGCCGTTGTGGAACAGCCAATACGTGGATCACATCCAGATCACCGTGGCGGAAACCGTCGGTGTCGACGGGCGCGAGGACTATTACGAACGCGCCGGTGCGATGCGGGACATGATGCAGAACCACCTGATGCAACTACTCTGCCTGATCGCGATGGAGCCGCCTGCCAAGTTCGACCCCGACGCGGTGCGGGACGAAAAGCTAAAGGTGATCCGGGCGCTTGATCAGGTTCAACCTCACCACATCGTGCGCGGACAGTTCGCGGCGGGCTCGGACGAGCGGGGGTATCGTGACATCGTGGGCAATCCGCGTTCGACCACCGAAAGCTTCGTGGCGCTGCGGGCGCATGTCAGCAACTGGCGGTGGGCGGGCACCCCGTTCTACCTGCGCACCGGCAAGCGGCTGGTGGCGCGGTCGTCGGTCATCAACGTGATGTTCAAGGACGCGCCGCATTCGATTTTTGGGGCAGACGTCGGGCGGCATGCGAATGTGCTGTCGATCCGGTTGCAGCCGAACGAGGGGATCACCCTGAAAGTGACGATCAAAGAGCCTGGTCAGGGTGGGATGCGGTTGATCGACGTGCCTTTGGACATGAGCTTTGCCGAAGCGCTCGGCCCCGAAAGCCAGGACCCGCCGGACGCTTACGAGCGGTTGGTGATGGACGTGATCCGGGGCAACCAGACCCTGTTCATGCGCGGGGATGAGGTCGAAGCCGCCTGGGCCTGGACCGACCCGATCATCGCGGGTTGGCAGGCGCGTGGCGATGTGCCCAAACCTTATGACAGCGGCAGCACAGGCCCAGGCGACGCCGAACTGCTGATGAAACGAGACGGTCGCCGCTGGCAGGGAATTAATCCATGAAAATTCAGGAATATGCCGACCGGGACATGTTGGCCATCGATGTTGCAAACGCGCTTGCCGGAGAGTTGGAGGCGGCGTTGCTGCACGAAGAGAAGGTCGCGCTGGCCGTTCCGGGGGGCACGACGCCGGGCCCGATGTTTGACGTGTTGTGCGCCGCCGATCTGGATTGGGACCGCGTGCGCGTTCTGCCCACGGACGAGCGTTGCGTGCCCGCCGACAGCGAGCGGTCGAACGAACGCCTGATCCGCGACAGGTTGCTGACCAACCGGGCCTCGGTCGCGGAATATGTCCCTTTATACCTGCCGGGTGCCGCCCCCGAGGCCGCATTGGCGGAAATCGAATCCCTGATCGCTCCGGTCATGCCGCTGTCTGTACTGGTCTTGGGAATGGGCGAGGATATGCACACCGCGTCGCTGTTCCCCGGCATGGACGGGCTAGAGGCCGCTTTGGACGCGCACGCGCCGATGCTGGCGGTGGCCCGAACCGATGTACAGCCGGAACCGCGCATCACCCTGACCGCGCCGGTTCTGGATGGGGCCTTGTCCAAACATCTGATCATTTTCGGAGCCGCAAAACGCGAGGCGTTAGAACGTGCCATGTCGCTGCCACCGGAAGAGGCGCCAATCGCAGCGGTGCTAAGCGGCATGACGGTACATTGGGCGGAGTAGGACCATGCAACTGGACACATTGAAATCACTGGCCGCTTCCCGGCAAGACCGCCGCTTGATTGACCTGTTTGACGCTGACCCGACGCGGGCACAGAGCTTTTCGGCCTCGACCGGTGATTTGCTGTTCGATTACTCAAAAACGCAGATCGATCAGGCGGTGCGCGACGCTCTGATCCGGTTGTGCGACGAGGCCGATTTGGCGGGCCGGCGTGAGGCGATGTTCAGCGGCCAGAAGATCAATGAGACCGAGGGGCGCGCGGTGCTGCATACCGCGCTTCGCAACCTCGACGGCGGCCCGGTTGAGGTCGATGGGCAGGACGTCATGCCGGATGTCCTGGACACTCTGCAGCGGCTGCGGGTCTTCGCGGAAGAAGTGCGCGGCGGCGCGGCGTCAGGGGCAGGGGGCAGCTTTACCGATGTGGTGAATATCGGTATAGGCGGGTCCGATCTGGGGCCGGTCATGGCGACCCACGCTTTGGCTCCGTACCACGATGGGCCGCGGCTGCACTATGTCTCGAACGTGGACGGGGCGCATATCGCAGACACTCTGCGGCAGTTGGACCCGAAGCGGACGCTGGTGATCGTCGCTTCAAAAACCTTCACCACGATTGAGACCATGACCAACGCGCGCACCGCGCGGGCCTGGATGACCGATGGGGGCGGGGACCCGTCCACGCAGTTCGCCGCCGTGTCCAGTGCCCTGGACAAGACACAGGCCTTTGGCATCCCCGAAGCGCGCGTGTTCGGTTTCGCCGATTGGGTCGGCGGGCGGTATTCCGTCTGGGGGCCGGTGGGCCTGCCGGTGATGATCGCCGTAGGCTCGAATGCGTTTGACGCGTTTCTACGCGGTGGGCAGGCGATGGACCTGCATTTCCAGTCTGCCGAATGGGCCGAGAACCTTCCCGTAATGCTGGCGCTGGTCGGCGTCTGGCACCGTCAGGTTCTGGGCCATGCCAGCCGCGCCGTTTTGCCCTATGACCAACGATTGCTGCGATTGCCCGCCTATTTTCAGCAGTTGGAGATGGAATCCAACGGCAAGTCCGTTGCGATGGATGGCAGCGCGCTGACTGTGCCGTCAGGCCCGGTGGTTTGGGGAGAGCCCGGCACAAACGGGCAGCACGCCTTCTATCAGTTGATCCATCAGGGGACCGACGTGATCCCCTGTGAATTCATGGTCGCCGCCGAAGGACACGAACCCGAACTGGCCCATCACCACCGCCTGTTGCTGGCCAATTGTCTGGCGCAATCCGAGGCGCTGATGCGCGGACGCTCGCTGGACGAGGCGCGTGCCCGCATGGCGGAGAAAGGGCTGAACGGCGCGGAACTGGAACGGCAGGCGCGTCATCGCGTGTTTCCGGGGAACCGTCCATCAACCACGTTGATCTACCCCCAACTCACCCCGTTTGTTCTGGGCCAGATCATCGCGCTTTATGAACACCGCGTGTTTGTCGAGGGCGTTCTGCTGGGGATCAACTCGTTCGATCAGTGGGGCGTGGAACTGGGCAAGGAACTGGCGACCTCACTGGGGCCGATCGTGGATGGCGATGAAAGCGCCAGCGGTAAGGACGGATCGACGGCTGCGCTGGTGGATTACGCTTTGCGGCATCGCGACTGACCGCATTCTTTTATTGTCAGACAATTGAATCATTGGCAGGGTCGTCGCCAAGGTATAACGGCGCGACCCCTGCGGATCAGCGCTGACGATGGGAGGATTGTCCATGCTGGGACAGATGATGACGCAGCCCTTGCTGATTTCGTCGCTGATTGAGCACGCCGAACGCTATCACGGCCAGACCGAGATCGTCTCGGTCGAAACAGACGGCACCGTGACCGAGACCAACTGGGCCGGAATCGCGCGGAACGCCCGCCAAATGGCCTCGGCGCTGGTGAAGCTGGGGCTCGAACCGCAAGATCGCGTGGGCACGCTGGCGTGGAACAACCGTCGGCATCTGGAAATCTACTACGCCGTTTCCGGCGCGGGCTTTGTCTGCCACACGATCAACCCGCGCCTGTTTCCCGAACAACTCACCTATATCATCAACCATGCGCAGGATCGTGCCCTGTTCTTTGATGCAACCTTCCTGCCGTTGGTGGCTGCGCTACAAGAGCATCTGACCGATGTGCAGCATTTTGTGCTGATGGGGGCCCGGGACGAGGCCGCGTTGTCTCAGGTGCCGGGGCTGGTTTTTTACGATGAGCTGATTGAAACCGGCGATGAGAGCTTTGCGTGGCCCAGCTTTGATGAAAACACCGCCTCCAGCCTCTGCTATACCTCCGGCACGACGGGGAACCCCAAGGGTGTTCTTTATTCACACAGGTCCACCTTGCTGCACAGCTTTGCGTCGAACACACGCGATGTGATCGGCTATTCCGCCATGGATGTGGTGATGCCGGTGGTGCCGATGTTCCACGTCAACGCCTGGGGGTCGCCCTATGCCAGCGCCATGTCTGGCTCGCGCATGGTGATGCCCGGGCCAGACCTGCATGGCGAGGCGCTGGTCAATCTGATCGACACCTATGGCGTGACGCTGGCCATGGGCGTGCCCACGATCTGGCAGGGGTTGCTGACCCATGCCGCGAAATGCGGGACCAAGCTGGAAAGCCTCAACCGCACGGTGATTGGCGGCGCGGCGTGCCCGCCCTCGATGATCGAAACCTTCCGGGAGACCTATGGCGTCGACACCGTGCACGCCTGGGGGATGAGCGAGATGAGCCCGCTGGGCACGACGAACTACCCCATGGCCAAGCATCTGAAAATGCCGCTCGAAGCCCAGCACAGGCTGCGTGAAAATCAGGGGCGTCCGCCCTTTGGGGCGGAGCTGAAAATCGTCGATGATGACGGCAACGACCTGCCGCATGATGGCGAAACGCAGGGCGACCTGATGGTGCGCGGTCACTGGGTTCTGGACAGTTATTTCCAGTTGCAGGACGAGGGTCTGCTGCAGGATGGCTGGTTCGCCACCGGCGACGTGGCAACGCTGGATGCCGACGGCTACATGACCATCCGGGACCGGTCCAAGGACATCATCAAATCTGGCGGAGAGTGGATCAGTTCGGTCGAGTTGGAGAATATCGCCGTCGCCCATCCCAAACTCGCCACGGCAGCCGTTGTGGGCGTGCCGCACCCGAAATGGGACGAGCGCCCGCTGCTGGTCGCGGTGAAAGCCGAAGGCGAGGACCCGACCGAGGACGAATTGCTGGCCTTCTTCGACGGAAAGATCGCCAAATGGCAGGTGCCGGACAAGGTTGTGTTTGTTGATGCGCTGCCGCTGAACGCAACAGGAAAGGTGCTGAAACGCAACCTGCGCGCGGATTACGAGAACGCCTTAACCGGCTAGGTCTAAAGGGAAAAATGGCTCCGGCGGTAGGGATCGAACCTACGACCAATTGATTAACAGTCAACTGCTCTACCGCTGAGCTACGCCGGAACGGTTCGCGCCGTATAGCAACCAGATTTCGCGGCGTCCAGAGGGCGGATGAATGTTTTTTTTGCGCCGGTGTTGCCGTACACGTAAGGCAAGCCCTGCACTGACCCTAACAGGTTCCTTGCGCTTGTTCTTGATTTCTCAGAACCTGTCCGAATAACACAGTGCCAAGGCGATTTTGTCGGCGAGAAACCTTCGCCTGTATGACAGGGGCGCAGCGTGTTAGACACGGCCCGACATTCTGGATTCGGAGACCGATTTGAAGGCCAATGTAACAGACAGACCCGTCCTCACTTTGCCGGAAAACGTCCAGGATCTGGTTCGTGAAAAGTACCAGGAAGCGTCGGTTATTCTCGAATACGGGTCCGGCGGGTCCACGGTGATGGCGGCTGAGATGGAGTCGAAAACCGTCTACAGCGTCGAAAGCGACCGGAAGTGGGCGCGGAAGATGCAGCGCTGGTTCAACCAGAACCCGCCCGCCGCAAATACCGACGTTCACGTTCGCTGGGTCAATATTGGCGCGACCAAGAAATGGGGCTTCCCCGTCAGCACCGAGAACTGGTCCCGCTTTCCGCGCTACCCGCTGTCGATCTGGCAAAGCGACGGGTTCAAGCACCCCGATGTGGTTCTGGTTGACGGTCGCTTCCGCGTTGGATGCGCCTTGGCCACGGCATTCAGCATCTCGCGCCCTGTGACGCTTTTGTTCGACGACTACGCCCACCGTCCGCGCATGCACGCAACCGAGGAATTTTTGGATAAACCAGAACTGGTTGGGCGCATGGCCGTCTTTCATGTCGAGCCGCAGAAAATCGAAGCCAACCGGCTGATTCGAATGTTCCGGTTGATGACCAATCCCTAGGCAGCAGGGGCTGCGGCGCGCGGGGGATACTGGCGCGCAATGGGCACAAGTTCCACGGGGTCACGTCTGAAAATTGCCAGTACAATTTGGGAAATCTGGCTCCGGCGGTAGGGATCGAACCTACGACCAATTGATTAACAGTCAACTGCTCTGCCGCTGAGCTACGCCGGAACTGAGGGGCGTATAACAATCCGGATTTTCGGCGTCCAGAGGGGAAAGGCGGGAATCGGGAAAAATTTCTTCGGGTCACGCGCAGCGTTTGAAAACGGTGGTCGCTGACAAGGAGCCGTCCGGAGCGACCTGGGATTTTCCTGTCAGATCAATAAGGTGGGCGAACACGTTACGCTCGGCAGCGGGCAATAGGGCAGCCGGGATGTCGGTATAGATGCGTTCGGCCAGCTGGCGCGCCGTGCCGGGGGCCTGTTCCAGCGCCGACAGGATTTGCGCCTCGCGCCCTAACCGGTGCTGAATCAGCCAGTCGAGGCGGCCTGTGGGGTCGGTGATCGGCGCGCCGTGCCCGGCGTGGAAGACCGACCAGTCCCGCGCCCGCAGTCGGTGGCAGGCGGCCATGAAATCGGTCAGGTCTCCGTCAGGGGGGGAAACCAGCGAACTGGCCCAGCCCATCACGTGATCTGCGGTGAAACAGGTGTCGCCCCAGGCCAAAGCGATGTGGTTGCCCAGATGGCCGGGGGTGTGGATGACCTCTAGCTGCCAGTCATCGCCTTCGATCACCTCTGAATCCGCGACCTCGATATCCGGGCGAAACGCGGTGTCGATGCCTTCGCCGCCACCGGCCAGACCGTTTTTGGCCAGCTGGGTCATGACATCGCTGCGCCCGGCCTCGGGCCCGCCAAAGGCCAGAATCGGAGCCCCTGTCTGCGCCGACAAGGGGCCAGCCAACGGAGAATGATCCAGATGGCTGTGCGTGACGAAGATGTGGCTGATCCTTTGCCCCGGCTGCAGCGCGCCCAGAATCGCCTGCAGATGCGCGTCGTTCAGCGGGCCGGGGTCGATCACGGCCAGGTCTCGCTGCCCCAAAAGATAGGTATTGGTCCCGCGATAGGTCATGGGCGAAGGGTTCGGAGCCAGAATGCGACGCAGCCCCGGCTGCAATTCAATTGCTTGACCGGGGGCTGGGTTGAAATCGTCAGGGGCCTGCATTCTTGTCCTCTTCCTCTAGCCGGGGCAGCCCGTTAGGTTTAGCCTATGTCGTCGCACTGGCTCAAACCCTATATGCCGCGCAGCCTGTACGCCCGGGCCGCATTGATCCTGGTTCTTCCGGTGATCGTGCTGTTGCTGGTCGTCGGAAATGCGTTCCTTCAACGGCATTTAGAGGATGTCACGGCGCAGATGGTCCGCGCGACCGTGCGCGAGGTCGATCTGATCACAAGCGCAATGGCCGACGTGGAAACGCAGCAGCAGGCGCTTGCAGCCGTGCGCCCGGATCTGGCTGCGTTGGAAATGAAGGTTCGCTTTCTGGGGCTCAACGAAGTGCCGGATATCGGCAAACGGCGGTGGTACGATTTCATCGCCCCTCAGGTCGAGGCTGACTTGCACGCCCAATTGCCAAGCCTGCAAGCGGTTGCCCTGCCAAGCGGTGCAGATGTCCGGTTGTACATCCGGACACATCTGGGCCTGCTCGAACTGACCTTTGACAGACGGCGCCTGTCGCCCACGGCCCCGCACCAGTTGATGGTCACGATGGTGTTTTTTGCCGTCGTCATGACCTCGATCTCATTTCTTTACATGCGCAATCAGTTGCGCCCGATCACGCGTCTGGCCAACGCGGCGCAGGCGTTTGGCCGCGGGCGCGTTGTGCCCTACACCCCCGGCGGCGCGATCGAGGTGCGAGCCGCCGGTAATGCGTTTCTGGACATGCGCGCCCGGATCGAACGGCAGATGGAGCAGCGCACGCTGATGCTGTCCGGCGTCAGCCATGATCTGCGCACCCCTCTGACGCGCCTGAAACTTGGCCTGTCCATGCTGCCCGAGGACGAAGCCGCCCCGCTGCAGCAGGATGTCACGGAAATGCAGTCGCTTCTGGATGCGTTTCTGGAGTTTTCCCGAGGGGCTGCCGAAGGTGCCCCCGAGGAAATCGACCCGGAAGCCTTCCTGCGCCAGATTGTCGGTGACGCACAGCGGGCCGGATATGTGGCCGAGTTGATCAGTGTCGAGGGCGAGGGCACCGCAACCTTTCGCCCCACGGCCATCCGTCGCGCTGTTGAAAACCTGATCGGAAACGCGGTCCGGTATGGCAGCAAGGCGGATGTCAGCCTGACGCTCAGCGCCAAATCCATTCGCATTCGGGTCGAAGACGATGGCCCCGGTATCCCGCCCGAGCAACGCACCGAAGCCGTCAAACCCTTTACCCGGCTGGACCCGGCCCGCAATCAGAACCAGGGTAGCGGCGTGGGCCTTGGGCTGGCCATCGTCGCCGACATCGCCCGCGCCCACGGCGGAACACTGCGCCTTGCTGAAAGCGAACGGCTGGGCGGCTTGTGCGCGGATATCGTGATTGGGCGGTAGGCCCTATTGTGAACAGGCGTCGCCCCCAACAAAAATGGCGTCGAATTCGCATTGGAGGCTCATCATAAGAATAACAAACGTCAGCAGCACCAAGGTGACGGCGAAGCAGACATTGCCCAGAAAGACATTGATCTGAATTTTTTTCATGGGCCCCTGATTTCGGTTCTCGCGAAACGCGGAGCTGTGACAAATATAAGCAACCAAAGCAAAAATCATCGCCAGAAAGAAAAAGGCAATCGAAAGCAACAGCCAGAATTCATCTGCGTATCCGTGGCCGAATTTTTTGGCCAAAAGCAACATCCCCAGCCAGAGTTGCAATCCGGCAACCAAAAACCAAAGAAGAAGAAGGAACTTGGCGACTAAAAAGCCGAACCGTCGCGCCGAATAACTTGCAGCCGCACCGACCAGGGCAAATATCAGCGCGATGAAGGCCGCCCCGCCATAGAGCATTGCCCCAAATGCGGTGTGTCCGGCGCGGTACATATGCAGGGAAACATCCTCTGACTGCAACGGGCTGCCATCCGACTGGGATAGAAAGCCGAGACTTACGATCATCAATATCGTCAAGACGCCGGCAAACGGCACTGCCAACAGGAAAATGCGGTTCAGAAGCGTCACAAGTCCCAGAGTGATGACATCCTTGCGCTGCGCCCCTATCCGGCTGCGCAAGGTGGCCTCTAACGCGTCAATGCTGTGACCTTCGCCAGCCTCCAGATCCTCGGAACGCAGGTTGTGGGTCTCGAATTCGCTGAATGGCTCAATGACTTCGTCGCTGTCAATCGCGATCGGTATCAGCTTGTTCTCAAAATAGGCGAGGCCGGATTCGGCGATTTGCCAGGGCGAGGGCTTATCCGGAAAGATGGCAAGCATCAGGTGCGCGTCCAGAACGGATCGTCTGATCTCTTCACGGAACTTTCGGCCCGCGGTGATCTGTTCGCTCATCCAGACCGACAGGCCCCGGGCATCCAGTATGTCGCGCAAAATGTGCGCGGCTTTCTCGGTTTCCTTGCTCCAGGCAATGAAGACCACCGCTTTCGGCGAGAAATAGCTATTCGCAGCAGTCTTATCAGTTCCCGTCATTTCGGCACCCTCACAGAAAACCGCTCGGCCCGGTTGTCACCCGCGCGCTGAACACATGGTTGTCCATCAGAATAGCGTATTTCGGTCTTTTTTGCCTGTATGGCGACGGGCGGTGCTTTCGGGCAGGGAAACGCGGCTCATAACGCAGTCCGACCAACGACAGGGCGATCTTATTATGTAACAAAATCAGTGATATGGCGGATATTCTGGTAGGCCCGGAGGGACTCGAACCCCCAACCAAAGCGTTATGAGCGCTCTGCTCTAACCAATTGAGCTACAGGCCCGCCTGAGCGCCTTGGGTATCACGGTGAACGCCCGCGTCAAGCCTGACCGTTGCAACATGTTGCACAATCGACTAACCCGCCCGCAAAGCATTCATGAGGGATTGGCCATGACAGCGGGCAAGAACGGAATCACCTATGCCGATGCGGGCGTGGATATCGATGCAGGCAACGCGTTGGTCGACCGGATCAAGCCCGCCGCCAAACGCACCAACCGGCCCGGAGTCATGAGCGGTCTGGGTGGTTTCGGGGCGCTGTTTGACCTTAAAGCGGCAGGGTATAACGATCCGATCCTTGTGGGCGCGACCGATGGCGTTGGCACCAAGCTGCGGATCGCGATTGATACCGGCGTGGTGGATGGCGTTGGGATCGACCTGGTGGCGATGTGCGTGAATGACCTGATCTGTCAGGGGGCTGAACCGCTTTTCTTCCTCGACTATTTCGCAACCGGCAAGCTGGACACCGACACCGCTGCGCGGATCATCGAAGGGATTGCCGAAGGGTGCGCGCAGTCTGGGTGCGCCCTGATCGGCGGTGAAACGGCTGAAATGCCGGGCATGTATCCCGATGGTGATTTCGATCTGGCCGGGTTCTCGGTCGGGGCGATGGAACGGGGCGGCGACCTGCCGGACGGCGTTCAGGCGGGCGATGTGCTGCTGGGTCTGGCGTCGAACGGGGTGCACTCGAACGGATACTCACTGGTGCGCAAGCTGGTCGAGATGTCGGGCCTGAACTGGGATGACGCCTCGCCCTTTGGCGAGCGGTCGCTGGGTGAGGCGCTGCTGACGCCGACGCGCCTGTATGTAAAGCCAGCCCTGGCTGCGATCCGGGCAGGGGGCGTACATGCGCTGGCCCATATCACCGGTGGCGGCCTGACCGAAAACCTGCCACGTGTTTTGCCCGAAGGGCTGGGGGCGGAGATTGACCTGAATGCTTGGGAATTGCCGCCGGTCTTTGGCTGGATGGCAAAGACAGGCGGGATTGCCGAGGCCGAGATGCTCAAGACCTTTAATTGCGGCATCGGCATGATTGTCGTCTGCGCCGGGGATCGGGCCGACGAACTGGCGGAACTGCTGTCCGAGGCGGGCGAAACCGTCTCGCGCATCGGGGCCGTGACGGACAACCCCGGCGTCGCCTATTCGGGCAAGCTGTTGTGAGCCAAAAGCGCGTTGCGATCCTGATCTCGGGTGGTGGGTCAAACATGGTGTCGCTGGTCGACAGCATGGTGGGCGACCACCCGGCGCGGCCCTGTCTGGTGCTGTCGAATGACGCACAGGCCGGGGGGCTGAAGAAGGCGGCGGATCGGGGCATCGCGACGGCAGCCGTGGATCACCGCCCCTACAAGGGCGACCGTGCGGCGTTCGAAGTTGAACTGTTGAAACCGTTGCACGCGGCGCAGCCTGATATCGTCTGTCTGGCCGGGTTCATGCGGGTTCTGACGGGCGATTTCGTCCGGCAGTTTCAGGGGCGGATGCTGAATATTCACCCCTCGCTGTTGCCAAAATACAAGGGGCTGCACACCCATGCCCGCGCCATCGAGGCCGGCGACGCAGAACATGGCTGCACCGTGCACGAGGTGACAGCAGCGCTGGATGACGGCCCAATTCTGGGTCAGGCCCGTGTAAAAATTGAACCCGCAGACACACCCGATGCCTTGGCCGCGCGCGTTCTGGTCTGGGAGCACAAGCTTTACCCTGCCGTGTTGCGGCGGTTCGCGGTCGGAGACAAGTCGCCGGTTCTGCTGCCCTGATCGCCCGAGGGTGATTTACACTTGGCCGCTATTCGTCCTATGGTCGCGCCTACCGCTCGGCACGAGGAAAAATCGGGCAAACACCAAGAACAAAAGCAAGACTAGTACGGCGCATGAAAACCCTGACGACGACGCAAGAGCTGGCCGATTTCTGCAAGGCCGCGGCGGACCATCCCTATGTCACTGTAGATACCGAGTTCCTGCGCGAACGCACCTATTACTCGAAGCTCTGTCTGGTGCAACTCGCCATTCCGTCCGGGGCCGAAGACAACGCGGTTCTTGTTGATCCTCTGGCCGATGGGCTGTCGCTGGACCCGCTTTACGATCTGTTCCGGGATGAAAGCGTGGTCAAAGTGTTCCACGCCGCCCGGCAGGATCTTGAGATTTTCTGGGTCGAGGCGGGCGTATTCCCCAAGCCACTGTTCGACACGCAGGTCGCCGCAATGGTCTGCGGATTTGGCGAACAGGTCGGGTACGAGACGCTGGTGCGCAAGATCTGCAAGCAGGGGGTAGACAAGACTTCACGCTTTACCGACTGGTCGCGGCGCCCGCTGACCGAGGCGCAGAAAACCTATGCGCTGGCGGATGTGACTCATCTGCGGAAAATCTACGAAAATCTGGCGGCGGAACTGGAAAAGACACATCGCAGTCACTGGGTGGCCGAGGAACTGCATATCCTGACCCAGTCAGGCACCTATGACATCCGGCCCGCAGATGCGTGGAAACGGATCAAAACCCGGACAAACTCGGCCAAGTTTCTGGCGGTTGTGCGCGAACTGGCACATTTCCGCGAGGCTTATGCGCAGCAAAACAACGTGCCCCGCAACCGGGTGTTCAAGGACGATGCGCTGATCGAGCTGGCCTCGACCAAGCCCAAATCGCAATCCGACCTCGGCGGGTCCCGCCTGTTGCTGCGCGAGGCGCGCAAGGGCGCGATTGCCGATGGCATTCTGGCAGCGGTCAAGAAAGGCGTGAACTGTCCGGCCGATGATCTGCCCCGGATCGACAACAGCCGCGACAAGCTGAAGGTCAATCCGGCGCTGGCGGATTTGCTTCGGGTTCTGCTCAAGTCAAAAACCGAAAGTTCGGGCGTGGCGGCCAAGCTGATCGCCACCAGCGCCGAACTGGATCAGATCGCCGCAGGCGAGCGCGAGGTTCCGGCCATGTCCGGATGGCGGTTCGAGGTGTTCGGCGAGGACGCGCTGAAACTTTGCGAGGGCAAGATCGCGCTGGCGGCAAAAGGGCAGGCGGTCAAGGTCGTAGCACTTTAGCGCCGCCGCGATTCCAACGCGTTTTGCTGGCCGACGACGCGAACCAGTCGAATGCTCTCCAGTTCCTGCCTCGAGACGTTGATTGCGTCCGACACCATGCGCGTCCGCTCGGACCCCTGCACCGTCTGGTAGTTGGGGTAGTTCACACGGAACGTGTATTCCAGAACGCCATTCTTCTGGTTTTCTTCCGAATCCACCCGAACCAGCCGTGCATCGTATGCCCCCTGGCGCTGTGCGGTGCCCGAGACATAGACGATAGCGCCAGTGGGTGTCGGGTCGATGCGCAGCTCGTCAATCTTGGCGATCGGAACGCTTGTGTCTTCTGCATCAGGTCGCGCAAACAGACCGCCGCCGTCGTTTTGTTGGGGCACAAGCAGGTTCGGGTCATCTGCAGAGAGTTCGGCCGGGGCGGATGTGCTGGAGCCGAACCAGTTTGACGGGTTTACCCGCGACTCGCGCCAGCTGCTGCAGGCAGACAGGGTCAACATAGCGATAACGAGAACAGAAACAGATTTTTGCATGGACCCACGGTTCTTGGCAGTAATTCAGGCAATGGGTTAGCGCAAATTCCGCGCCTTGAAAACCCACGCCGGGGGCTGGACAGGGGCCGATCCTAGGCATAGGTCACAAATTGTGAACGAAACGGAAGGACAGCCGCATCATGGCAACGCCCGCCTTTGAAGACATCGTCGAGGACTTCGAGTTTCTGGAGGACTGGGAAGACCGGTACCGCCACGTGATCGAGCAGGGCAAAGCGATGGAGCCGCTGGACGACGCCTTCAAAGTGCCCGCAACCAAAGTGCATGGCTGTGCCAGTCAGGTCTGGCTGCATCCAATGATCGAAGCTGGCAAGTTCCGCTTTGACGGCGACAGCGACGCGTTGATCGTGCGGGGGCTGATCGCTGTCCTGCGGTCGCTTTACAACGGCCTGCCCGTGGCCGAGGTGCCAAAGGTCGATGCCGGCGGCGAACTGGCGCGGCTGGGGTTGAACGACCATCTGTCCGCGCAGCGGTCCAACGGGTTGCGCGCCATGATCGAACGCATCCGAGAGGTGGCGCAGGAAAACGCCTGATCCTACTCGGGTCAGTCCCGGGGGGCGCGCGTCGCCCAGTCCGACAGCGTCGTCTCAAGATCGCCATACCCGGTCAGGCGGCGTTCAAAATCCAGACCCATCCGATCTGCAATGTCGCGCGCCCGCGCGGTCAGGTCCGGGTCGTCGATCTGGGCCTGATAGACCACTTTGGTGTAATTGCCGAAATACATGTCGCGCAGCTCGGGGTGCCGGTCCAGGCCCATCGGCTTCCAGACAAACGCATCGAACTGCCGGGCCAGAAAATCAGTCAGGTAGAAGGCTGTGATTTCGTCTTCTCCACGGTCCGCGAACGCCTCGTTGCCCTCGAAGAAGGAATAGCAGTGCGGGCCCTTGACCATCTCGACGCCCAGACGTTCGCACGCGCTTTGCAGCAGGCCGCCGGTGCCGCAATCGGCGTAGACGACGAAAATCTGATCGTACTGGTCGCGGTGCTTTTCGACGGCCTCTTCCACGGCCTGCGTGATCTTTTCGGGGTGGATATGCAGGATCGCCGGAAGGCAGGTCAGCGCCATGTGATCCCAGCCGTTGCGCTTTTTGATATCCAGAATCTCACGCGCCAGAGCGCCACAGGCCAGCAACAGGATCTGGCCGTTCTTACCCTGCTCCTCATAGCCTTTGGTTGTCAGGCTGGCATCATCCGGCAAGTGGTCCTGTGGCATTCCGATGGTCCCTTTCAGACGCGGGGCGTGGTCAGCAACCGGGGGAAACAAAAAAAAGGCCGCCCAGTGCTGGGCGGCCTTAAAACGACATTTCCGCGTCGTCAGCCCGCCAGTTGGTTGTGCTTGCGCGAGACGAACTCTTTCGCCGTTTCCACCGCCACGGCAGCATCCCGGCAATACCCGTCGGCGCCGATGGCCTTGCCGAACTCTTCGTTCAGCGGTGCGCCGCCGACCAGTACGATATAATCATCGCGAATGCCCTGTTCGACCATCGTGTCGATCACGACTTTCATGTAAGGCATGGTGGTGGTCAGCAGCGCGGACATGCCCAGAATATCGGGCTGTTCGGCTTCCAGCGCTTCCAGATAGTTTTCGACCGGGTTGTTGATGCCCAGATCGACAACCTCGAAACCCGCGCCTTCCATCATCATCGACACAAGGTTCTTGCCGATGTCGTGGATGTCGCCTTTGACGGTTCCAATCACCATCTTGCCGACGCGTGGCGCGCCGGTTTCCGCCAGCAGAGGCTTGAGGATCGCCATGCCGCCCTTCATCGCGTTGGCGGCCAGCAGAACCTCGGGCACGAACAGGATGCCGTCGCGGAAGTCATGGCCAACGATGGTCATGCCACCGACCAGCGCCTTGGTCAGAATGTCGTAGGGCATCCATCCGCGTTCCAGCAGGATGTTCACGCCTTCTTCGATCTCTTCTTTTAAGCCGTCATAAAGATCGTCGAACATCTGTTCGACAAGTTCTTCGTCATTCAGTTCGGACAGGACGATGTCTTCTTCTTCAGACATGGGCATTTCCCTGAGCTGTGCGGGCCATCAGCCCGTGGTGGCATTTTTTCCGTTTTGGCCAAAACGTCGCAGTCTGACTGTGACGATTGCGACCTCGGCGGTTTCGGGACCGACCTATACGTTACTTTATTTGCGTATTCGATAGAAACATATGCAAGATCATCCTGCATTTAGCTCAGGTTACTCCACCTTGCCGGGTAAATCGTTGCGGTTTGCATTGGGACTGTCGCAGGGTCCCCGGATGTCTGATGAAACCCTTGTGCCATAAGCCGATTTCTTTTACCAATGAGAAAGAACAAAAAGCGAACAAGTGAATGAAACACCAGCCCAATATCCGCGGTCGTGGCACGGCGTCGAATGATGCTGGCCGGTTCGAACGGTTTGCCACCGTCGCGGCGGATGACGGGTGGGATCTGGAGGACGATCTGCCGCCTCTCCGGACCGAGGTTCGGGATGAGGTCGCGCGCAGCCTGATCACCTATAACCGCTCGCCGGACCTGCCGTTTGACCGGTCGATCAACCCGTATCGCGGGTGCGAGCACGGGTGTGTCTACTGTTTTGCCCGTCCAAGCCACGCCTATCTGGGGCTGTCTGCCGGTCTGGATTTTGAAACCCGCCTGATCGCACGACCAAATGCTGCTGATATCCTGCGCCGGGAACTGTCCTCCAGGACCTATCGCGTCGCGCCCATCGCGCTTGGGACGAACACGGACCCGTATCAGCCGATTGAGAAAACCCGTCTTATCACAAGGTCATGCCTTGAGGTTCTGCGTGACTTTAACCATCCCATCGCGATTGTGACCAAGGGCGCACTGATCGAACGGGACCTTGATATTCTCGCCGATATGGCCCCAAAGGGGCTGGCGCGGGTCGGGATATCGCTGACAACGCTGGATGCGGGTCTGTCCCGCCGGATGGAACCGCGCGCGCCGTCGCCGCAGCGCCGCCTGACCATGATCCGGCGATTGACCGGGGCAGGGGTTCCGGTCCGGGTCATGACCTCACCCATCGTTCCGGGGCTGACGGATCACGAGGTGGAAGATTTGCTGCAGGCTGGAAAAGACGCAGGCGCGGATGCCGCCAGTTGGATCATGCTGCGCCTTCCGCGTGAGGTGTCAGCGCTATGGCAGGAGTGGCTGGCGGCACACGAACCGGCGCGCGCGGACAAGGTCATGTCCCGGTTACGCGACATGCATGGCGGGCGGGATTACGACCCACGCTGGGGCCACAGGATGCGGGGTGAGGGCGAATATGCCGAGATGGTCGCCAAACGTTTCAAACTGGCGGTAAAACGTCTTGAGCTGGCCACGCAATCCGATCCGCTTCGGTGTGATCTGTTCGCGAAACCGCCGCAATCCGGCGATCAGCTTAGCTTGTTCTGACAAAAAACGCCCCGGAAATCCGGGGAGTTTGGGCACTTTTGCGATCAGCGGTTTTCGATATCCACGTAGTCGCGCAGCGTCTCGCCCAGATACAACTGGCGCGGACGGCCGATTTTGTTCTGCGGATCGGCGATCATCTCTTTCCACTGGCTGACCCAGCCGACGGTGCGTGACAGGGCGAAAATCGGGGTGAACATCGAGGTCGGGAAGCCCATCGCCTCGAGAATGATGCCTGAGTAGAAATCGACATTCGGGAACAGTTTTTTCTCGGCGAAATACGGATCTTCCAGCGCCTCGCGTTCCAGTTCCTTGGCGACCTGCAGTTTGGGGTTGTCTTCGATACCCAGCAGATCCAGCACTTCATCCGCCGATTGCTTCATCACCTTGGCGCGCGGGTCGAAGTTCTTGTACACGCGGTGGCCAAAGCCCATCAGGCGGAACGGATCGTTCTTGTCCTTGGCGCGGGCAATGTACTCCGGGATGCGGTCGACGCTGCCGATCTCTTCCAGCATTTCCAGACAGGCCTGGTTAGCACCGCCATGGGCCGGACCCCAAAGACAGGCGATGCCCGCGGCAATACAGGCAAACGGGTTGGCACCCGAGCTTGATGCCAGACGCACGGTCGAGGTCGAGGCGTTCTGCTCGTGATCCGCGTGCAGGGTAAAGATACGGTCCATCGCGCGGCTGAGGATCGGGTTGACCTCATATTCTTCGGCCGGAACGCTGAAGCACATGCGCAGGAAGTTCGACGCATAATCCAGATCGTTGCGCGGATACACGAAGGGCTGGCCGTTGTGGTATTTATAAGCCCAGGCCGCAATGGTGGGCATCTTGGCGATCAGGCGGTGCGAGGCAATCTCGCGCTGGCGCGGATCGTGAATATCGGTCGAGTCGTGATAGAAGGCCGACATTGCGCCAACGACACCCACCATGATCGCCATCGGGTGCGCATCGCGGCGGAACCCGCGATAGAAATACTGCATCTGCTCGTGCAGCATGGTGTGGCGCGTGATGGTGGTTTCGAACTTTTCCAGGTCCTTCGCGACCGGCAGCTCTCCGTACAGCAGCAGATAGCATACTTCGAGGAAGTGGGATTTTTCGGCCAGCTGATCGATGGGATAGCCACGATGCAGCAGTTCCCCTTTTTCGCCGTCGATATAGGTGATGGTGCTGTCGCAGCTTGCGGTCGAGGTAAAGCCGGGGTCGTAGGTAAACACACCCGCATCGCTGTACAGCTTGCGAATGTCGACAACGTCAGGGCCAGCGGTCGGTGAGTGGACCGGCAACTCATACTCTTTGCCATGAACAGTCAGAGTCGCTGTTTTGTTGCTATCAGTCATGGTTGTCCCTTCTTCATTCATGCGCAGATCGGATCGCTGTCCGACCTTGCGGGCAACGGCTGCGCGTTGACGCGCAGTCCGGGTGTTATTGGAGCAGCGTTACCCGATTATGAAGATTGGGTTTATTTCGCTGCGTCAGAAAGACGGGCCAGGGTTTCGTCCCGACCCAGTACTAGCATCATGTCAAACACCGAAGGAGTGACCGCTCGTCCCGCAAGCACGGCCCTGAGCGGCCCCGCAAGCTTACCGAACTTAAGCCCCCTTGCCTCGGCAAAGGAATTCAGGGCCTCCTCCAGTTCGTTCCGTGACCAGCTAACATTTTGCAACTGCGGCGTCAATTCTTCCAGTATACCGTCGGATACTGAACCAAGGGCTTTCGCCGCCTTGTCATCCGGGGCAATCGGGCGTTCTGTCAGTGCAAAATGAGCCTTTTCAAGCAGTTCCGGGAACGTCCGCGCACGGTCCTTGAGGCAATACATCGCACGTTCAAGATCACCCGATTGTGTCTGGGTGAGGGGCGGCAGGTCTGCCGCCGCCAGATAGCCTTCGATTTCTTGCCGCAATGCGGCATCGTCCGAAATCGCGATATGCTGACCGCACAGGTTTTCCAGCTTTTTCAGGTCGAAACGCGCCGGGCTTTTGCCGATTCCGCCCAGATCGAACCACTCTTTGGCCTGCGCGTCAGTGAAGAACTCATCGTCTCCGTGGCTCCAGCCCAGACGGGCCAGATAGTTGCGCATACCGGCGGCGGGATAGCCCATGGCCTGATATTCCTGCGCGCCAAGTGCCCCGTGACGTTTGGACAGCTTCTTGCCATCGGGCCCGTGAATCAGCGGGATATGCGCCCAGACGGGGACGTTCCAGCCCATCGCTTCATAGATCATCATCTGACGTGCAGCGTTGTTCAGGTGGTCGTCGCCGCGGATCACATGGGTCACGCCCATATCGTGGTCGTCCACCACTACCGCCAGCATATACACCGGCGTTCCGTCCGAGCGCAGCAGGATCATGTCGTCCAGCTGGTCGTTACGGATGGTCACATCCCCCTGCACCTGATCGCGGATCACGGTCGTCCCGTCCTGCGGGGCCTTGATGCGAATGGCGAAGGGCGCATCGGGATGGGTCGAAGCATCCGCGTCGCGCCAGGGGCTGCGGAACAGGGTGGATTTGCCTTCGGCCCGCGCGTTTTCGCGGAACGCGGCGATTTCCTCTTGCGTTGCAAAGCACTTGTACGCCTTGCCCTCGGCCAGCAACTGATGCGCCACCTCGGCATGACGCGCGGCCCCTTCGAACTGAGAGATCACGTCGCCATCGTGATCCAGCCCCAGCCACGCCATGCCCTGAAGGATGGCGGCGGTGGCCTCGGGGGTCGAGCGTTCCCGGTCGGTATCTTCAATCCGCAGCAGGAACTTGCCGCCGCGCCCCCGTGCATACAGCCAGTTGAACAACGCAGTGCGCGCGCCGCCGATATGCAGAAAACCGGTGGGCGAGGGAGCAAAACGGGTGACGACCTGATCGGACATATTGTTGATTAACCTTTTGGTAACCGCGTTGGGCTTAGTTTGGCGACTATCTAACCAGCCCGAAAGACGGGGGCAACCATGCGTGTTCTGGCACGGGTCGAGACCGCGCTGCTGAATCAGGCCGGGCATCTGTTTCCGTGGTCTCCGGTCTGTCTGGCCGTCGGCATCGGCCTGTATTTCGGTTTGCGGTTTGAACCCGACTGGCTGGTTTACGCCGGTTTGGCGGCGCTCGCGGCCGTACTGATCGGTCTGCGCTTCTTGCTGCCGCCGGGGTGGGGGACGCTCATGATCGGGGGCGCTCTGGTCATTGCCGGGTTTACGCTGGCCGGAGCGCGGGCACATCGGATGGCCGAGCCGGTTCTGTCATGGCGATATTACGGCCCTGTCGAGGGGCGGGTCGTTGCCATCGACCGTTCCGCCTCGGACGCGTTGCGGCTGACGCTGGATCAGGTGCGCATCGGGGACGTGCCGCAGGACCGCAGGCCGCAGCGCATCCGCCTGTCGGTTCACGGAGGTTCGGGGCCGATCAGTCCGGGCCAGAGGATCATGACCACCGCCCATCTGTCGCCGCCGCAGGGGCCGGTCGAACCCGGCGGGTTCGATTTCCGTCGCCACGCCTGGTTCCAGAAATTGGGGGCGGTGGGCTATACGCGGGTTCCGATCCTGACCGCTGCGCCGCCCGAGAGCGGGATCGCGGGTGTCCGGATAACGGCCTGGCGCATGGCGATCTCGCGCAGGGTTCGCGACGTGCTTCCGGGTGAGGTCGGAGGCTTTGCCGCCGCCGTCACAACCGGAGATCGCAGTGGCATGGGGCAAGAGACCCTGAATGCGCTCAGGGTCTCGAATCTGGCGCATTTGCTGGCCATATCAGGCCTGCATATGGGCCTGCTGACCGGGTTCGTCTATGTAGCTTGCCGGATATGCCTGTCGGCTGTGCCCTCATTGGCCTTGCGCGTGCCGGTGCGCAAAGTCGCGGCTGTGTGCGCTCTGACCGCTGCGGTCATTTATCTGATGCTGTCCGGTGGCAACGTGGCAACGGAACGCGCCTTTATCATGGTCAGCGTCATGTTCGTGGCGGTCCTGATCGACCGTCGCGCGATATCGCTGCGGGCGGTCGCCGTGGCTGCACTGATCGTTCTGTTTCTGAGGCCCGAATCCCTGCTCAGCCCGGGGTTTCAGATGTCTTTCGCCGCCACAACCGCGCTGGTCGCCGTGTTCGGAGCGCTGCGCGATTGGGGCACTGTGCCCGGCCCGAAATGGTCGAAGCCGGTTGTCGGCGTGTTAATGTCCTCGGCAATCGCAGGGCTGGCGACGGCCCCCATCGGGGCCGCCCATTTCAACACGATGTCGCATTTCGGGTTGCTGGCAAACATCCTGTCCGTGCCAGTGATGGGCAGCATCGTGGTTCCGTCCGCCGTCCTTGCCGCTTTGTTGGCGCCGTTCGGGTTCGAGGCGGCCGCGCTGACCCTGATGAGCGTTGGATTGCGCTGGATTCTCTTTGTGTCCGAGTGGGTTGCAGGCCTGGATGGCGCGCAGGGGTTTGTTGTCAGCCCGCCGTGGTTTGTCTTGCCTGTCCTCGTAATGGGGGCCTTGTGGCTGGCTCTGTGGCAAGGGCGGGCGCGGTGGGCCGGAGCCTTGCCGGTGGTCTGCGCGCTGTTGTTGTGGAGCCCAGCCAGCCGCCCCGATGTGCTGGTGGCGGAAACGGGTGGGTTGGTCGGGGTCATGACCCAGCAGGGACGGGCGCTCAGCAAGGAAAAAGGCAGCGGCTTTGTCGCGACCGTGTGGCTTGAGAATGACGGCGACGGCGTGGATCAGACGCAGGCCTCGCAAAGATGGCCGCAAGAGGATGGGCTGATTCTGCGCTTTGCGCTGCAAGGCAAAGAACTGGTTCACATCGCAGGAAAGCGCGCCGCGCGCGGTTTCGATGAATGCCGCGAGGATCAGATCATCGTGTCCGCCGTGCCCCTGAGCCTGCAGGGGAAATGCGGAGTGTTCGACCCCGAGCACCTGCTTGAAACCGGCAGTCTGGCGTTTTCAGGCGGAAAGCTGACAACAAGCGCCCAGATGACCGGGCACCGTTTGTGGTCTCCGAAATCTTCGGTGGTACGACGGGGGAAACGGGATCAGTAGGTGCGGATCAGGCCTACCAGCCGTCCCTGAACCTTGACCTTGTCCTCGGGCAGAACCCGCGTTTCATAGGCGGGGTTGGCGGCCTCAAGCGCGATGGCGTTGCCACGGCGGAAAAACCGTTTCAGCGTGGCTTCCTGATCCTCGACCAGTGCGACGACAATATCGCCATTATCGGCGACGCCAGTTGCGCGGATCACCACCACGTCGCCATCGTTGATACCGGCGTCGATCATCGAGTCGCCGCGCACCTCAAGCGCGTAATGTTCCCCTTTGCCGGACACCATCGTCCCGGGCACGGCAACGCGGTGCGAGACATGGCTGATCGCCTCAATCGGGACACCGGCGGCGATCCGGCCCATGACGGGCAGTTCCATTGCATCAACGGATACCGGCTCAAAATTGGCCGGGCGGGGCCCCGAGGGCCTGTCGCCTTCGATAACGCGGGGGCTGAACCCGGCGGTGGGCTCGCCACCCAGGCTTTCCGGCAGTTTCACAATCTCAATTGCGCGGGCGCGGTGGGCCAGACGGCGAATAAAGCCGCGTTCTTCCAGCGCCGTAATCAAACGGTGAATGCCGGATTTCGAGCGCAGGTCCAGCGCTGCCTTCATTTCATCAAAACTGGGCGGAACACCGTCCGCCTGCACGCGTTTGTGGATGAATTCCAGCAAATCCAACTGTTTCTTGGTCAACATCGCTCATACCTCTTCGCTCATGCGTTTTCTTTTGTTCTACGCATGTTCACGTTTTGTGTCAACGAATTTGGGGTGTTTTCAAATCGGCAGGTAGGAAACCTGATCCCCGGCTTGCCGGGGCGGATCGTTCGGAGGGCGCACCAGCAGCGCATCTGCCTGCGCCAGAACGCTCAGCAATGAACTGTCCTGATCGGGGCAGGCGCGGATGCCGTTTTCGTCCAGTTGCGCGCGCATATAGTGCTCGCGAGGGCCGTTTGCCGCCAGCGGTTCGGCCAAAACAGCGCGGCGAAACGGTGTCGCCACCTGATCCAGACCTAACATCCGGCGCACCATCGGGGCAAGGAACAGATAGCCGCAAACCATTGCACTGATAGGGTTTCCGGGCAGACCAACCATCGCCGCACCGCCCATGCGGCCAGCCATCAGAGGCTTACCGGGGCGCATGCGAATTTTGTAAAACGACCGCTCCATCCCCAGACCCTGCGAGACGTCCGAGACCAGATCGTAATCCCCCACCGAAGCCCCGCCGATCGTCACTACCAGATCGGCGCCATTTGCCAGATCAAAGGCCGTTTCCAGCGACGGCACCGTGTCCTGCGCAATCGGCAGAACGCGGACATGCGCCCCCAGACCTTCCAGCAAGGCCTGAAGGCCAAAGGTGTTCGACGCGATGATCTGGTCGGGTCCGGGCATTTCGCCGGGCATCACCAACTCGTTTCCTGTCGAGATCAGGGCAACAACCGGCTTTTTCGTCACCGGGACCTGCGCGATGTTCATGGCGGCCATCAGCGCCACATCCTCGGCCCGGATCAGGCGGGGGGCCGGTATTGCCGTGCCCTTGGTGAAGTCGACGCCAGCGGGCCGGATGTTCGACTTGGCACTGGGCGTATCGCTGACCGTGATCAGATCGCCGCGCCGGTTAATGTTTTCCTGAATGACAATGAAATCAGCACCTTCGGGAACGGGCGCGCCGGTGAAAATACGCACCGCCTGTCCCGCGCCCACTGTGCCATCAAACCGTTGACCAGCCGTCGCCTCGCCAATGACCTTGAACATGGCGTGCAATTCGACCTCGGTCGCCTTGACCGCGTAGCCATCCATGGACGAGGCCGCAAACGGAGGCTGGTCCCGTGTCGCGGCAACGTCCTGCCCCAGAACGCGACCGGCAGACTGTGCCAAAGGAACCTGCTCGACCGGCGAGGGCTTGACCAGATCAAACAGCAGCGCGCGCGCCTCGTCTACGCTAATCATGTCGCTTCGTAACGCCCTGATTTACCGCCATCTTTCAGAAGAACGCGGATGCCGCCGATCTGCATCGCCTTGTCCACGGCCTTGGTCATGTCATAGACCGTCAGCGCCGCCGTCGAGACCGCCGTCAGCGCCTCCATCTCGACCCCCGTCTGGCCCGAGGTCTTGACTGTCGCTTCGATTTGAACGCCCGGCAGGTCAGGGTCGAGGGTCAGTTCCACCGCGACCTTGGTCACCGGCAGCGGATGGCAGAGCGGGATCAGATCCGGCGTTTTCTTTGCGCCCATGATGCCAGCCAGCCGAGCGACGCCCAGAACATCGCCCTTCTTGGCGCGGCCTTCTGAAATAAGATCAAATGTTGCGCGGGCCATTTTAACGTGGCCAGTCGCGACCGCGACCCGATCCGTGACGGCCTTGTCGGACACATCCACCATATGTGCCTGTCCCTGCGCGTCGAAATGGGTCAGCGGCATCACATCCCTCCGGGGATCAGCGGGTTGGCCAGCAGGTGCCGGGTCGCCGAGGCGACGTCGTCCTGCCGCATCAGGCTTTCACCGATCAGAAAACACCGCGCCCCGTACCGGGCAATGTCCGACAGGTCCTCGGGTGTGCTCAGACCGCTTTCGCAGACAATTCTCCGGTCGCCGGGCACCAGTTTCGACAACCGCCGCGTGGTATCAAGAGTGGTCTCGAACGTCTTGAGATTGCGGTTATTTATCCCGATCAGCGGGCTTTTCAACTGCGTCGCGCGTTCCAGTTCGTCCTCGTCATGAACCTCGATCAGAACGTCCATGCCCCAGTCGATGGCGGTTTGTTCCAACTCGGCGGCTTGATCATCCTCGACCGATGCCATGATGATCAGGATGCAGTCCGCGCCCAACGCGCGGGCCTCGACCACCTGATAGGGGTCGTACATGAAATCCTTGCGCAGCGCGGGCAGAGACGTCGCCGCGCGGGCCTGGGTCAGAAAGTCCTTCGCACCCTGAAAACTGGGCGTATCGGTCAGAACGGACAGACAGGCCGCGCCGCCATCCTCGTAGGCTTTCGCCAGAACGGGCGGATCGAAATCGGGGCGGATCAGACCCTTGGAGGGGCTGGCCTTCTTGACCTCGGCAATAAGACCATATCCTTGCCGGGATGCGGCCTGCAGCGCCTCGGCAAACCCGCGCACCTCGGGGGCGCTGTGGGCTTCGCCTTCAACCTCGTCCAAGGGTTTTTGCGCCTTGTCCGCCGCAACTTCTTCCAGTTTGTAGGCTTTGATTTTGTCCAGAACAGTCTCGGTCATGCGGCTTCCTGTGTGATGCGGGCCAGGGCGTTGATTTTTTCTTTGGCTTTTCCGCTATCGATGCTTTCGGCGGCTTTCGCAACACCTTCGCGCAGATCGCTGGCGGCTTCCGCCACAACCAGAGCCGCCGCTGCGTTCAGCAAAACCGCATCGCGATAGGCCGAGGGCGCGCCGTCCAGCAGTGCGCGGAAGGCCACCGCGTTTTCTTCGGGGGTACCGCCGACGATATCTTCGAACGGGTGAACCGGCAGGCCCGCGTCTTCAGGGTGCAGTTCAACCTCTTTGACGGTGCCGTCTTCCAGTGCGGCCACCCAGCTGACGCCGGTGATGGTCAGTTCATCCGTGCCGTCCGAGCCGTGCACCAGCCACGCGCGGTCCGAGCCCAGCAGGCCCAGCGTTTCGGCCATCGGGCGGATCAATTCCCGGCTGAACGCCCCGGTCAACTGGCGCTTGACGCCTGCGGGATTGGTCAGGGGGCCGAGAATATTGAAGATCGTGCGCGTCCCAAGTTCCTGGCGCGAGGGCATCACATGGGCAATCGCCGGGTGATGCATGGGGGCCATCATGAAGCAGATCCCCGCGTCGTTCAGCGCCTTTTCGACGGTTGCAGGGCCGACCATCACGTTGATGCCCATCTGCCCCAACGCATCCGCGGCCCCGGATTTGGAACTGAGGTTCCGGTTGCCGTGCTTGGCAACAGTGACACCCCCACCCGCCACCACAAAGGCAGTCGCGGTTGAGATATTCAGCGTACCCTTGCCATCGCCCCCTGTCCCCACAATGTCCATCGCACCGGCTGGGGCCGTAACCGCGTTGCACTTGGCCCGCATCACTGCAGCGGCTGCGGCGTATTCGTCCACCGTTTCGCCCCGCGTGCGCATCGCCATCAGCAGACCGCCGATCTGGCTGGGCGTGGCTTCACCGTCGAACAGAATACCAAAGGCCTGTTCTGCCTCGGCGCGGGTCAGCGGCCGGTCGGCGGCCGCGCCGATCAGCGGTTTCAGAATGTCGCTCATGCGGGGACTTTCAGTTCTTGCAGGAAATTCTTGAGCAGGGCGTGACCATGTTCCGAGGCGATGGATTCCGGGTGGAACTGAACGCCGTGGATCGGCAGCTCTTTATGCTGCAGGCCCATGATCGTGCCGTCTTCCAGCTCTGCCGTGATCTCAAGGCAATCGGGCAGGGTCTCGCGTTCGACGACCAGAGAATGATAGCGCGTCGCCTCGAATGGCGAGGGCAGCCCGGCGAAGACGCCTTTGCCGGTGTGATGCATGGTGCCCATCTTGCCATGCACGATCTCATGGCAGCGGATGACCTTGCCGCCAAAGACCTGACCGATGGTCTGATGCCCAAGGCAGACGCCCATCAGCGGCGTTTTCGTCTCGGCTGCGGCTTCGGTCAGGGCAAGGCAGATCCCGGCCTGATCCGGGTCGCAGGGGCCGGGGCTCAGCAGGATGCCAGCGGGGTTCATCGCCATCGCTTCCTGCACATCCAGCGCATCGTTTCGGCGAATGACCATTTCGGCGCCAAGTTCGCCCAAAAAATGTACCAGATTGTAGGTAAACGAGTCGTAGTTGTCGATCAGCAGCAGCATTTGGGCACTTATCTCGGCTTGGGCATTTCGGGCTGGCGGTACAGCCCCGGGCCACGGTATAATGTCGGGACATACATGCTCAGGCTTGTGCGGCAGCGTCAAGAGGACATCCCCCTTCGACGCACCATCAGGTCGAGCGCCGCAGGAGACGGCGCAGGGATGAGCAGAGCAGTAGATGAGGCGAAAGGCAAAAGTAATGGGCGGATTTATCGGAGGAATGATCGCTGGCGCGGTCGTTGTTTTGATTGCGGGCGCGGTTTTGTCACTGAACACTCCGCTGAACAGCAAACCCCAGATCGCAACGAAGGCCCCGGAACCGGCGCCGGTCGAACCGGCCGAGGCACCGGACGAAGTTGCAGCGGCAGGATCAGACGCCGATCTGGTCGAATTGCCGCCCCGTGGGCCAAAAGCCGCCGAAGAGGAAACGGATGATCTGGCCGATCTGGCCGGGGTCGAGACGGCCCCTGACAGCCAACCCGCGCTGGAGGATGAGGTTCAGGCGCTTGACCAGCCTGACGTGGCCGAGACGACCGAGGTCGCCGTGGCAACCGACGCGCCCGTAGCACCTCCGGCCCCGGCTGCGGTTCCGGCTTCTCTGGAGGAAGAGGTGGAACCGGTTGTTATTGACCAGGCACCAGAGCCGCCCGCGCCGGAAACGACCGATATTGCCTTGCTTGAGCCTGAGCCTGAGCCCGAGCCGCAGCCGGAACCCGTCGCGTTGCCCGAGGTTTCGGAACCCGCGCAGGAGCAGGAGGAAGAGAACCCATTCGAAAACAGCCCGATTGCGGTTGAAGGCGACGAAGACGCGCTGCCGCGCAAGCTGCCCCGGATCGCGGCTTTGCCTCAGATCGGGGGTGAGCAGGCGGCCGAAGGCAACTCTATCGTCGGAACCCGGGTGGTCCCTCTGACCGACCGGGATGAAGAGCCGACCACCGCCGAGGCACCCGCCGAAGCGCCGGTGGGCAAACCGATTGAAGCCTTCGCCGCGTCTTTCCAGAACCCCGAGGCCAAGCCGCTCATGTCGATCATTCTGATCGATGACGAAGGCGCGTTCGGGGTCGAAGCGCTGCAGGATTTCCCATATCCGATCAGTTTCGCGGTCAGCCCGTCCGACCCGGCTGCCGCCGAAAAGATGGCCCGCCACCGCGCCGCCGGGTTCGAGGTTCTGGCAATGGCCGATCTGCCCGAGGCCGCAAGCGCACAGGATGCCGAGGTTTCGATGGCCGTCTGGCTGGACACTCTGCCCGAGACGGTCGGGATTCTGGAAGGGATCAACACGGGCATTCAGGGCAACCGCAAGCTGGCCGATCAGGTCGCCGCGATTGCCGGTGGAACAGGGCGTGGTCTGATCACGCAGGATAACGGTCTGAACACGGTGCAGAAGCTGGCGGCACGTAACGGTGTGCCCTCGGGCGTTGTGTTCCGCGACATTGACGGCGCGCGTCAGGACCCGAAGATCATGCGCCGCTTTCTGGATCAGGCCGCGTTCCGCGCCGGTCAGGAAGGGACGGTCGTGATGCTGGGCCGCGTACGCCCCGAGACCATCTCGGCCCTGTTGCTGTGGGGTCTGGAAGACCGCGGCAGCCGGGTGGCGATGGCCCCGATCTCGGCCGTGATGATGCGGGAAATTCAGTAATCGTTACTGCACGGCGGAAACTCAAAGGGCGGCGGTCAACAGACCTGCCGCCCTTTTCTTAGCTGTTGCCCGAACCGGTAAATCGCGCCGCATCCGCGGCAGCGCGGCGGATGGCGTTGGATTTGTGCACGGTCTCCATGTATTCAGCCTCGGGGTCGCTGTCATACACAACACCGCCACCGGCCTGAATATAGAGCTTCTGATCCTTCACGATGGCCGTGCGCAGGGCGATGCACATATCCATGTCGCCGCCCGCGCTGAAATAGCCCACGCCACCGCCGTAAATGCCACGCTTTTCTGGTTCTAACTCGTCGATGATCTCCATCGCGCGGACCTTTGGCGCACCCGAGACAGTGCCTGCAGGCATCCCGGCAAAGAAGGCATCCAGCGCGTCCTTATCCTCGGCCAGCTCGCCCACCACGTTGGACACGATGTGCATGACGTGGCTGTAGCGCTCGATTATGAATTCCTCGGTCGGGCGCACGGTTCCGATCTTGGCCACACGTCCGGTGTCGTTGCGGCCAAGGTCCAGCAGCATCAGATGCTCGGCCAGTTCCTTTTTGTCGGCCAGCAGATCGACCTCGTTCGCCTTGTCCTCTTCCGGCGTCGCGCCGCGGGGGCGGGTGCCGGCGATGGGGCGGATGGTGACTTCGTTGCCGAACACGCGCACCAGAATCTCGGGGCTTGCGCCCACGACCTGAAAGCCGCCATGGTTGAAATAGAACATGAACGGCGACGGGTTGGTCCGCCGCAGCGAGCGGTAGAGTGCAAAGGGCGGCAGCGGGAAATCCTGCGTCCAGCGTTGCGCCGGGACGACCTGAAAGATGTCACCGGCGCGAATGTATTCCTTGGCCTTTTCGACCGCTTCCATATAGCCCGGTTTGGTGAAGTTCGAGACCGGCGGCGCGACCTCATAAGCGTCGCCCAGGTCGCGGGTTTCGGCGGGCATGGCGCGTTCCAGATCGCGCACCGCGTCCATCACCCGTTCGGCGGCCTGCGCATAGGCCGCCTTAGCCGACTGCCCATCGCTGACCCAGGCGGGGGAAACGACCGTGACTTCGCCTTTCACACCGTCTAGCACCGCAACAACTGACGGGCGCAGCATGATTGCATCGGGCAGGCCCAGCGGGTCGGGGTTGACGTCGGGCAGGTGCTCGACCAGCCGCACCATGTCATAGCCCAGATAGCCGAACAGCCCCGCCGCCGCCTGAGGCAGATCGTCCGGCAAGTCAATGCGGCTTTCGGCCAGCAGGGCGCGCAGGTTGTCCATCGGATCGCCGTCCTGCGGCGCAAAGGCGTCAGCGTCGAACCGGGCCGAGCGGTTCAGCTCCGACGCCGCACCCCGACACTGCCAGATCAGGTCGGGCTTCATCCCGATGATCGAATACCGACCGCGCACCTCGCCGCCGGTGACGGATTCCAGCATGAACGCGTCTTTCTGCGCGCCGGTCAGCTTGAGCATCAGCGAGACCGGCGTATCCAGATCAGCCGCGAGGCGGGTGTAAACGACCTGATTTTCGCCCGCCTCATAGGCGCGCGCGAACGTGTCGAAATCGGGGGTCAGCGCCATATCGGCCTCGTTTTAATAGCTCGCCTGCACGGCGTTCAGGGCCTGCTGGTCGATGATCGGGCGCGCCCGGGTCTGGGCATCGCGGACATAGGCGTCGAAGATGTTTTGGGCCAGGGCCTGATCCAACTGGGCCGAAAGCGCCTGTTGCATCTGGCGCAACTCGTCGGTTTCGGCGGGGGGCAGAACCTCATCCAGACGCACGATCAGGGCTGCGCCATTGCCGCCGATAACACGCAAATCGCCGGGCTCCATCGCAAAGACCTCGGCCATGAAATCGGCCGGAACATCGTCAAGGAACGCGGTTCGCGTCAGGGCGTTTTCCACGCGGAAGGGCAGGCCAGTGGCCGCGAAATCCCCGTCTGTCGCCAGTTTGGTCAGTACGGAATTGGCCTGTTCCTGCAAGGCTTTGCCGGTTTCAGCCTGCACCCAGGCGTCCGCAACCCGGTCGCGGGCGCTGTCCAACGGTTCGGGGCGGCGGGGCAGGGTTTCGTTCAGGCGCAGCGCAAAGATCGAGCCGTCTTCGAGGAAACCAACCTCAGGGAAGTCGCCCTCGCGCACGGCTTCGGCTGTGGTGCGAAAGCCGTCATAGGCGGCAACACCGTCCGAGCTGTTGCGGGTCCAGTCGATCTGGCCCAGCTCCATCTCGGTCTCGGCGGCCAGTTCTTCCAGCGTGGCCCCACCGGCCAACATGTCGTTGATGTCCTCGGCCTGCGCCTCGATCAGGCGACGGGCGCGGTCCGAGGCCATTTCTTCCCGCAGGGCAGGCTCGGCCTCTTCAAAGGGCACATTGTTTGCGGCCAGCGATCCGTTGATGCGGAACAGGGCAGGGCCAAAGACCGAAGGAAGCGGCCCGACCACGGTATCGAGATCGGCGGCAAACACCGCATCCGCGGCATCGCCGAGGTCTTCGCGCGTCACGTCGCCCAGATCGATATCGCTGAGTTCCAGTTCCCGGTCGCGCACCAGTTGTTCAAAGGTTGTGCCACCGACCTCAAGCTGGGCCTTGGCGTCGTTTGCAGCCGCTTCGTCTGGGAAGTTCAGGCGTTCGACCAGACGGCGTTCGGGCTGCTGGAACTCGGCGATGCGCTGGTCGTACAGGCGTCGCAGCGAATCCTCATCGACCTCAACCGTATCCACCAGCATCTCGGGTGACAGAAGGGCGTAGGTCAGGCGTTTGGTCCGGGGCAGGGTGAAGCTATCGGTGTTTTCGTCGTAAAAGGCCTGAACCTGCGCGTCAGTGGGGTCGGCGATGGGTTCGGCCAGCGCATCGGCACCCACAGTCGCAACCGTAAAGCTGCGCCGCGCGCCGATATAGTCGGTCAGGGTGTCCGTCAGCGCGGCGGGCATGGTCACACCGCCCATCAACGCGCCCTGAACGATGGTACGGGCCGATTCCTTGCGCAGATCATCTTCGAACTGGGTATCGGTCATCCCAGCCTGTTCCAGTTGGAAGCGATATGTTTCGCGGTCAAACGTGCCGTTGACGCCCTGAAACGCGGGGATCGAGACGATTTCCTCTTGCAGGTTTTCGTCCCCTATCGAGATGCCAAGTTGCGCGACCTCATTATCCAGCGCCGCCACGGCGGTCAGCCGGGACAGGGCGAGTTGTTCAAGGCCCAGTTCGCGCGCCTGTGACATTTGCAAAGGCTGGCCTGTCTGCGCCTCGACCGCGCGGATTTCGCGTTGAAGCTCGCGCACATAGGCGTCGACAGAGACACTTTCATCCCCAACCTGCGCAACCGTGCGGATGGTGCCGGTCAGGCTGGTCGCACCAAAGCCCGCAAGGCCCAGAAACAACAGGCCCATCAGAATCCAGACAAAGGTTTTCGAAAGACTTTTAACGCCTGCGGCCATGGTGCCCTCTTGTTTAGTGGCAGGTTGCTGCCCTGTCGGTTGCGGCCCTGAATACGATGCGCGCCGCCGGGGGGCAAGCTTAGATGGACAGGGCCTGCAAACGGTCGAACAACTGGCCAATCCCCGCGCGATCAAGGTTGGCAAACGCGACCCGGACCTGACGCTGTCCAGCCGGGTCGTGGTCCGGCATGAACATGGTGCCGGGAAGCAGCAGAACGCCAGCCTTGGCCACCAACAGGCGGGCCAGTTCATCGGATGGCATGTCGTAGGGGTGTTCCAAATAGGCGAAGTAAGCGCCAAGCCCCAGCAACCGCCATCCCTTGGCCGTCAGCTTCGGCATGCCGTCGGCAATCGCAGCGCGCCGGTCGAGGATTTCGTCGCGCTCACCAGCCACCCATTGCGACAGGTTCTCCATCCCCCAGAGCGCCGCGAACTGCCCGATCTGTCCGGGGCAGATGGCGACGGTATCAAGGAATTTCTCAATCTCGGCCAATAGCGCGGCACTTGTGGCGATGGCCCCGACGCGGTGCCCGGTCAGGCGGTAGGCTTTGGAGAAGGAATAGAGGTGCACCAGCGTCTCGTCCCAGCCGGGTTGCTGGAACAACTCGTGCGGCGGGCCGCTGCGGCTGTCGAAATCGCGATAGGTTTCGTCCACCAGCAGGCGGATACCGGTTTCGCGGGCCAGATCGTAAAAGGCTTTGACCAGATCCGAGGGGTACTCGACCCCGCCCGGATTGTTGGGCGTGACCAGTGCAATGGCGCGTGTTTTGTCGGTGATCAACTGCCGTGCGGCTTCAGGATCGGGCAGCAGATCATCCCCGGTCGGCAGGTCCACGGTGCGAACACCGGCCATGTCCAGCCACATTTTGTGGTTGAAATACCACGGCGTCGGCAGAATGACCTCATCGCCTTGGTCGGTGAGGGCCGAGATGACCGAGGCAAACGCCTGATTGCACCCCGACGTGATGCCGATCTGTTCGGGCGCGATCTGCGCTGCGTAATGCTCGCCGACCTGCTGTGCCAGCGCGGTGCGCAGGTTGGTGTTGCCCAAAACCGGACCGTAAAGATGCGCGCTGTCCTCGTTCACCGCAAAGTCGGCCATGGCCTGCCGCAGCGCCAGGGGCGGCGGATCAACCGGCGCCGCCTGACTGACATTGACCAGCGGTCTGTCGGCAGGGAAGGTGACGCCTTCAAGCCAGCGCCGTGCCTCCATCACCGGAGGGGGGAAGGTGGCGCTGGTGCGTGTGTGAGCCATGGCAGAACCGACTTTTGGCGAGGCTCCGCCCCGCGTTCCAAGGTACTTCTTGAGAAAGAAGAAGGATTTAGTCTGTGCCCCGGTAGGGTTCGACATATTGAAGCGCCATGTCCCACGGGAAGAAGATCCATGTGTCCTGGCTGACCTCGGTGATAAAGGTGTCGACCATCGGGCGGCCCTTGGGCTTGGCGTAGACGGTGGCGAAATGCGCCTTGGGATACATCTCGCGCACCAGTTCCAGCGTTTTGCCGCTGTCGACCAGATCGTCGATGATCAGAACGCCGGTCCCGTCGCCCATCAGGTCGGCGTTGGGGGCTTTCAGCACTTCAGCCTCACCCTGCGCCTGATGGTGATAGGATTTCACGCTGACCGTATCGACGGTGCGGATATCCAGCTCGCGGCTGACGATCATCGCGGGCGCCATGCCGCCGCGGGTGATCGCGACAACGGCCTTCCAGGCGCCATCGTCGGGGCCTTGGCCGTCAAGCCGCCAGGCGAGGGCGCGCGAGTCGCGGTGAATCTGGTCCCAGCTGATGTGGAATCCCTTTTCGTGGGGCAGGCGGTCCTTGGCGCTCATGATCTTAGCCCTTTTCGACGTCAGGCGCGTCGACGGCTTTCATGCCGACGATGTGGTAGCCCGAATCCACATGCAGATTTTCCCCGGTCACGCCGCTGCTGAGGTCGGACAGCAGATACAGCGCCGATTTGCCGACGTCATCGATGGTCACGTTGCGGCGCAGGGGCGAGTTGTATTCGTTCCACTTCATGATGTAGCGGAAATCGCCGATGCCGCTGGCGGCCAGCGTTTTGATTGGACCGGCCGAGATCGAATTGACGCGGATGCCGTCCTTGCCCAGATCCTCGGCGAGATACTTGACCGACGCTTCCAACGCCGCCTTGGCGACACCCATGACATTATAGTGCGGCATCACCTGTTCGGCGCCATAATAGGTCAGCGTGACGGCGCTGCCGCCTTCAGACATCATTTTCTCGGCCCGTTGCATGACGGCGGTGAAGGAATAAACCGAAATATCCATCGTCAGCTTGAAATTCGCCCGGCTGGTATCGACATAGCGGCCGCGCAGCTCGTTCTTGTCGGAAAATCCGATGGCGTGGACGACAAAATCCAGCTTGCCCCATTTTTCCTCGAGCGATGTGAACAGCGTATCAATCGACGCCTCGTCGCTTACATCGCAGGGCAGCACGATTTCACTGCCCAGTTGCGCCGCCAGCGGATCAACCCGCTTTTTCAGCGCATCGCCCTGATACGAAAAGGCCAGCTCGGCCCCTGCGTCGGACAAGGCGCGGGCGATACCCCATGCGATTGATTTGTCATTGGCCAGTCCCATGATGAGGCCGCGTTTCCCGGCCATCAACTGATTTGACATGTTTGGTTCTCCGCCTGTCTTCGCGATGTGTTGCGTTGGTTTATGCCATTGGATGCGCTGCATCAAGGCCGTGCGCTCTTGCCCGCAGCGGGTTATCGCCTTAGGTTTGACCTCAGGACGTTCCAGGGGATGGAAATGAGCGAACGCGATGGCATCTTTGCCGGCACCGATCCGTTTGAAATAGCGGCGCGGTGGCTGGCAGAGGCTGAAAAGACGGAAGCAAACGACCCGAATGCGATTGCGTTGGCGACCGTTGATTCTGATGGCATGCCGAATGCGCGGATGGTATTGCTGAAAGAAATCGAACCGGGCGCGTTCGTGTTTTACACCAATTACGAGAGTGCCAAGGCAGCCGAGTTGGACAGCGCCGGAAAAGCAGCTTTCGTAATGCATTGGAAATCTTTGAGGCGTCAGGTGCGTGTTCGTGGTACAATCACCCGCGAAAGTGGACCGCAGGCCGATGAATATTATGCATCGCGGTCGCTGAAAAGCCGTTTGGGGGCGTGGGCTTCACGCCAGTCACAACCCCTGAGCAGCCGTGCGGCCCTTATGGCCGAGGTTGCAAAGGTGACGGCGAAACTGGGTGCCAATCCGCCGCGCCCCCCATTCTGGGGTGGGTACAGGTTGACGCCGATTGAAATTGAATTCTGGGCCGATGGTGCGTTTCGTCTCCATGACCGGTTCAGGTGGCAAAGGGATGCGCCAGGTTCCAAGTGGCAGGTACAGAGGTTGAATCCATGATGTTCACGTGTCGCGAAATGCAACAGGCAGAAAACAAAGGATTTTTTCAACTTGAATTTGCCTGCCATTCCCATAAACAACAAACCCTTAACGAAGCGCTAATTTTCGCGATGGGAAAACCGTGCCAGAAGATCTGAACAGCATGTACCGCGTACGTGGACACGTTAAATGGTTCGACCCTGCAAAGGGGTACGGATTTGTTGTGTCTGACGCAGGCGGTCCGGATATTCTGTTACATGTGAATGTATTGCGGAATTTCGGTCAGAGCTCGGTCGCCGACGGCGCCGGAATCGAGATCATGACCCATCGCACGGATCGTGGCGTTCAAGCGGTCGAGGTGATTGCGGTCGACCCTCCGGCCCGGGCCGATACCATGCTGCTGGCGGATTTCGCCGAGCTTGACCCGGCGGAGATCGCGGCAGCGCCGCTTGAGGCCGCGCGGGTCAAATGGTTCGACAAGGGCAAGGGATTCGGCTTTGCGAATGTCTTTGGCCGGGGCGAGGATGTCTTTCTGCACATCGAGGTTCTGCGCCGGTCCGGTCTTGCAGATCTGCAGCCGGGCGAAGCGCTGGCGATGCGCGTGATCGACGGCAAGCGCGGGCGTATGGCCGCGCAGGTGCTGGCCTGGGAAGCGGCCCTGGACGACTGATCGGAATGATGCGGTGTCTGACACTTCCGGCTCTGCTTTCAGTACTTTGGGCCGGAAATGTTATGGCCGCCTGCAGTCCGGGGCGCGTCGATCTTCGCAACGATAAGTCTCAGGTCCGGTTTGACGTTGAACTTGCGGTGACGCCGCAGGAACGGTCGCGCGGTTTGATGTTCCGGGAATCGCTGCCCAGCCGTTCGGGCATGTTGTTTGTCTTCGACCCGCCGCAGCCGGTTGCGTTCTGGATGAAGAACACGCTGATTCCTCTCGACATGATTTTTTTCGACAGCACCGGGACGGTGACGCGCGTGCATGCGGACGCGATTCCCGGTGATCTGAGCATGATCGAAGGGGGCGACTCGGTCTTTGCGGTGCTGGAAATCAATGCGGGTCTGGCGGCCCGGTATCTGATCACACCGGGAACCCAGATGCGGCACCAGATTTTTTCGCAAGGCCCCGCGATTTGGCCCTGTTAGGGCTTTTCAAATCAGATCGGCCCGTTTAGGAAGGCGCACGGTCCGGGGCGTGGCGCAGTCTGGTAGCGCACCTGTTTTGGGTACAGGGGGTCGTAGGTTCGAATCCTGCCGCCCCGACCACTTTTTCTCTCTATTATGTCGGTGATCCGCCCATGCGCTGGTACAGCGCACCTAGGGTCTGATCCAGTGCCTTGCTTTCCACAGGTATTTCGACCGTGGCGCCGCTTCTTTGCGGCACGTTGAAGAAAAGCCGTGCATCTACCCGGTAGCCGCCCTCGTTTTTGGTCGAGGTCAGGCGCATCACGCTTTGGGGCAGGTCCTGCGGATCGCCGCTGTAGTTGAGAATCAGATAGGCGGTGGTTTCGGGCGGCAGAAACTCGCGGCACTCATATGATCGCTTGCTGACCTTCTGAAAGGTCTCCCCGGGGCCTGAACAGCCGGTTTCGAACGTGTCGAACAACCGTTCAGGGTGTTGGTCGAACTGTGCGCTGCGTGATGCGGGGGGCACATCTTGTTGTGTACAGGACACTAAAACGGCCAGTGCGGGAACGAGGCGAAATGCCAGCATCTGTTTGTTTGCCCTCAATTCTTTGCACATCGCACGAATTTTTCTGGTCGCCAATGCACCGGGTTCAGAGTGATTCTGTCCAAGCCTACCCAGTGGGCCACTGGTTGATCAAACGCTGATAACTATGCTGGTAAAAACGGCAAATTCATTTGCGGCCTTCTGAAATAGGCGGAAATTTGCCGTGGATGAACCTGTGGAGGAATCGTGCCCGCAGGAATCCGGTTCCACTCTGATAGTCGGGTCAACCAAAAAGATTTCAAAAATGACCCAAAAAGGCCGTTGACCTTGTATGGGTTCATACGCCAGATTGTATAAGCCGAACGTGACCCCACTACATCTGGTAGAAAAGCCGGGGATGGGTACAGGGCAAGGGACGGAAAGCACACCAGACTATCGTGCAGCCGCTTAGCCGGTTCTGCGCTGTTATCGGCAGCGCCCTGTCTTTTGCGCCCGTGAACTTCGGCATGGTGGATGGCTCGGTATTTTTGAGCACGAAGCTGGGTGAAAAGGCTTTTGAATATAGGGCGGCGGACATGAAGATTGACAGGAAATTCACTAAAACAGGGCAGGACGCATACGCAGAGCTAGATTTCGTGTCCGCGACGTCTGAAATCCGCAACCCGGACGGCACCATCGTGTTTCGTCTGGACGATATCGAGGTCCCCTCAAGCTGGAGCCAGGTCGCCAGCGACGTGATCGCGCAAAAATACTTCCGCAAAGCGGGCGTCCCGTCCAAGATGAAGAAAGTTAAGGAAAAAGACGTCCCCGAATTCCTGTGGCGCTCGGTCCCCGCGGAAGGTGCTGAGTTCGATGGCGAGACATCCTCGAAGCAGGTGTTCGACCGTCTGGCCGGTGCTTGGGCCTATTGGGGCTGGAAGGGCGGCTATTTCTCGACCGAGGAAGACGCGCGCGCCTATTTCGACGAGATGCGGTATATGCTGGCGACCCAGCGCGCCGCGCCGAACTCGCCGCAGTGGTTCAACACCGGTCTGCACTGGGCCTATGGCATCGACGGCCCGGCGCAGGGGCACCACTATGTCGATTACAAGACCGGCAAGCTGACCAAATCCAAATCCGCCTATGAGCATCCGCAGCCGCACGCGTGCTTTATCCAGTCTGTCGATGATGATCTGGTGAACGAAGGCGGCATCATGGACCTGTGGGTGCGCGAGGCGCGCCTGTTCAAATACGGCTCGGGCACCGGGACCAACTTCAGCCATCTGCGCGCAGAAGGTGAGGCGCTGTCGGGTGGCGGCAAGTCATCGGGCCTCATGGGCTTTCTCAAGATCGGCGACCGCGCCGCTGGCGCGATCAAATCAGGCGGGACAACCCGTCGGGCAGCAAAGATGGTGATCGTCGATGCAGATCACCCCGATATCGAGCAATTCATCGAATGGAAGGTGATTGAAGAGCAGAAGGTGGCCTCGATCGTTGCCGGATCGAAAATGCACGAGAAGATGCTGAACGGCATTTTCGAGGCCATCCGTTCCTGGGACGGTGCGGCGGATGACGCCTATGACCCCAACAAGAACGACGCGCTGAAAAAGGCGGTGCGCGAGGCCAAAAAAGTCGCGATCCCCGAAACTTACATCAAGCGTGTGCTGGATTACGCCAAGCAGGGCCACGACAGTATCGAATTCCCGACCTACGACACGGACTGGGATTCGGAAGCCTATAGCTCGGTCTCGGGTCAGAACTCGAACAACTCGATCCGCGTGACAAACGCGTTCCTGACCGCTGTTGAGAAAGACGCGGATTGGGAATTGATCAACCGCACGGATGGCAAGGTCGCCAAGACCGTCAAGGCGCGCGATCTGTGGGAAAAGGTCGGCCACGCCGCGTGGGCCTGTGCCGATCCGGGCATTCAGTTCCACGACACGGTCAACGAATGGCACACATGCCCCGAAGATGGTGAGATTCGCGGCTCGAACCCGTGCTCGGAATATATGTTCCTCGATGACACGGCCTGTAACCTGGCCTCAATGAACCTGCTGACCTTCCTGAAGGACGATGAGTTCCAGGCGGCCGACTACATGCACGCCTCGCGGCTGTGGACCCTGACGCTGGAAATCTCGGTGACGATGGCGCAGTTCCCGTCGAAGGAAATCGCGCAGCTGTCTTATGACTTCCGCACGCTGGGTCTGGGCTATGCCAATATCGGCGGTCTGCTGATGAACATGGGCTACAGCTATGACTCGGACGAAGGCCGCGCGATCTGCGGCGCGCTGACCGCGATCATGACCGGTGTGGCCTATGCGACCTCGGCCGAGATTGCCGGCGAGTTAGGCGCCTTCAATGGCTATGAGCGCAACGCCGATCACATGTTGCGCGTCATCCGCAACCACCGCCGCGCGGCGCAGGGTGTCACGACTGGCTATGAGAAGCTTGCCGTGAAGCCGGTGCCTTTGGACCACGGCAACTGCCCGGACAAACGTTTGGTCGATCTGGCCATGTCGGCTTGGGATGAGGCCCTGAGCCTCGGCGAGAAGAACGGCTACCGCAACGCGCAGGCCACCGTGATCGCACCGACCGGCACCATCGGTCTGGTGATGGATTGCGACACGACCGGGATCGAGCCGGACTTCGCGCTGGTAAAATTCAAGAAGCTCGCGGGAGGCGGTTACTTCAAGATCATCAACCGCTCGGTGCCGTCGGCGCTGGAAAAACTGGGCTATTCTTCGTCTCAGATCGAAGAGATCGTAGGCCACGCGGTTGGTCACGGCACCATCGGCAACGCCCCGGGGATCAACCACACCTCGCTGACCGGCCACGGCTTTGGCCCCAATGAGCTGGCAAAGGTGGATGCGGCACTGGAAAGCGCCTTTGATATCCGCTTCGTCTTCAATCAGTGGACACTGGGCGAGGATTTCTGCACCGGCGTTCTGGGCATCCCGGCGACCAAGCTGAATGACCCGACTTTCGATCTGCTGCGCCATCTGGGCTTTACGAAGGCGGATATCGACGCGGCGAATGATCATGTTTGCGGGACGATGACGCTGGAAGGTGCGCCGCATCTAAAGGAAGAACACTATTCGATCTTTGACTGCGCCAACCCGTGCGGCAAGAAAGGCAAGCGTTTCCTTGGGGTTGATAGCCACATCACCATGATGGCGGCAGCGCAAAGCTTCATCTCGGGCGCGATCAGCAAAACGATCAACATGCCGAATGACGCGACCATCGAGGATTGCCAGAAGGCCTATGAACTCAGCTGGTCGCTGGGTGTGAAAGCCAACGCGCTCTATCGTGACGGCTCGAAACTGTCGCAGCCTCTGGCGGCGGCACTGGTCGAGGATGACGACGAGGCGGCGGAAGTGCTGGAAAGCGGTTCGACGCAGGAAAAAGCCGTCGTTCTGGCCGAGAAGGTGATCGAAAAGGTTGTGGTCAAGGAAATGATCCGCAGCCATCGCGAGAAACTGCCGCATCGCCGCAAAGGCTATACCCAAAAGGCGATTGTCGGCGGCCACAAGGTCTATCTGCGCACCGGTGAGTTCGAAGACGGCAAGCTGGGCGAGATTTTCATCGACATGCACAAGGAAGGCGCTGGCTTCCGGGCGATGATGAACAACTTCGCCATCGCCGTGTCGGTCGGCCTGCAATATGGCGTGCCGCTGGAAGAGTTCGTGGATGCCTTCACGTTCACCAAGTTCGAACCGGCCGGGATGGTGCAGGGCAACGATTCGATCAAGAACGCGACTTCAATCCTCGATTACATCTTCCGTGAACTGGCCGTGTCTTATCTGGACCGGACCGATCTGGCCCATGTGAAACCCGAAGGCGCAACCTTCGACGATCTGGGCCGGGGCGAAGAGGACGGTCTGCCGAATGTCTCGGAAATCAGTGAAAGCGCGGCGACCAAGTCCTTGGAAGTGCTGAAACAAATCAGCTCGACCGGCTATCTGCGCAAGCGCCTGCCGCAGGACCTGATGGTGTTCAATGGCGGTCAGACCGATGTGACCGGCATGGCGGAACCCGCCGCGACCTTCGACGCGCCTGCGGAAACCGCCGTCGCAACCGGAATGGACGCTCGCACCAAAGCCAAGATGCAGGGCTACGAGGGCGATCCCTGCGGTGAATGCGGAAACTACACGCTGGTGCGCAACGGCACCTGCATGAAGTGCAACACCTGCGGCGCGACAAGCGGGTGTAGCTAAGGAGGATTCAATGCAAGTTTCTGGATACTTCAAAATTGGAAGTAAGGTTCAGGATTTTCGCGAAAACTTTGATGAAGGTGAGTTTTCGCTTCCGGTACCCTTGGACTTTTTGTGCGCCAACCGAACCACGGCGCACGACCTTGAGCTCTGTTTGGATCATCCGGAAAGGTTTGATGTTTATCCCGGCAACCATACTTGGGGTCTCAAACCCCAAAGCAGAAACTCAGAGATAGGTAGAAAAATAGCTCTCAGCTATTGCGTTGAACCAAAAGTTTAGCGCCCCGGCAACCCGGGGTGCAGGGGTCGGATAGCTGCCACAGGTACCGACCCCGACGAATACGGATCAAGGCACCGAGACTTACCAAGTTCGCCTTGATCCACTCGGCCGACATGCCCGTGTTGGCCGGGAACAGGGTGGGGCGGAATACTTGCTCCTTCCCACTCTTTCAGGGGACGGGTGCGCTCGTCCCAGACGACGTCCAGGCCGCAGGCAAAAAAACACCGGGCGGTCAACGATATGAGCCTGGATGGCGAAACTGACAGGGGGCTTCGGCCCCCTTTTTTTTTGCACGACGTGGGCAGAGCCTTGCCGGATCACCTGCTTCGCGTCGGGCAAGACCCGCCGAGTGGCTGAAAGCGGATTTCGCGCGGCGGAGGGTTGCGGATGCGACTCGGCCAAACACGCGGAGATTGGCGCGAATTCCCCGAAATCTCGCGAAACGGGTGACGACCTTAGGTGGTTGGGTGTTTGTGATGCCTGTCCGGACGCAAACATCAAAAACTCATTCAGGAGGCAAACAAATGAAACCGCAAAATCTGGCCGCCATTTTCGTCGCTGTCGCAGCAATTCCGACTTTGGCTACGGCGCAATCCTCGGCCGACACGAACGGGGACGGGGTTCTGACGATCGAAGAAGTGCAGGCCGTTCTGCCCGATGTGGATGCCGATGGCTTTTCGGCGATGGACGCGAATGGCGACGGCGCACTGGACGCGGATGAGATTGCCGTTGCGCAAGAGGCGGGCTTGCTGCCGCCGAGTAACGGCTAAGACATGCGGCGGCCCGGAATCGTCCGGGCCGCCTGTTTTCAATATGTTACGCGGGCAGGTGAATGTTGAACTTGCTGCGAATTTCGGCGTCCAGAAGCGGATCGAACTTGGCCGCAGACGGGCTTGCCAGAATCTCTTCCTTCCGGGCGATGGCTTTTTCGATCAGGTCGGGTTTATCCAGTTCGGCCCACTCTTTCGGCGAGGTACGGTCGCCGAAGGTCGGATACACATAGTCCGCCTGCATCCGGCTGAGCGTCGCGTCGGTTCCCAGATAATGACCGGGTCCGCCAAGGCACACCTCGGCCATCTGGTCCAGCGCCAGCGTTTCATCGCTGACCTCGATCCCCCGAACACAACGCTGCGCCTGTCCGATCAGATCGTCACCCAGGATCAAGCTTTCAAGGCAGAACCCAAGCAGTGAGGCATGCATGCCCGCCGCCTCGTAGACCATGTTCAACCCGGCCAGACCGGTCATGACGTTGGAACACATCTGCTCCCACCCGGCCTGCATGTCGGGCAGTTTCGAATCCGAGGCCCCGGCGGCGGCACCGCCCGGCAGATCGTAGAACTTGTGCATTTGGGCACAGCCCGCGCTTAGCAGCGCTTGTTCGCCCGACCCTACCGACATGGCCCCTGTACGAAGGTCCAGACCGAAGGGCCAAGTGCCAAAAATGGCTGCAGCACCGGGACTTACGGCGGTTACATAAACCAAGCCTGCAAGGCATTCTGCCGTCGCCTGCGTGATCGCACCGGCGATGGTCGAAGGCGCCGTCGCTCCGGCCATGCCGGCGGACAGCAGCAGGATCGGCATGCCGGCCTTGATACATTCCTCCATGACCTGACAGCTTTCGGTTGCGAATTTCATCGGCGGTACGACGAAGCAGTTTGTGTTCGACAGGAAAGGCCGCGCCCGCCAATTGTCTTCGCCGCCTGCAATCATGTGCAGCATTTCCATTGCCGGGGCGACGTAAGACGGGTCGGTGAACGACGTTCCGACATGTTTGTAAGTCCCTGAACAACATGCGTAAATCGTGTTCAGGTCCATCTCCATATTGTCAAGGATATCGCGGCAGACCATGGGCCGTTGAACGAAGTGGATATTGTCCAGCTGATCGCAAATCCGCGACGCGTCGTGCAAATCCTGCACGGTCGAATCCCGGTATTCACGGCCATGCACGTCGACAACGCTGACAGCGGCCCCTGCTGTGCCATAGTGAACCTTTGAACCGGACAGTTCCAGATCGGTCTGACCATCGCGGCTGAACAGCGTGACCGAGCGGTTTGCCTTGGCAATCGTGTCTTCGACCAGCGCGCGGGGGAAGCGGATGCGGCCATCATCGCCGAGGGTACAGCCTGCGCCGACCAGATAATCGATGCCGCTTTGGGGGGCGTCGGCCAGCCCTATCGTTTCAAGCGCCTGCAGGGCGGCCTCGTGGATGCGCTCTACCTGAGGTTGCGTCAGCGGTTTATACGTCCCGCCCTCAAGTCCGGGGCGCACCGGGCGCAGATGGTCGGGCAGTGCCGAGGCACGGGCGGCACGGCGCGCGGCGCGTCCACCGCTGCGCGAAGTGTTACGGGGTTGATCGTTCATGGTCTGAATTCCGATAGTTGAGCAGTCACAAGGGTGGCAGATGCTATGCCCCGCACGGACGCCCACGCGCAGCACGGCCCCGATCTGCCCCGATCGTGCGGCTGATAAGCCGGATTTTCCAGACTTCGTTGTGCATGCATGCCCTCAACTTCTGGCCCTCAGTATCCGGACGCAGGCCGTCGCAATCTGTTCTGTTTGCGACTTGCGGCTCAAAAACCGGCTTATACCCTCGGTTGGTGCAGGCAACTTGAGAAAAAGTCTGAGTTTTTTTCCCGTTATGGAAGAAATCTGTTATAGTTGGATCACTTAGTTTGGAATAACCTGTGATGTTAATTGAATTTTGGGAATTAGAGACCACGTTCGAAACAGTGGTTCGCTGACGCCCAAAAGCAGCCAAAGCCCGGGCAATATGTCTTGGAGAAGTGTATGAAACTCTGTTCGGCCCTGATTGTGGCGATGGCTGTGACAAGCGCCGCACCGGCTTTGGCCGAGGATTGGACAGGGGCCTATGCCGGGTTCAGCTTTGGATATGCTGACGCTAACGGCCCCGGCGGGTTCAGCGACGATAATACGGTCTTTGGGGCACATATCGGCTACGATCGGGATTTCGGCAATTTCGTTCTGGGCGGTGAGCTTGAATATAACCGGCTGTCTCTCAACCTTAGCCAGAATCAGGGTAGTCTGGACAGTATGACCAGCGTCAAGCTGCGCGGCGGCTATGATTTTGGCGGGGCGCTGGGGTATGTGGTCGTGGGGGCGGCGCGTGCCGATACTTCGGTCGATAATGACACGGCGGCCGTTTACGGGATCGGCGTTGCTTATCCGATCAACGAGAACTTCGTCATCAGCGGTGAAGCCCTGCGTCAGGACTTTGACGATATAACACGGTCGAATGGCGGTCTGGATGCAAACGTGTTCAACCTGCGCACCACGTTCCGGTTCTGATCCGCCTTATTCCGCCGCGTGACGGCTGGCCAGTTTGGCGGCGAAGTCGCACAGAGTTTTCAGGGCCGCCTCGAACCGGTCATTATCCACCGTCATCGCAACACGAACATGTCCGGCGGCAGCCTTGCCGAAGCTTTCGCCCGGCATCACGGCGATGGAATGCGCGTCCAGCAATGCATTGGCGAAGCCTTCGCCGTTCAAGCCCGTCGCGCGGACATCCAGCATCAGGTACATCGCCCCCTGGGCGGGAACCAGCCCGACGGTGTTCTGACCCTCCAGCAGCTTGACGGCCAGAGCTCTCCGGCGGCGGAAGGGGGCGGCGATGTTTTCTTCAAGCGTCGTGCCCGAACTCAGCGCAAAACTGGCCGCGTCCTGAATGAAGCCCGGAACGCCATAGGTGGTATGCGTGGCGAGGTTGATCAGATGGCTGATGACCTCTTCCGGGCCAACGATCCAACCGCAGCGCGAGCCGGTCATGGCGTGGGATTTCGACATGGAGCCGATCACCAGCGTCCGCTCGGCCATGCCGGGCAGGGCGCGGGGAGAGATGTGCTCACCCTCCCAGACCTGCGTGTCATAAACCTCGTCCGAGATCAGCCACAGATCGCGCCTTTTGCAAACTTCGGAAATGTCTTCAAGGGTTTGGCGTGAATATACGGCACCGGTCGGATTGTTGGGCGTGTTGATCAGAAGCGAAACGGCCCCGTCTGCGGCGGCGTCGATCTGCTGGGACCGGGGTTGAAACGCGTCTGCGGCAGAGGTCTGAACCGCGCGCGCAATCGCCCCGGCACCACGGATCGTTCCGGGATAGGTGGCGTAATACGGGTCGAGGAACAGGCCCACATCGCCCGGATCACACAGCGCCACATGCGACGCAAACAGCGCGGACTGGCCACCGGGTGTGATCATGACATTGTTGCGGGTGGTCGGAACGCCGGTCCGCATCTGAACCCGAGCGGCGACGGTATCGCGCAACAGGTCGGTTCCGGGCACCATCGCGTAACCGGTGTGCCCGTCGCGGGCCGATATGTCCATCGCCTCGAGAATCGACGTATCGGTCCGCACGTCATGTTCGCCGATGGTCAGTTCCGTCACCGCATGGCCTTCGCTGACCATGCGCCGTGCCCGATAAAACACATCCCAGCCGTCGCTGCCGCCGCCGTTAAGCTGAGTGATACGCTGAGACAGTTTCATGCCGTCGCCCCCCGTGACCTTACCGCCGAATGGGGCATCGCAGATCGGATTTGTCAATCAGCTTCGCGGCGGCAGCGTCGCCTGTAATTTCTTGGTCAGTGACCCGCGCACCAGATCGTAGGACGCTGTCAGGCGGTGGCGCATCTCGTCTGGGTCGGCGTCGAAAGGCAGGCGGACCCAGCTTCGGTGAAAGTAGGGCGCTTTGACCGCGATCCCGGCATCAATCAGCATCTGCGCCGTTTCGACATCGGGCGTTTTAACGGAAACCCCGTCATTTGCCGTGCCAATACAGGCAAACATCTTGCCCCCGATTTTCCACGCATCGTGACCGCCACCCCAAGGGTCCGACCACTCGGCACCGGGCAAGCCCCGGCAGATATCGTTAACAACATCACGGCTCATGAAGGGCAGAGTGCCGTTCGGCGCGCCCGAACTCAAGCCTTGGCGTGGGGGCTGTCTCGTGTTAAGCGATGGGGCATGAGCCGCAAGAGCTGCATCATTATCTGCTGCATTACCTGCTGATTTATCAAGCGGGCCGGTTTCTTTCGTTTTCATCTCTGAGACAAGTTGCTAAGCCCGCGCCAACGCGCAAGCTTTAGGAGCCAGACCGATGACACACATCAAGCTGCACAACACGCGGACACGGACGAAGGAAGATTTCGTTCCGATCGATCCCGAAAACGTGCGGATGTATGTCTGCGGACCCACCGTTTATGACCGCGCCCATCTGGGCAATGCGCGGCCCGTGGTGGTGTTTGACGTGCTCTACCGTTTGCTGCGCCATGTCTATGGCGCGGATCACGTGACTTACGTGCGCAATTTCACCGACGTGGATGACAAGATCAACGCCACGGCCCTGTCTCGGAAACAGGCCGGGGCCGAAGGATCGTTGGAGCAGCTTGTTCAGGAACGCTCGGACGAGACCATCGGCTGGTATCTGCAGGACATGGGTGCGTTGGGTGCGTTGGAGCCGGACGAGATGCCCCGCGCCACGCAATATATCGACCAGATGATCGCAATGATCGAGGATCTGATCGCCAAGGGCCATGCCTATGCGGCCGAGGGTCACGTGTTGTTTGCAGTCGACAGTTGGAAAGAGGACTATGGCAAGCTGTCAGGCCGGTCGGTCGATGACATGATCGCGGGCGCTCGGGTCGAGGTTGCACCGTACAAGAAAAACCCGATGGATTTCGTGCTGTGGAAGCCGTCGACCGATGAACTGCCGGGGTGGGACAGCCCTTGGGGTCGCGGGCGTCCGGGCTGGCATATCGAATGCTCGGCCATGGCCTATGAGCTGCTGGGTGAGAGTTTCGACATTCACGGCGGCGGCAACGATCTGATGTTCCCGCATCATGAGAACGAGATCGCCCAAAGCCGGTGCGCTCATCCGCATGGTGAGTTCGCCAAGGTCTGGATGCACAACGAGATGCTGCAGGTCGAGGGGAAGAAGATGTCCAAATCGCTGGGCAATTTCTTCACCGTGCATGATTTGTTGGAAAAGGGCGTGCCGGGTGAGGTGATCCGGTTCGTCTTCCTGCAGACGCATTACCGCAAGCCGATGGACTGGACCGAGAAAAAGGCGCGCGAGGCCGAGGCGACGCTGCGCAAGTGGCGGGCGCTGACAGCGGGCATCGAGCCCGCCGCCAGCGCGGCACCCTCGGTAATCGCGGCGCTTGGCGATGACCTGAACACGGCGGGTGCCATCGCGGACCTCCACCGGATCGCGTCGGACGGGGACGCGGCGGTATTGCTGGCCAGCGCGCAGGTGCTTGGGTTGTTGTCGGACGACATGGGGGCCTGGGCGGAAACCGGTGCGGTGGATTTGACCTCGCATGCCGAGCGGTTGGCCCATGCGCGGGCGGCGGCGATGCAGAACAAGGATTTTTCGGAAGTCGATCGTCTGAAATCCGCGTATATTGCCGCCGGGCTTGAAGTGCGGATGAGCAAAGAGGGGGTCGAACTGGTGCCCGGAGCCGGATTCGACGCCGGCAAGCTGGAAGAAGTCTGATGAGCAAAGAGCGTCTTTACCTTTACGATACCACACTGCGTGACGGGCAGCAGACGCAGGGTGTGCAGTTCTCGACCGCTGAAAAGGTGCAGATCGCGCAGGCGTTGGACACTTTGGGGGTTGATTACATCGAAGGCGGCTGGCCCGGGGCCAACCCCACCGACAGCGCGTTTTTCGATGCGGCCCCCAAGACCTCGGCCCGGTTGACGGCGTTCGGAATGACCAAACGGTCGGGCCGGTCGGCCGAGAATGACGATGTGCTGGCCGCGGTGATGAACGCAGGCACGCAAGCGGTGTGTCTGGTCGGCAAGTCGCATGACTATCACGTGACCCACGCGCTGGGTATCTCGCTGGAGGAGAACGTCGAGAATGTCCGCGCCTCGGTCGCGCATATCGTGGCGCAGGGGCGCGAGGCCTTGTTCGATGCCGAGCATTTCTTTGACGGTTACAAGGACAATCCCGATTACGCCACGCAGGTCTGCCGCGCTGCGCTGTACGCAGGCGCGCGTTGGGTTGTTCTGTGTGACACCAATGGCGGGGCCTTGCCTGCCGAGGTCGGGCGTATCGTCTCGGAGTTGATCTCGGCGGGGTTGCCGGGCGACCGTCTGGGCATCCATACCCATAACGACACCGAAAACGCGGTGGCCTGTTCGCTGGCTGCCGTGGACGCGGGCGCGCGGCAGATACAGGGCACGCTGAACGGGTTGGGCGAACGTTGCGGCAATGCCAATCTGACGGCGCTGATCCCGACGCTGTTGTTGAAAGAGCCCTATGCCTCGGGCTTCGAGATTGGCGTAAGCGCCGAGGCGCTGGCCGGGCTGACGCGGATCAGCAGGATGCTGGACGACATACTGAACCGTGTGCCCAGCAAGCAATCGGCCTATGTGGGGGCCTCGGCCTTTGCACATAAGGCCGGTCTGCACGCCAGTGCGATCCTCAAGGACCCCTCGACCTATGAACATGTCGAGCCCGCCACCGTGGGCAATGCGCGGATTATCCCGATGTCGAACCAGGCGGGGCAGTCGAACCTGCGCAAGCGTCTGACCGAAGCGGGGCTGACGGTCGAGTCGGGCGACCCGGCGCTGGGGCGCATTCTGGAACGGATCAAGCAGCGCGAGGCCGAGGGCTATTCCTACGACACCGCACAAGCCAGTTTCGAATTGCTGGCGCGGGATGAGCTGGGACAATTGCCCGAGTTCTTCGAGGTCAAGCGTTACAAGGTGACGGTCGAGCGGCGCAAGAACAAGTACAACAAGATGGTCAGCCTGTCCGAGGCCGTCGTGGTGGTGAAAGTCGATGGCGAAAAGAAGCTGTCGGTCAGTGAATCGCATGACGAACAGGGCAGTGACCGGGGGCCGGTCAACGCTCTGGCAAAGGCTTTGGCCAAGGATCTGGGGCAATATTCCCAGATACTGAACGATATGCATCTGGTCGATTTCAAAGTGCGCATCACGCAGGGCGGCACCGAGGCCGTCACCCGCGTTATCATCGACAGCGAAGACGGGCAGGGGCGGCGCTGGTCCACGGTGGGGGTCAGCGCGAACATAGTGGATGCCTCGTTCGAGGCTCTGCTGGATGCGATCCAGTGGAAACTTGTCCGGGATTGCGGGCCGCAAAAGGCAGCAGCCGAGTGAGCGTTTCCTTTGACGAAGACGTCAAAGCCTGCGCCGCTTTGGTGCACAAGGCCGATCCTGACCGATTTCTGGCCGCAATGGCAGCGCCGGTTTCCGCGCGCCCGATCCTGTTTCCGATCTACGCGTTGAATGTCGAGGTTGCGCGCGCCCCCTGGGTGACGCAAGAGGCCATGATTGCCGAGATGCGTCTGCAATGGTGGCGCGATGCGCTGCAGGAGATTGCCGAAGGTCCGAGGGCGCGGCGGCATGAGGTCGTTACCCCTCTGTCGCGTGTGCTGTCACCGCATCTGGCGGCTGCACTGGATGAATATATCGCCGTAAGGCGTTGGGATATCTACCGTGATCCGTTCGAGGATCAGGCGCATTTCGATGCCTATATCAACCACAGCTCGGGGTCTCTGCTGGTCGCGGCCACACAGGCTTTGGGGACGGCGGATGAAGCGGTTGTGCGCGACTATGGCTATGGCGTCGGTGTGGCGAACTGGTTGCGCGCCATTCCTGAACTTGAGGCGCGGGGACGGATTCCGTTGCTGGATGGCACGCCCGAGGGTGTACGGAGTTTGGCGCAATCGGCGCTTGCGCGTTTGACCAAGGCGCGTGTTCGGCGAGATGCCGTTTCCGCCAAGGCGCGCCCGGCGATGTATGTCGGATGGCAGGCCGAGTGGATTTTGAAACAGGCCATCGCGCGCCCGGATCGAGTCGCCTCGGGGGTTTTGATACAGGGCGAGGCGCGTCGGCGGTTGTCGCTGATGTGGACCTCGGCCTCGGGGCGGTGGTGATCAGGCGGTTCTGGTGTCTGCCGGTCTGAGGACCAGCCACAACAGCGCGCCACCTGCCAAAGTCAGCAAGGGGATCATGGCCAGATTCACCGCTGTCCACCCTTCGACCGGCGAGCCGCCGGAACAGTTCATCAACCCGCCCGAAGCGAGCGATGCGACAGTTACCCCGCCAAACACCAGAAGGTCGTTCAGGCCCTGCATCCGCCCGCGTTCGTGGACCTCGTGCGAGGCCGCCAGCATGCTGGTGGCTCCGATAAAGCCGAAGTTCCAGCCAATGCCCAGCAGGATCAGGGCGAAGAAGAAATTGCCCAACTCGACCCCTTGCAGGGCCACGACGCCAGCTCCTGCGAGGATAGCCAGACCGAGTGCCACGATCTTTTCCACCCCGAACCGCGCGATCAGGTGCCCGGTGAAGAAGCTGGGGACATACATGGCCAGAACATGGCTTGTGACAACATCCGCGGCGTCATTGGCGGAAAATCCGCAGCCGACGACGGCAAGGGGGGTCGAGGTCATGACCAGATTCATCAACGCATAGGACACCATGGCGCAGATGATGGCGACGGCTATGCGCGGCGTTTTTAGCAGCTCCAGCCGCGTGCGGCCTTTTGGGGTGTCTTCGGATGGTTTGGGTGGCGTCGGAATGTCGAGGAAAAAGAACAGGGCCGAGCCGAAGACGTTCAGCGCGATCACCGCAAGATAGGTGCCCAGAAACGGGATCACATAGGCCTGCGAGGTCAGTTTGACGATCTGCGGCCCGATGATGGCAGCGGCCAGACCGCCTGCCATGACGTACGAGATCGCCTTGGGCCGGAAGTCGTCGGATGCCGTATCGGCGGCGGCGAACCGGTAGAAGCCGTGGGCGCTCATGTAGATGCCGGTCAGCAGGCTGCCCAGCAGGAAGATCGGGAAGGACCCCAGATAAAGGCCATAAGCCCCGACCAGACCGCCGCAGGCCCCGGCAGTTGCGCCCACCAGAAACCCCGCCCGGCGGCCCCAGCGCTGCATGATGCCCGAGATCGGCGTGGCCGCCAGCATCGAGCCCAGAACGATCAGCGAAATGGGCAGGGTGGCAAGGCAGGGGTTGCTGGCAAGCGACTGACCGGCCAGCCCTCCGACGATGAAAATCATCGGCATCTGCGCGCCCAGAATCGATTGCGCCGCAACCAGAACCGCAACGTTGCGTTTGGCCTGAGAATTGTCCGGGGTCGCGGTGGTCAGTGTCATGCGCCATGCGTAGCCGCGAAAAGACCCGCGTACAAGCGGCTTGCATATGCGGCAAAGCCGCCTAACGTGCGGATAAATTCACAAAGCGGAGAGCGCATGACCGTTGGACGTATCATCGAAACGCCGGATTGCGTTGCCGAAGGGGCCGAGTGGCTGGCCGGGGCGTGCCCGCGCATGGCCTATGCGATGGACCAGACCGGCCCGCTGCCCTTGCGTCGCCGCCCGGACGGGTTTGCCCAGCTGCTAAGCGCGATTGTCAGCCAGCAGGTCAGCGTGGCCTCGGCCAATGCGATCTGGAAGCGGTTGAAAGATGCGAAACTGACCGGACCGCGCAAGATCATGTGGGCCACGGATGACGATCTGCGCGCCGTGGGGCTGAGCCGCCAGAAAATCCGCTATGCCCGCGCGCTGGCCGAAGCACGTATTGATTACAATGCCTTGCGCGACGTTTCTGATGCAAAGGTTGTTTCAGTTCTGACCGAGGTGCCCGGCATCGGGGTGTGGACCGCTGAAATCTACGCCATGTTCTCGCTTGGGCGGGCCGATGTTATCGCTCCGGGCGATCTGGCCCTGCAGGAGGCCGCGCGGATTCTCTACGATCTGCCCAAGCGCCCCACGGACAAAGAGCTACGCCAGATGGCCGAGGCCTGGTCGCCCTGGCGATCGGTTGCGGCGCGGGTTTTGTGGGCCTATTACCGGGTGGCCAAGGAACGAGAAGGGATCAGATGACTCGAGTTTTGAATGCGCTCCGAAAAGAGCCGGTTTCGGGCGATACACGCTCGGTCGTGGTGTTCGTGCATGGCTATGGGGCCAACGGGGCCGATTTGCTGGGTTTGGCCGACCCGCTGGGCGAACATCTGCCCGATACGCTGTTCGTCGCCCCCGACGCGCCCGAGCAGATCCCCGGAATGCCCAACGGATTTCAATGGTTTCCGATCCCGTGGATCGACGGCTCGTCCGAGGAAGAAGCGCGGCGTGGCATGGAGATGGCGGTCGAGGATTTCAACGCCTTTCTGGACGCGCTGATGGTCGACGAAGACGTGCTGCCCGAGCAGGTCGTGCTGTTCGGTTTCTCTCAGGGTACGATGATGAGCCTGCACGTGGCCCCGCGCCGTGAAGACCCGGTGGCGGGGATCGTTGCCTTCTCGGGCCGTTTGCTGGAACCCGATCTGCTGGCCGACGAGGTGGTAAGCCGGATGCCCGTATTGCTGGTGCATGGCGATGTGGACGACGTGGTGCCGCCGCAATCGCTGCCCGAAGCCGCCGAGGCTCTGCAGGGCGCAGGGTTCAAAGAGATCTACGCCCATGTCATGAAAGGCACCGGCCACGGCATCGCCCCCGATGGCCTGAGCGTGGCGCTCGCCTTCATGCGCGACAAGCTGAGCCTGTGACCATGATCGCTGTCCGCCCGATGATGCGAGAGGATGTGGCCGAGGCGTGCCGCATCCTCAACGACATCATCGCCGCTGGCGGCACGACTGCACATGAAATCCCGTTCTCGGACATCCTGTTTGCGCAGAGCTATCTGGACGGGGCCGACAAGATTTGCTGCCACGTCGCGCTGGATGATCAGGGCGATGTGGCCGGGTTTCAGTGGCTGGGCACGCATGAGAATTTGCCCGACACCTGCGCCGATATCGCGACCTTCACCCGCCGCCACCCCGTCTTACGCGGTGCGGGGCGGGCGCTGTTTGACGAGACGGTGAAAACCGCCGGTGCGCTGGGGTTATCGGCGATCAATGCGACCATCCGGGCGGACAACGTTCCGGGCCTGAGTTACTATGACAAGATGGGGTTTCGGGACTATTCCGTGGCGCATGGCGTTCCGCTGCGGGATGGCACACCGGTCAACCGCATCTCAAAGCGGTACGATCTGCGCTAATCCCACAGGTGCGCTTCGGCAAATTCAACCGAGTTGCCCGCCGGGTCGCGCACATACAAGGACCGCGCCCCGCTGGGCCAGTCGAATTCCGCGTCGATTGGAATGTTCCAGTTCAGCAGATGCTTGCGCATGACCTCGATTTCCTCCCGCGTCAGGACAAGGCATACATGCCCTGCGCCCCGCGCGCCATGAGGCGGCACGGGCAGGTCCGGGTTCAGGGGCGGCTTTTCCGTCTCATCCGCGTTGAACAGCAATAGCACCGAGCCACCGACCCGGTAGAACACATGGCGTTCCGCGACGCGCTGAACGCGCTCCAACCCCAGCGTTTCGCCATAGAACCGTTCGGCGGCGTCAAGGTCATCCACATAGAGCGCCGCTTCCAGAATGGCCGAGGGAACAGGTGTTTGAGGCGTGACTTTCATAGCCCCAGTTTAACAGATTGCGGCTTGCCCTGTCACCGCCGCACGCGGCGGTCGCGTTTGCGTTGCGGCGCGGCGTTCAGGGCTGGCATTGGCAGGCTGTCCCATTGACCGGGTTCCAGATCGTCCAGTGTCCAATCTCCGATCCGGTAGCGGATCAGGCGCAGCGTCGGCAGACCGGCAGCCGCCGTCATACGGCGCACCTGCCGGTTCTTGCCTTCGCGTATCGTCAACTCGATCCAACTGTCGGGCACAGTCTTGCGCACGCGGATCGGCGGGGTGCGCGGCCATAGCCCTTCGGGTTCGTCGATCTCGCGCACTTTGGCGGGTCGGGTCAGGCCGTCCTTTAATTCAACCCCGTCCCGCAACGCCTTCAGAGCGGCAGCATCGGGTTCGCCTTCGACCTGCACCCAATAGGTCTTGGCCATCTTGTGTTTGGGGTCCGATATCTGCGCCTGCAACCGCCCGTGATCGGTCAAAAGCAACAGACCTTCGCTGTCACGATCCAGCCGCCCGGCCGGGTAGACCCCGGGCAGGTCGATGAAATCCGACAGGGTCCGGCGCGGCGAATCCTCATTCGCGCGGTCGGTGAACTGCGGCAGCACGTCGAACGGTTTGTTGAAGCGAATGAACCAGGACATGACCCGCCCATAGCCCGAAGGGCACAGCAGGTGCAACCTGTGGATAACTGTCACGTGTCTGTTACGGAACAGGCGTACTCAGTCTGCGACATATTGTGGAAAATCAGGGCTTGTCAGAGTTTTACCACGATATATAGTCATTATAAGGCCGGGGCGGGTGCTCCCCGCTCTGGTGTCACAAACGGGCAGCTGAGAGCGAGGAGCGATTCTGTGATGGACGGAGACTTCAGGACCGAATTTGTCAGGGAGCCAGGTGCGCTCAAGCATCACCCGGCGCTGGTTTTGAATGCCGATTACCGCCCCTTGTCCTATTATCCGCTGTCGCTGTGGCCCTGGCAAGAGGCGATCAAGGCCGCCTGGCTGGACAGGGTCGACATCGTGGCTGAATACGACGAGGTCGTTCGAAGCCCGAGCACCGAGATCCGAATACCCTCGGTCGTTGTTTTGAAAGACTATGTAAAACCCAGAAAGCGCGTGGCCTTCACGCGCTTTAATTTATTTCTGAGGGATGAGTTCTGCTGCCAGTACTGCGGTAGCCGGGGCGATCTGACATTTGACCACGTTGTGCCGCGTGCCGCCGGGGGCGTCACAAGCTGGCAGAACGTTGTCGCAGCCTGCAGCCCGTGCAACCTGCGCAAAGGGTCGAAATCGCTGCGGCAAGCCGGGATGAGCCTGCGCAAGCCGCCGCGTCAGCCCGATGCCGAAGCCCTGCGCAATATCGGGCGGAAATTCCCGCCCAACCACCTGCACGACAGTTGGATCGACTTCCTGTACTGGGATGCAGAACTGGACGCTTAGCGCGCGCGCCAGGCTGCGATCCAGATCAGGGCCAGCCCGGCAGAGATCACGGCGTTCCACCCGGCCATCGAAAGGCCCAGCATCTCCCACGGGATGTCGTCGCAGCGCACCAGCGGGGCGGACATGATCTGATCCATCAACTCTTGCGTCGACAGCCCGCCAATATCGCCCGAGGTGCAACTGGTCGGACCTTCCCACCATTTACGCTCGACCCCCGCATGGAACAGGCCAATGCCAGCGGTCACCAGCGCCGCCAAAGCCCCCAGCGCAGGCAACAGCCGCACATGGGGCGCAGAAAGGGCCAAAGCCCCAATCAGTACAGCAGCGCCATGCGGATAACGCTGCCAGATGCACATTTTGCAGGGTGCAAGACCGCCCAGATATTGAAAGGCCCAGGCACCCAGCAGCATCGCCGCCGAACCACCGGCGGCCAATAGCACATAGCTTGTTCTTTTTGTCATAGGTAACGCACTATCAAAAACCCGCCGAAGAGCAAGATGATGAAGAGCGTAAACATCAGGCCAAGGCGTTTTTCGATGAATTCGCGGATCGGTTCGCCAAATTTCCACAGCAATCCGGCCACCAAAAAGAACCGCATCGCCCGCGCCAGAATCGAGGTCGCAATGAACGTTCCAAGTGGCATCCCGGTCCAGCCGGACATGATGGTGATGACTTTGTAGGGGAAGGGCGTGACACCGGCGGCCAGAACGGCCCAGAAGCCGAAATCGTTGAAGCGGGTGTTGAACTCCTCCATCGCATGCGCCTTGCCCATGGCTTCGAGGATGGGCTGACCGATGCTTTCATAGGCGAACGCGCCGATGGCATAACCCAGCAAGCCCCCCAGAACCGAGGCCACCAATGCAACCCCCGCGATCAGCCAGGCCCGCGACGGCCGTGCGATAATCATCGGAATCATCAGAACGTCGGGTGGGATCGGAAAGAACGAGCTTTCGATAAAGGCCACAATCGCCAGTGCCCAAAGGGCATGCGGATGCTCCGCCAGCCGGATCGTCCAATCGTAAAGCGCTCGTAACATAAGATACTCAAATCCCATTCCCTAACCGTGCAAGCCAAAACACGCGCCCGCAGACCCGTCAACCACCGTCAAGGAAACAAACAGTTCACTGCTTTATTTTTGCCTCTGGACCTTCCCTTTTTTGGGCGCTAATCCAGTGACAGTGCCCTTCTGGTGGAATGGTAGACACGAGAGATTCAAAATCTCTTGCCGGCAACGGCGTCCCGGTTCGAGTCCGGGGAAGGGCACCACATCCAGCGTCAATTTGATTTTGCGGCGCAACATTCGCAATTATCACTGTTTATGTTCAGTGGACCTGTCAGACGGTCTTACCCCGGGGCAGACGGGGAAATTCCTCCGGATATCTTCAAAACTGAGACTTTTGCGGGCGCGGGCAGGGGCTGCACTTGACAAGTGCTGTCTCTGAATGAAACCTCGTATTTGTTGGGAGACTTTGGAAAAAATCAGATACTGACATGCTTTATGTTTCCAGGGCGGCACAATTTCCCGCCTTCGGTTTTCGTCAAGTCTGCCGGAAAAAGACGACAGGGAGAACAGTTATGAAGAACAAAGTTAAAGTCAGCCTTACCGCCTTTGCGGCCGCCGCCTTTTTTGCGCCTGCGGCGTATTCTGAGGAGTTCATCACGATTGGGACGGGTGGTGTAACGGGTGTTTATTATCCGACGGGCG